>VGXE01000092.1 GCA_016873455.1 Nitrospira sp. | reverse complement strand
CTGTTGGTGCAGGGATGCGCCTCCCGTTCAGTGCTGCATTTCTCATAGCACATCACCAACGGGGAATAAATCAGACCTTCCTTAACGGCCGATGTCATAGAGCTCCTTGGAGAAGAACCGCCAGTGCCGCAGCCTTGAAGGATGGCCTGAAAGGTCTCATGATGCAGGGAGACTGGATAAGCGTGGAAGGAACCCCGTCCCTACCGAACCACATGGCAGAGACGGGGAAGATGGGACTACATTCCGAGTGCTAACAGCTTGCCTTTAATTGTATTGTCCAAGTTCTGGATCCACCCTCGATAGTTCTCGTGGATCGTCTGCTTTTCCGCATTGTACTTCAGATTATTACTGTCCTTGTAAGTGATGCTGTACGCTTTCGTCGTGTACGTAATATCGACGACTGCGGAGTGGCTTCGCACGACGAGTGTGCCGACGATTTGTCCAGGCTTGACGACCGCCATGCTCCACTTGAGTCCCGTGCCGGCTTCGATGATGGCCTTCGTGACCTGGTCTAAGGTCACGTCTTTCCCGTTCGCTGTTGAGACCGGGGCATCCTTCACGTTGTAAATCGGTCCTCCTGCACGACAACCTGTGACGGCCACTAACGCCACACAGAGGAACAACAGAACTGGTTGTATCCGTTTCATCATATTCTCCTCCTCCTTTTGCTTAGATAAGATCAGACCGCAGACTGCCTAGACGCGATGCGGCTGACGATTGGGTGGCCTCAATTCGACCGTGGACGGCGTTCACGAGTAAGGCAGGTGTGTAGCCTAATGCGAATACGGTGTCGATCAACGACTCGATGAGCGAGAGATTGGCCGGATTCATGCCCCTCTGATTCCATTTGGACATCGATCGAGGAAAGACCTGGTCTCTGGCGTAAAGGAACTCAGAGGGGTGGCAGTAAAATACGAGGTGTTGGGAACGTCGGCCGACCCAGTCGATCATGCGTTTCACGGTGGGCAGGCCGAGCACTCGTAAACTGGCCAGATTAATTGGAAAGAGACAGGCCGACGGGGGAATTTCCAGAATGGGACTTTTCCCAGGCCGATGCAACCCCTGCCAAGAGGGGTTGTACGGTTCCAGTGGCGCCCAGAAATATTGTGTATAGTGGACACGCCCAAATCCCATGTCGAAGCGTCTGGCCGGGATGGATGAGTCGTATTGATAGCCTTCGTCTTCCAAGACACGGAACGTGACTTCCCCAATGCGGAGATTCGGTGCCCGAAAAATCACCGGGCGAATGCCTGTGGCCTGGTCGACCGCATCTGTGGCTCGGCGGATCCAGTCCCGTTGTTGCCCATATCCGGCGCGACGGAAGTCTTCATCTTCTTCGAGTCCGCCATGTTCCCAGCCATGTGTACCGAGTTCATGTCCACGGCGGTAACACTCATGCACCAAATCGGGGTACATTTCGGCGAAACGTCCGGTGAAGAAGATGGTGCCGATGATCCCATAGCGGGCACACAGATCCAATAGTCGTTCCAGCCCCGCTTGGGAGCCTGGTACCCAATCACAGTCGATTGAAAAGTAGAATCGAGGCGAAGCAGGGCCGTCTTGTGTGTGACGGCGGTCTCCGTTTCTGTGAGACGCGCCTGGTTTCACGATGAGAATGACTCCGCGATGATCAAGCCTTCAATCTCCATCAGCAGTTCTCGGCGGCACAGGTCACCTTCGAGAAATACCACAGGGTGAGAGGACAGCGGTGAGTCTTGGAGCGCGCGCCGAATGTCCGGGAACAAATTCGGCTCGCGCACATAGACTTTGTACAAGGTCCGGCGTTGCGGCTCCGTGAAATCGAGGCCCGTGACATGCTTGGCTTGATGGAATACCGCGTGGATATTTCGAAGCGTTTCCCTCGCCTGTTCCATTGGAAGGCCGGTATGCTGGCTCAAGTGTCCGACAATGCTCGCAGTGCCGGCGATATATAGCCGGGCATCATGCTCTGCCCTGGTGATGGTTGCCCGAGCGAATGACGGGCTCCGGGGGCCATAGTCTTCGGGATACTCATAGGCGTTTAACTGGCGAGGATTTCCCAGGTGTGTCGCCGGCTGCGCGCCGGCGAGAAACACAATCTGAAGCGGGCCGGATCGCGTGCCCACAGCCGTGGCGGCTGGGAGCGAGGTGGGGAAATCAGCCAGTGACTCCGTCAGGGCTTGGTGCCGTCCCACACAAAATCGGCGGTAGCGCTCGAGGCCGTCTTGATCGCCATTGATGTGAGGAAAATAATTCCAGATTCTCCACAAGTGCGGGTACCCCATCGCGCGGACCTGTTGTAGGAGATCTCGATATCCCGCATAGGTGGTGGCGTCGAGCGAGACACCAGGCTGTTCATCAAGCCGGAACGAACCGATAAGCACATCGTTCGTCATGGCCATGGAGCCGCCAACCGTCTCGCGTATCGTCACCGGCTTGTCTGAGGTCCAGACCTCGACCAACGGGGAGCCTCCGATCTGAGGCAGGTCGAGCATGATGGTGGGACAGGGGACGGGATCCGGGAGCCTATGCCCAAACGACACGATGGCCATGGGGTGGGCATCGGATTCCGCAAACACGAATGGGAGCTCAGCAGGGCGGAGATACCGTACATCCAGCATGGTTGCCGCTTCGACACTCTGCCGGTCTGTGTTGATCGATCCTGGAGCTGTTGTCGATTTCACAGTTGCGCCGTTCCTGTCCTATTTAAGGCTGATGAGGCACGGCATAATCTTTTACCGCCGTCACGGTTTCCGGGACACCGCCGACGCGGCGTTGGAATGCCGCCCAATTCTCTCTGAAGTTGAACAGGTACACGAGATAATACGCGATTTTGAATAAGAAGATGGGCCACTTGGTCGGGGATTTCCCGAAGGCATCGCCGGCCAGAATGGAGAGGACGGCTTCTTCCATCTTGAACCGAGAGCCTTCCGACATGAACAGTTGGCGGAAGGCCGGTTGGGTGAAATGATAAATGAACCAGGAGTAGGTTTTTACGCCCAAGCGGACGGTCCGTTCAAACTCTTTCAATCGGCGTGCATAGTTCGGAGAGGTCCGCAAGTAGGCATCGACGACCTCGGCGCCCAGCGTGGCGCTGTTGAGCGCCAGGTGCACGCCGCTGGAGAAGACGGGATCAATGAACGCAAAGGCGTCGCCCACCATGATATACCCGTCGCCGCTCATGGTCGTTCTGCGGTAGGAGTAATTGGCGGCGGCATAGGCGTGCCCGAGAAGTTTTGCATTGGCCATGCGGTCGGCCACCGGGGGACAGAGGGCGATCGTGTCCCAGAGGAATTGCTCCAACGGCACTTTTCTCGTGCCGATGTAGGAGGGCCAACAGACGGCGCCGACGCTGGTCGTGCCGTCGTTAAACGGGATAATCCACCACCAGCCGTGGTCGAACCACACGATGCTGATGTTGCCTTCGTCCCGTCCCGGCAGCCGCGTCACGCCTTCGAAGTGTCCAAAGACCGCCGCGCTGTTGTGGTGCGGGTTCCGGTATTTGCCCCCGAATTGTCCGGAGAGAAACGTGTCTCGCCCGCTGGCGTCGACCACGAATTTCGCTTCGTACGTGAGCGCCCGGCCGGTCTTATCTTCGGCGTGCACCAGATGGGTGGAACCTCGGCGGAATTCGACACGCTTGGCACGGACGCCCTCGTGTATGTGCGCGCCCTTGCCGACGGCATTGTCGAACAGGATCTTGTCGAATTCGGCTCGCTTTACTTCGTAGGAAAACGGTTGCGAGCCATCGAGCGCCTTCGAAAAATACAACGTGCGGGCACGCCCGTGATACGGCGATACCACTTGCGCCCCGTATTTGGCGAGGCCGATCTTCTCGATGTCAGGCAGGACACCCAGCCGTTTCAGGATCGGCAGCGAGTGGGGGAGCAGTGATTCGCCGATATGAAACCGGGGGTGCCGGTCTTTTTCCAATACATGGACGTTCCAGTCCTTTTCCGCCAGCAGGGCGGAGATCGCGGAACCGGCCGGGCCGCCTCCGACGACCAGCACGTCGCAACTTTGCACTGAGTGAGTTCCCTCAGGGAACGCCTCGGCCATCGCGTCAATCCTCAATCGGAGATGCAAATCTGCGGGGCAGTATACCTGAGCCATACCATGATGGCCAGCGTGAGTGCTTCATAAGGGGAGCCATCGACATCGCCGTCCTTCTGGATCACCGGGCGATCCGTTGTACTTGACATCTCCCGGCATCCGTCCTAGCTTTTGGCGTAGTGCGAAGGATTCATCGCGGCTTGCCGTACGTCTTATGGGACCAGCAAAGGGCTTTCTCCTTGTTCTGATCAAACCCTCGCATTACGACGATGATGGGTACGTCATCCAGTGGATTCGGTCCGCCATCCCCTCGAATACGCTGGCGGTGCTGAACGGTCTCGCGCTCGATTGCGCGGAACGCAGGGTGCTGGGCGACGACGTGCCCATCACCATCGACCTCTACGACGAAACCAATACGGTCATTCCTGTCCAGTCCATTATCCGCCGCATGAAGGACTATGGGTCCGGCATGGTCGGCTTCGTCGGTGCGCAGACCAATCAATTTCCACGTGCGGTTGATTTGGCTGGCGAGTTTCTCAAAGCGGATATTCCCGTCATGATCGGCGGATTTCACGTCAGTGGCTGTGTGGCCATGCTTCCCGATCTTCCCCGAGATATTCGCGCCGCTGGGGAAAAAGGCATCAGTCTGTTTGCCGGGGAAGCGGAGGGACATTTAGATGAGGTCCTGCGTGATGCCCACGCGGGGCAACTCAAACCGCTGTACAATTTTCTGAACGAGGGTCTCAGCCTCGAAGGGACGCCGCCGCCATTTTTGCCGGCTCAGATCGTAAAGAACACGTTTCGCCGGCTCTCCAGCTTCGACGCGGGGCGGGGCTGCCCGTTCCAGTGCAGTTTCTGCACGATCATCAACGTCCAAGGGAAGACGTCACGGTATCGTTCGGCGGATGATGTTGAACGGATCATTCGAACCAATCTGCAGCAGGGGGTCGGCCGATTTTTTATCACGGACGACGATTTTGCCAGGAACAGCAACTGGGAAGAGATTCTCGACCGGTGCATTGAACTACGAGAAAAGGAAGGGCTCGTGATTTCCTTCACCGCGCAGGTCGATGTCGGGGCCTATAAGATCCCCCGATTTGTCGAGAAGTGCGCCAGAGCCGGCTGCAACAACATCTTTATCGGCCTTGAAAGTCTCAATCCTGAATCACTGGCTGGGGCAAAGAAACGGCAAAACAAGATTTGGCAGTACCGGAAGATGCTTCAAGTGTGGAAGGACCATGGTTGTACGACGGTGGCCGGCTATATCTTGGGATTTCCCACCGACACACCGGAATCCATCGCGCGCGATATTGAGATTATCAAGAATGAGTTGCCGCTCGATGGTCTAGAATTCTTCTGTCTGACGCCGTTGCCGGGATCGGAGGACCATCGGAACCATGTTGAGCGTGGTGCCTGGAGTGAATCGGACATGAACAAGTACGACTTGGAACATGTCACGATGGACCATCCCCGGATGTCCAAAGACGAGTGGCAGCAAGTCTATCGACAAGCCTGGAGCCAATACTATACAGAGGAGCATGTCGAACGCGTATTGCGTCGGGCGGCGGTGAAAAATCAAGACATCTACAAGGTCATGTTCCTGTTGTTGTGCTTGGGGGGCAGCATTGCGTTGGAAGGCATCCATCCGCTCGAAGCGGGCATGTTCCGACGCAAAGTACGGACCATGCGTCGGCCTACAATGCCGCGTGAGAACCCGTTCGTCTTCTATCCGCGTCGGGTATGGGAGATCCTCTCGCTCAGCGTGCGGTGGCCCTTATTGGTATGGAAGTTCTTCCGGATCCTCCGCCGCGTGCAGGCCCAACCGCAACGATCAGGCGAAGTGGATCTGGCCATGGTTCCGGCGGAGGAGCAACATGACGAGGATCTGGCACTGCTGCAAATCTATCGCGCGTCGATTCCAGCGCGGTACACCGCGACTGAGCCCGTTGGCACCGGTCGCCGGTAAGCTCGGGATATCGTTACCGGGGGTTGAGAGAGGCCGTTGAGACGGTCTGGCCAGTTCGTGGTATCCTTTTCTTCAGGATAATCGGAGAGGTAACCGTGGATCTTTGCCGCACTCTTGGACGGACATTCGTGCTGCTTATGCTGCTATGGTTCATCTCAACTTCTGTGGCTCTTGCCGAAGATGAGTCGGCCAAGAGTCCTGGTGTCCTTGAACGGATTGGAAACACCGCACAAAAAGTCGGCAATAAGATCGAACAAGGGTTTACCAAGGCCGGCACAAAGTTGAAAGAGAAGAAAGTCGGAGAGAAGATCGAACAGAAGCTGAAGAAGGCCGCCAACAAGACTGCTGAAGGATTCAAGAAAGCCGGCAACAAGATTGATCAAAAACTCAATCACTAACCCTCGTAAGAACGTCCCATTCCTGTCATAGTCGTTCCTCGTCTTTCCCCAATACGTTAACGCATGGTCGCACACGGTAATGAGCATCCTGGATCAGTTCTTTGTCTATCACCCGGAGCCCTGGCAGGATCGTGACTGGGCCAGGCTCAGCGGGTTGCCGCTTGAGGATGTGTGGTTTCAGTCAGCCGATGGGGTGCGGCTCTTCGGCTGGTATGTCGAGACGCGAGCAGACCGGCCGGTGATGCTCTGGTGTCACGGTAACGCAGGCAACATCATCAATCGCCTAGACAATCTGAAGTTGCTCTATCAGTTGGGATTGTCCGTTTTCTTGTTCGACTATCGGGGGTATGGGAAAAGCCAGCGATACGATCCGAGCGAAAACGGTCTCTACCAGGATGCCATTGGGGCCTATGACTATCTGACGCGGATCAGGAAGATTCGTCCCGAGCGCCTATGCCTATTCGGCCGGTCGCTCGGCGCGGCTGTCGCCGGAGAACTCGCGGCGCAACGGCCGGCTTCCGCGCTCATCCTGGAATCGTCATTCCCGTCGATCGAAGCGGTGGCCAAGTACCACTATGGTGGGCTGCCGGTCCATTGGCTGCTGGGGGCGGAGTTCCGGTTAATCGATCGCCTGCCGCAGCTCTCATTGCCGAAGCTGATCATTCACGGCGACAGAGACGACATCATCCCCATGGGTTCTGCCCCGATTTTACGGACACCTCACTTAAGGCCCATAATGGGCCAGGAGGGGTGTCATGAGAGCACGACGGAAGTTTTCAGTGGAGTACAAACGTGAAG
>VGXE01000091.1 GCA_016873455.1 Nitrospira sp. | reverse complement strand
CGCAGACCTGAATCGGCGTGCTGACATACACCTCACGAAATCGCTCCGCGCCGATAATGCGCTTGGCCATGGCGCGATCTTCCCGATACGGCGAGATGAATGCGGTGATGACGATCAGGCCGGCGTCATTCATCAGATGCGCGACTTCCGCTATCCGCCTGATATTTTCCGTACGATCCTCGTGCGAGAAGCCGAGATTGCCGTTGAGCCCGTGCCGGACATTGTCTCCGTCAAGCACATAGCATGCTCGGCCAGCGTTGATCAGATGGCGCTCTAGCGCAAACGCCAGCGTGGACTTGCCGGATGCGCTCAGCCCGGTTAACCAGATCGTCAGCGCTGACTGCCCGAGCAATCGCTGCCTGTCTTCTGCTGATACATGACCCCCGTGCCAAACCACTTTTTTCATCGAGCGCTCCATCATTCCGGCTTCCCCGCCCCCAACGCCAATGTGCCCATCACCAGCGGCGCGTACGCCAGGATAACCAAGCCGGGTATCCACTGTGGCCACTTCATGCAGGCCCAGGCAATGGGTGCCAACCACAGCAGGTTGACCATGGCGAACAACAAGACAACAGAGCGATGGCCTGCGTTTCGTTCGCCCTGCCAGCGCCGGGCCAAACGCTGGTATGCATGATTGCAATGCGCTTCATACCAGCGCTCCCCGCGCGCCATGCGCGTCAGCAGCGTAACCGTCGCATCGGAGATGAAAGCGGCACCCAGCACAAGCCATACCGCATAGCTCAACCACCCGGATTGTATTGTGAGCAGGGCCAGCGCGAAGATCATGAAGCCCAGCCAGGTGCTGCCTGTATCGCCCATGAAGATTTTTGCGGGCGGCCAGTTCAGCAGCAAGAAGCCAACCGTGGCCGCGACGACGCAAGGCATCAACACCCAGAGCGGACTGCCCGTCGCGTCGGGATTTCCCCATGCCGTCAAGGCGGCCCCGGCCAATAACATGAATACGGCTTGTACGCCGGCAATGCCGTCGATGCCGTCCATGAAGTTGAAGAGGTTGATCCACCATACACCAACCAGGAGAATCATTCCGGATAAAGCCAGGCCGCCCAACACGACATTGCCGACGGTGATTTCAGGCACAGATCCCAGCGCAATCAACAATCCCGTGCAAACGGCCACCTGAACACCCAGGCGAACACGGGCTGACAGATGCCGGATGTCATCCAACAATCCGACCAGTGCCAGCGGCACGGCCAGCGCAGTCGCGATCAGGATCGACTGTGATTGCCCCCATGCCAACCAAACGCCAGCCACCGTAGAAGCGATTACGATCCCCAGTCCGCCACCGGTTGGAATAGGCTGCACATGGCTTGAACGCAGCGTTGGCGCCTGCACCAGGCGCAGCCGTTCCGCACGATGCAACAGCCAGATCGTAAAACGCCAGGAGACAAGGAAACTCAACACAAACAACATAAGCGAAATCATGTCGGCACGTCCTCAGGTGCGAGAACAAACCGCTTTGGCTGAAACGCAAAATCTCGCGCCGCCGGGGTGTGATCGAATACCAGATTCTGTCCCATGCGTTCCAGCATCGCCACCGACCAGTGGCGATATCGTGGATGTAGTCGAATCAGCGACAGGGCCAGACTGGCACTCCACAATGGCACGGGTACAAGCATCGGTCGCCGGCCCAGCCCCCTGAAAACCTCAACAACCATGTCGCGATATGTCAGCGTATCCGCACCCGAAATGTCGTAGGCACGGTTACTCGTTGACACATCGCCAACGGCTGCCGCACAAACCTTCGCGACATCCGTGGCATGAATCGGTTGCCGCAAGCCACGACCACCGGCGAACAAGGGAAAGAAACCGAAACGCCGGATGAACCGGGCCATTTCGGCAATATTCTTGTCACGGCCCAGGCCATAGACCAGTGTCGGACGAAACACCAACCACTGCTTTCCAACTGATTCCGCCCAGTCTTGAAGATGTTCCTCCCCACCTGCAAGCAATGCTGCCTGCTCTCGCTCCCAATGCTCCGAGGATTCGACTTTGACGAACCGGCTGGTTGAGGAAAGTGCGGCCACACGCTGCGCACCGCATCGCTCAAGCAGAGGAAAGAACTCCGGCAGTATCCAGATCGGCAGCAGCGATATCCAATAGCCAATCGAGAAATCGACATCCTTGCCGTCAGCAGACCATTGACGCCATTCAAGGCTCGGATGATTCGAAACCATCGATTGCCGGGATAAGGCAGTCACCTTCCAGCCAGCCCCCAGCAGTAACGGTAGCAGGCATTCTCCAATCAGGCTTCGCGCCCCGAGTACGCCTACATGCCGATCATTCATTCCGCTCGCCGATGAATTTCCGGCCGATACCGCGCACTCCGATATGAGCAGCCACGGCACAGAATCGCAACCATACGCCCAGTGCAACCAGCCACATGAGCACGCCAGGATATTGGTGTCGAAAGAACTTGCGATAGAACCTCAGCATACCTAGATGCTTGTGCCATTCGACGAATAGTGGTCTCGACCGGCTGCATGCGCCCCGGTAATGGACGATGCGTGCGGCAGGAACGAAAAGAATGTTCCAGCCCTTCTGCCGGTAGCGCATGCAGAGATCCAGGTCTTCGCAATGCAGGAAATACTTTTCATCCCACGGCCCGACATCTTGCATGGCATGACGTTTTACCATCGTGCAGGCGCCAGAAATGGCTTCAACTTCAATCGGGGCGTCCGGCAGAGGCTCTTTGTGCAGATCGAAACCAGCAAAAAGCTTCGGCCACCGATCTGAAAACCGGGACAGATGGAATACACGCACAAGCGAGCGCCACGGCGTGGGTACTGCCCGACGCCCACCACCCTGCTCCTTGCCCTTAATATCGAGAAGCAGGCCACCCGCCATGCCAGCCTTCGGATCGGCGTCAAGTGCCAGCCGGAGCTGCTTCACCGCGCCTTCTTCCAAGGCAGCATCTGGGTTCAGGAACAACACAAACTGGCCAGTCGCCACCTTCGCTCCGATATTGCACGCAACAGCAAAGCCGAGGTTGGTCTCGTTTCGTATAATCTTCAGCCGTGAATTCCCCCCAAACCGGCGCGTCACCCCGACCATGCTCACATCGGCCGAGGCATTATCGACGACGATAACTTCCCCTGCCTGCTGAAGGCTCAAGTCGATGCAGGGCTCAAGAAGCTTTCCGGCGTTGTAGTTGACTACGACAATGGAAACATCGTTTTCCATGCCAGAAACATCTGACCGCAGTTCAGAGTTTGTCATGTGAAAGAATTGGTACCGTTCTGTCTCCGGTATGGAATGAGAGTTTTGTTCAGCATGACCAACAAAGCAGTAGCCGGCAGGGTGCGACGGCCCTGCACGATTGTGCGCTTCTGCCAGACGCCTCGTATGCCGAGGATCGCATCCCCCTTGGCTTTGAGAATGGTTGCTGCCTGCCCCCTAAATATGAACCAGACGACGCTGGCAAGATTCATGGCGAGATGCAATGGCAGGAAAAGCCAGAACAAGTACCCCGGCATATTCTTGACAAACATCCAGACGAGGTTACGGTGACCATGATAAACGGCAAAACTGCTGTGTGCCCCGCCCGTGGTTGCCGAACCCACATGCCTGACCACGGCAGTTGGAACGTACCATGACTGCCAACCGGAGAGTCTCAAGCGAAACCCCAGATCGACATCCTCCACGTAGCAGAAAAAATCTTCGTCGAACGCTCCAACCGATTGGATCGCCTGCCGCCGATAAAGCGCTGCCGCCGCGCAAGGCGAGAATATTTCCCTGGCCGAGTTGTCGTCACCATTTCTGGAACGACCATGGCCTCCTCGCCACACCAGTCCGCTGATATGGCAAACATCCTCGATGCCATCCAGCACGTCGGTATCGTTCGCCATCAATTGACAGGATCCGAAGGATGCAGCGTCGGGATTTTGCCTTGCCGCCATCACGAGTTCTTCAAGCCAAGCCGGTTCGGGAAACGCATCCGGGTTGAGCAAGGCGACGAACTCGCTGTCGCAGCGCTCAATCGCCCGATTGTTCGCCGCCGCAAAACCCGTGTTCTCAGGCAGGCAAACGTACTCGAACTCCGGGAACAGTTCTCTGACGCTCTCGATCGAACCATCAGTGCTTGCATTGTCAATGACGATGACTCGCGCGGCCTGCAGAGACTGTGCACGCAAGGCTTCCAGGCAGCGAGGCAAGGTATCTTTGGCATTGAAGTTGACGACAATTACCGTTACCGAGCCCACTTGCATCAGAACTCCTGCTCGGCCAGTGCCAGGCTTTCCGGAGTTCCAATATCGCGGTGATAGTCGGAATTGCGGAAGGCCTGCATCCTTCCCAGATACCTGGGCAAGACTTCCGTACTGATGTCGATGACTGTCTTACCCAGCGATGCCAGATAATCGAGCACCGATGGCTCGAAAATATAAACAGCGGCATTGGCATGATTGCTCGGAGGCGCCGCCACCTTCTCATGGAACCCGACCACCACCCCCCGGTCATCAAGTTCGACGATGCCGCAACTGCTTGGCGCATCGGTATCGAAAGTCATCATCGTGATATCGACACCGGCAGGTCTGCACTCATGCCCGCGGATAAACGCACCCACATCGAAACGGGACAAGTTGTCGGCATGAACAACCATGAACGGCCCGCCAGCCAGGAAATCGCGATTCTTCAACACGGTTCCGCCCGTGCCAAGCAATACCTCCTCATGCACCGTCTCGATGGAATCTCGCCAATTCGAAGCTGCCACGAACTCACGTACCGCATCCGCCAGGTAATGGGTATTGACCAGAACCCGCTCGACGCCATTCGGTAACAGCATATCGAGCCAATAGCCAAGCAACGGTTTCCCATGGATCGGCACCAGGCATTTCGGTATGTGGTCGGTAATCGGCCGCAGGCGCGTTCCCAGGCCCGCAGCAAGAAGCAATGCCCTCACAGATTCAATTCCTGAATCACTTCGGCAGCCGTCAATGGGAAATTCCCGACCCGGCCAACCTGGCAGGCGGCGGCGATGGAGCCGAGATATGCGCTTTGCCAAACGCTCGCTCCTGCAACCAGCGCCATCGACGCACACACCAACAGGCAGTCACCGGCCCCCGAAACATCCTTGGGCGCCGTATTGAATGCCGGCAACTGGTCGGTAGTCAGTCCCTGAAGCGCGCCATCGGCAGAATGAATCAGCACTCCCTCGGCTCCGAGCGTGATGAACACATGGCCAGCCCTGGCTCTACGATTAAGCACTTCCGCCAGCACAACCAGACCTGAAGCGGTATCGCGGACCGCCAACCGCGCCTCATGTTCGGTCGGCGTCAATAACAGCATGCCCTGAAAGCGGGAGACATCTCCCATCTGCGACGATGACTGGCTGTCCGCAACCATCGGCACCCCAAGCCGCGCACAGCGAGAGATGATTTCATCAACCAGGAGCTGAGGCAGGCAGCCGTAGTTGAAATCCGAGAACACAAGCAGGTCTGCCTTATCCAAAGCCCGATCCATCTCATCGAGCAAGCGGGTGATCAATTCACGGCTGATCTCGTGTTGCCGGAGGTGGCTGACGCGCAGGAGCGTCTTGCCGCGAGCACGATAGCGCTGCTTCAAAGTGGTAGGCCGGCTTTCATCATTGACCAGGCAGGCATCGACACCGTACTTATGAAGCGTCTGCATCGCGAAATTAGCAGCCTGATCCTCGCCTACAACGCCGAAATACTTGACTTGCGCCCCCAAGCCTTTAGCATGCGCGGCCACGATACCTGCGCCGCCGACAAACAAGTCATGCTTGATCGGCGTCACCACGACAGTCGGATCCTCCTGTGACATCCCCAAGGGGTCGCAGGTCACATATTCATCGACAATAAGATCGCCCACGACGACGACACGCAAAGAGGAAAACCGGCCAACCAAGTCAACAAGGCCTCGGTTATCGAAACCGTGACGAGCCGGAAAGTCGGTGGGCTTGCGGATCGTGGATAAATTGGTTTCACGGAATTCGCGCTGCAACAGGTCCATTGACGAGAAACGCGTCTCACCCGAACAAAAAAACAGTTTGCCGCCGTAGCCCTCGACAACAGACAGCTCCGGATTGGAATGCCCCTCATGTTCCTTGCCCTTGACGACCGCGTGCGGCTTCAAAGCAGCAACAAACTCCTCCACAGGAACCGGCAAGATGAAGGCAAAACTCACGGCACTGATGGCCTTCACGCCCTCCAGGCGCAGGTTCTCTGGTACAAAGACACCCGGTGAAGCGTCTCCGGTGACACCCACGACCAAGAGCTCCCCGCACTCGGCGGCGAAATTCAACAACCGCAGGTGGCCCGGATGAATCACATTGAAATTGCCTGACACGAAAACGATTCGCTTTGAATCGTTTGCTTGCCGCAGTATCTCGGCAACTATACCTACCACATCAACAACATTTTCCGAGCCCAATGCCATGACATGCTACCTGTTTGTATAATGCAAAAATTGGTCTATACGACTTTTGGCTTACACCACTATCGAGGCAAGTCCCGGTCGCCGGTCTCGTCTCTTGCCCCTCACTACTTCCCCTCTTTCCATCCCCCTGCATAACCGAATATTCTATCAGAGTCACTCTATGACCACTGAGACAATTGATGCCGTTGTCACAGTCACTGGCTCATTGAGGACCTCGCCATGCATAGAACACAATTGAGCGCGCTACGGCTACTCAGAAGCTCCATGACAGCCTCGTTTTGCAGGCTATGTGGAAGCGGTACAGAACTTCTCCATGCTGACCTCAAAGACCGGATCGGGAATGCCCCTGGATCATGGAACCTGCATCGCTGCGCCAACGCTGACTGCGGTTTTGTCCGGATTGACCCCATGCCTGATGCCGCGACCCTGGCCAAAGCCTACCAAACCTACTATACGCACACCCCAAGTAGCGAAGCATCAGGCTTGCGCCACCTCTACCATCGTGCCCGCAACAGCTACATCCGGCAGCGTTTCGGCTATCCGGCAACCGAGTGCAATGTGTTTATTCGGGCGATCGGCAGATTGATGGCTATCGTGCCCCATCGCCGCATCGGCATGGAGGCCATGGCAATGTGGCTGCCCTGGCAACCCGGAGGGAAGTTGCTTGAAATCGGCTGCGGCAACGGTGATCGACTTGCCCTGTTCCGTGATCTGGGGTGGACGGTGACCGGGGTCGAGCCCGATGCCGGTGCCGCCAAGCTGGCAAGCGCCAGAGGGCTGGATGTTCTTTCAGGTGAACTATCGTCCCTGGAGTTCCCCGCAGGCTCTTTCGACGCCATCCTGATGAGCCACGTCATCGAGCACGTTCCCGACCCGCAGGAGACCATTCGCGAATGTCTCCGCCTGCTTCGACCTCAAGGCATGCTCATCATGCTTACCCCGAACACCGGCAGTCTCGGCCATCGCTGGTTCGGTCGAAACTGGCTACATCTCGACTCCCCTCGTCATCTGCATCTGTTCAACTGCCGCAACCTGCCGAAACTCTGCTCAAGCGAGGGCTTCGTCAATAT
>VGXE01000090.1 GCA_016873455.1 Nitrospira sp. | reverse complement strand
TGATGAGTCTCGATTATGTGAAATTTTCAAATGGGTTCGAAAAGTTCATGCCGAAAGAATATCGGGACATGGTCGAACATGGCCCGTTCGGGAAGAAAGTGACGGTCTCGCAGATGGGCAGCTTCAAGGAAGTGTTGGAGGAGCACCCCATGTGCGCGGGCTGTGCCATGACGCTCTTCATTCGTCTCGCCATTGTGGCATTCCCCAATCCCGAAGACACCATTACGGTTGGCACCGCCGGTTGCGGACGTCTGGCTATTTCTCAGGCGGCGATTCCCTTCGTGTACGGCAACTACGGCGATCAAAACGGCGTGGCGAGCGGGTTGTCCCGCGGTCTGCGTCTTCGATTCGGCGATAAGCCCAAGGATGTTGTCGTGATGGCCGGAGACGGTGGAACGGCGGACATCGGCTTCCAGCAGGTGCTCCATTCCTGGTTCCGCAAGGAACGGTTTACCACGATCATGCTGGACAACGAAGTCTACGGCAATACCGGGGGCCAGGAGAGCGGTATGACCAATCGAGGGGCCGTGCTGAAGATGGCCCCGCTCGGCAAGAAATTCGAGAAAATGGACATGCTGCAAATGGCGAAGGTCGCCGGCTGCGCGTATGTCGCCACGGTGGTGCCGAATAATCCGCGGCGCGTGGAAAGCGTGATCAAGAAGGCCGTGTTGATCGCCCGCGAAGTCGGGTCGACCTACATTCAGGCCTACACGTCTTGCAATATCGAGTACGCGATTCCGACCGATAAGGTCATGGAAGACGCCAAGACGGTCGAGAACGACCGGTATCAATTCACGGAATATGTCAGCGAAGAAGCCAAGCAATACCTCACTGAGCGCTATGGCTACAAGGAGTTTCTCGCTAAGCCGGCCGCCGCGATTCCCAACAAGGCCTAGGCATTCACGAGGAGGGTTACCATGGCGAAGCGTTTCAACATTCGGATGGCGGGCGTCGGCGGCCAGGGTGTCGTCACCGGCTCGCACATTCTCAGTACCGCCGTCATCAATGCCGGCGGCGAAAGCACGATCGTTCCGTTTTACGGGTCGGAAAAGCGGATGGCGCCGGTTGAAAGCTACGTCCGCGTCTCGGACGAAGCGATTTATGAAATCGGCGAGATTACGTTCCCGCACATCATTATCATTTTCCATCCTCAAGTGATTACGCACGGCAAGTCCTACACCATGCCGTTCTACTTTGGGTTGAAGGACGATGGGATTGCGCTGATCAACAACGATGGGCCGATGAACCTACATCGGGATCAGGCGGCCGAGCTGAAACAGAAGCGCGCCAAGCTGTATTACTTCCCAGCGACGAAGATCTCATTGGAAGTGGCAGGCATGGATCTCGCCACGAATATGGCGTTGATGGGCTGTATCGGCGCGATCACCGGGCTGACGAGCATGGCAGGGCTGGATCAGGCCGTGAAGGATCGGTTCCTCGGCAAAGGATTCGTGGTGTCGGGCGGCACGGCGGCATTGGACAGTGTCGTTGAGCGGAAGTTCAAGAAGAAGCAGGAACTCATCGAGAAAAATGTCGCGGTGATGCGGGCGGGCTGGAACCATGCCGTCGATAAAGGGTGGGCGGCCAAGGATGTTCAGCGCGCGGAAGAACCGGTCGCTGCGGCAGCTGTGTAAAGGAGCACCATGTATCTTGTAGCTGATATTAGCGTCGATATCTGTGCTGCGAAGAGTTGCAAGCTCTGCACGCAGTATTGTCCTGAAGCCAATACGATTCAGTACAGCGACGAAATGGGCAAGGACAAAGGATTCAAGTACGGTTCAGCCTATGTGGCCGTAGATCGCTGCAAGGGCTGCGCGCAGTGCGTGTGGGTGTGTGACAATATGGCGAAGAACAATGCCATCAAGATGATCATGATCGATCAGTTGCCGAAGGCGGCGTTGACCGAAAACATAACGTATGGCGAAAAGAGCACGACGGCTGTGTTAGCCAGTCCGGTCGTCGGATAAGTGTAGGAAAGGGGAAGGGGCGTGGCAACAACAGACACAAGAGAACGTATTATTGTGCCGGGGCCGGCCGGCTTCCATCCTCCCTCAGCCGCGCAGTTGGGCGTGTCGCTGCCGGATCCCGGGCAGGGCCTGTATTATGGCCTGCTCGAGCCGAATGAAGAAGTGGTCATCGAAGAGATGGCGCGCAAGATGTTGACCAGTCCGAACGCGACCATTTTCCCTGGGCCGCTGTTGCTCTGGGCATGGAACGATCACGCGGTGGAAAAAGCCAAGGCGACGCTGGAAATCGCGGCGCAGATTCCGGAAGTCATGATCATTCCGATGCCGGATTATCGGCCGAAGTATCCTAAGATCGACCCGGAAGAAGTCATCAACCCCAATCATCCAAATCTCACGATCTGGGGCAATAAGATCGAAGCCTGTATTTTTATCGGTGTCCATTGCCACTATGCGAATCTGACCCTCAAGATGATTCGGGCAGGAACGAATTGCTGTACCATGGCCATTTGTGCTGAACAGGGCCATGAAGATGCCATGCTCACGATTCGAGATTCCGATACCCTCAAGATCAAGCGTGTCGCGCAGATCTTCAAGAAGGTGCGGGAAGAAATGGGCATCAAGCTACCGGAGAATGGGGAGAACGTGCGCTTCACCGGCACGCAATCGAAAGTCCACGGCGGCAAGACCCATGCGAATCCAATGGAATTCGCGCCGACACCAGGCGGAAGCGGCAGTGCGGCGATGTTCGGCCATACTGCCGAACACATGAAACGAGAAGGATAAGGCCGGGCGGCAACGCTCAAATTAGCCAAGAGGTGCACCCATGAGCGAGACCGAAGTCAAAACGAATCCTCAAGGTGATCCCATCACCAGCGTGGCAGCTCCACCCAGTGCGGCCAAGAAAGATCCGCATGCCGATGCCAAACGGCAAAAGGTGGTGACGCCGGAGTATATGTTCCACGAGGCGCCACGGACGAAAGAATTCATCACCGGCAGCGAGGCCGCGAAAGAAGCGGTCCGTCGCTCGAATGTGGATCTAGCCATCGCCTATCCCATCACGCCACAGTCTGAAACCATGCAGCTGGTCGGTGTGCTCTACGGCGAAGGCTATGTGAAAGAATATTACCGAGGTGAAGAAGAAGTCGGCGTCATGGCAGCCATCGCCGGTGGGTCCCGCGCTGGCGTCCGTTGCTATACTGCGACTGCGGGTCCCGGCACGTTGCGTGGGTTGGAAGGGATCGCTTCCTGGCCAGGCCACCGTCTTCCGGTCGTTGCCATGTTCACGTGCCGTGTGGTCAATGCACCGCTCGCGATTCAACCGGATAACATCGAAGTGTCGTATTTGCTGAACTGCGGCATGATCGTGTTCCACGCCGAGAACCAGCAGGACATGTTTGACTTTACGATGGCTGGCTTTACGATCAGTGAACATAACGACGTGACGTTGCCGGTCGGTGTCTGCTGCGACGGGTTCTTCGTGACGCACGCGCGCGGCTATGTGCGTATGCAGGATCGTGGGATCAAGCTGCCGCCGCGAGAAGCTTGGCGTGGCGCCGTGCCGGTACTTGATGCGGAGAATCCTCCCGCGCGTTTGTCCCGCGATGCCCCAGTCCAGAAGTCCAACTTCATGGCGTACAACATTCATGCTGTGTGGCAGCAAGAAGTGTGGGCGGCTGTGGAGCGATCGCGCAAGTACATCAATAAGTACCTGGGCGGATTGCTCACCGCGGAGAACGTCGAAGGCGCCGAGGCGATCATCATCGCCTCCGGAAGCGCGGCGGCACAATCTCGGGAAGCCGTGCGCCTCTGCAAAGAGAAAGGCCTCAACGTTGGCTTGATCAAGGTCCGCTCGCTCCGCCCGTTCCCGACGCAGGAACTACGGCAGCTCTGCGGCAAGGCCAAGCTGATCGTGGTGCCGGAATTCAACTACGTCGGCTGGTTGGCCAAGGAAGTCGCCACGGCGATCTACGGTTTTTCGAAGGCCAAGATCATCGGCGGTCCGCGCGTCTACGGTGGTCAGTCGATGCCGGTGGAATTGATCGTGGATGAAGTCGAGTCCGGTCTGACCGGCAAGAAGTCCACGAACGTCGCGATGTCGCAAATCATGGGTGGGACCGTCAATCCTGACGAAGTCGCCCACTTCATGCGCAGCATCTGACGGCGAGGCTGAAAAAAACAAAGGCCCGATCCCTTGCGGGGTCGGGCCTTTGTTTTTTTTAGCGACGCCGCGTATGCCGTCATTCGTCAACTGTCAATCGGTAGGAGCTTCGGCTTCGTGTCTTACGAATGACGATTGACGCATGACGGTTGACGGTACTCAGCTCTGTATCTCGTCCTCCACCATTTCCTCGCTCACCGGCATGCCGTAGGCCACATACTTGGCATAGGAGAGATAGATCGAGGCGCTGTCCGTCATGGCCTTTGATCCCGCAGTCAGCCGGACGACCTTGTCGGATCCAGGCGGTTCGATGTTTTGCAACATGGACACGTGATCGTGGAGGAGTCTGATATAACGTTCCACTGCAGATTCGACGTCTTTGTAGGCCTTCATAATGTCATCTGTCATGGTTGTCCTCCGTAATAGACTGAGCATACACTAGGCTCATGCAACGCCACAACGCCACCGTTTCGCCGCTTTTGCTCCAGGTCATCGAGGAGGCTTGCTCTGCAAAAGGGATGTCAGACTCTCGGCTCATCCAGGCTGTAGCCGAACTCTCACGACTCTTTACCAGGGAACGGGACGCGATCAGCCAGGCCTATTTGGATGATCCGCTCCTGGCAGCCGCGTATCTGAGGTACTTTCTTCCGGTTAATCTATCAAAGATCCAGATCTTACTCGATGAGATGCCTGTTCCGGATGACGGCCGTCGATTCTCTGTCTTGGATCTCGGTTCCGGGCCTGGAACGGGAGCGCTCGCCGTACTCGACTGGTGGTATCGCCGCCGATCCTCATCCACACTCTCCGTCGTGGCACTGGATCATGCGCCTGAGACTACTCGTCAAGCGAATCAGCTATGGAATGGATACTGCCGTGCCACGAGGATTACCCACGCGAGACTGCACCCGTACGAGGGAGACCTCGAACGACGAGCATGGCTGGAGCAGATCAGGGGAAAGGCTCCGTTCGATCTGATCATTCTCGCCAATTGCCTGAACGAACTCTTTGCGGACTCGAAGGATCCGATTGGGACACGAACCGGCCTGGTGGCGGAGGCATTCACGCTGCTGGCTCCGCATGGCACCATGATGATCGTCGAGCCGGCCTTGCGGGAGACGTCGCGTGCGATGCTTCAGATACGTGACCGGCTGCTGCAGGAAAAGGTCTGCACAGTCTATAGCCCCTGCCTCCACGAGCACTCCTGCCCTGCATTGGCCAGAGAGCATGACTGGTGTCATGAGGAGCGGGCGTGGGATCCGCCGGCCATTATCCAGCAGATTGATGAGGAAGTCGGTTTGATCAAAGACGCACTGAAATTCTCGTATCTGTTGTTACGCAAAGACGGTAAGACCATCGTTGGTCGTCAGCCTGATGTCTATCGCGTCGTGAGTGAGCTGCGGGAGATGAAGGGGGAGAAACGGGCCTGGTTGTGTAATGAGCAGGGCAGGCAAGAAGTGGGACGGCAAGATCGTCTTGTGTCTCTGCAGAACGAGGCGTTCGATCAGTGGCATCGCGGGGCGATCGTACAGATTGAGCGGCTTGTGCATAAGGAGCGACATGGGAAGGTGTCGGCGCTGGGGCGGATTGATCAGGACGCGGGGGTGAAGATCATTCGTTCGGTCTAGCGTAGACCAGGACGAACAGTGGGTGCGTTCGATGCTGCATCATGCAGGCAAGCAACCTCGGCTGACGAAGGGCGGGCAGCTTCGGCTCGGCCATGATGCGTTGAGCGTTCACGGCTGCTTTAGGCGGTACTGTTGACCGGCCGCCTTACCGGAATAGCAGAACGGCGGCCTGTGTCTCTTCTTCCTCTTGCTATCGCACTCCCGCCATGGCCGAGCCTCCGTCCCCATCCCTTCCAGCCGAGTTGGAGGGTGAAGGAACCAGGACCAGTCGCTGATGGACTGGTCCCCTGCCCCTCGGACTTGGGAGGCATGCACGGTTGGGGGGCAGCCTTGAAACGTTGGTTTGCTTGGTAGAAAGTTTGCGCTATACTTGCCGCCAGAGGAGTGCCCCATATGGCAAATGTGATCCCAAACCCGCCTCCCGGATTTGACGATCTCACAATCAGCGAGCAGATTGACTATGTGCAGGCGCTGTGGGATCGGATTGCAGCGTCGCCGGAGCAAATTCCTGTTCCTGAGTGGCATCAACAGATTATCCAGGAGCGGCTTGAAGCCTACCGCGCCAATCCTTCAGCAGGCAGGGTTTGGTCTAACGTGCGTGCCAACATCGAGGACAAGCTTCGCAATCGGTAACCCCCTTCATGGTTCGACGTTTTGCCGTCCAACCTCAGTCCGAACTCGACATCCAAGCAGCAGCCCTTTGGTATGAGGACCAGCGATCGGGTCTAGGAGATCGATTCCTCGATGAACTGGCTCTCGTCTTCCGGCGAATCGAAGAAAATCCTCGACAATTTCCGGTGATACAAGGTGATGTGCGCCGAGCGCTTCTTCACCAGTTTCCGTACGGCGTGTATTTTCTCTTTGAAGCGGAGACGGTAGCCATTCTGGCCGTGCTGCATTCACATCGCAACCCCGATGTGTGGAAGCGCCGAACCTAAGGGATCCCCGATTGGTGAATAACATGAGCGGCTGTGGGTCTACTGAGGGCAATGCTGACGATAAGCTGGAGAGCAACAAGGTTCGGCGTGAGAATGCCAAACGAGCCGTTGGGCAAGGTGTGGGAGAACCATAGTCAGGTGTAAGAGCAGGTGACGAACGATGCGCGCGGCCGATCGCAGCATCATGAGGACTGCGGAGAGGGGCGGCCCGGGTAATCTCCTTTGCTCGCGCACCGCGCACTCGGATTGATCGGATGCGCACTTGAGGGCTGTGCTCGGTGCATGCGCGCAGTAGGAGATCACCCAGGCCACCCGTTGGGAAGGGGTGGTGGGAGTCCTCCATCCCTCATGGCCGGAAAAGATAGAGTGGAACCGAGGTTCTATGCCGATAAGCTTGGCACGGATATCATCTAAGGAATGGTGCCTTGGTGAGACGATTCACGGTCGTCGTCGCCAGCAACTTCTTAACGGACCAGGGTTTGCCAACATTGTGGCTTACATCGCCAAGCAGGCAACTATACTCACGCATAAGCGTACAAAGATTAGAGACTATCCTGGGTATTACCGTGTTGATATTACGCTGCAGCTGGATACCAAAATTGTAGATCTATTCCATAACTCATCGGCAGGCTATCGTGCTCAGTATTACTGCAGTGCAATGGTAGGCAAACTTGCTAATGATTACGCACTTAGCAAGCTGGCACCACGGGTTATCAAATTGTTAGGTGATGTTCACAAGCAAACTTGTCCGCTAGAGGTGGCTCCGCTTGTTTGGACAGTTTCTGCCAGTTCATAAGTGGTACCTGGCGGTTGAGGCCTACGCAGCAGCAGGCTGTGTGGGCCGGTTGTCCCAAAACACGCGATCGGGCGTGTGTCCGTC
>VGXE01000089.1 GCA_016873455.1 Nitrospira sp. | reverse complement strand
GTGCGGGTTGTTCGGAGCGGGAGGCGGGGTGGCGGCGCAGATCGTCAGCCGGATGTCGAATCTGGCGGACGTGATCTGGAACAACGCGCCCAAGAGCATCCTGGATCCGTTCCCCAGCCAGGTGAACCCGGGTGCCAAGTCCGGGTACTAATTCTTGAGAGATGGAACGGACGGCAAATCACATGAACCGTAGGTCGATGTCGGAAGGTTGGTCTGGCAGCATCGGATCAATCTTCCGGTCGGCTGAATGACGGAGGATGCCAGATATGTTTAGGACCGATGAGATCATCAAGGCCGCGAAATTGCCGCCGGAAGGCGTCGCAATGTCGAGGCACATCGACTACATCTATTTTATTCCCATCTTGTTCGTCACCATCGTCGGCACATTCCACATGCACTTCGACCTGCTGGCGGGTGACTGGGACTTCTGGATCGACTGGAAGGACCGGCAATGGTGGCCGATCGTGACGCCGATCACCGCCATTACCTTCTGCGCCGCACTGCAATACTACAATTGGGTCAACTATCGGCAACCATTTGGGGCGACCATCTGCATTCTGGCACTCCTGGCCGGCAAGTGGGTCACCATCTGGGCCGCCTGGTGGTGGTGGTCCAATTATCCGTATAACTTCGTGATGCCCTCCACGCTGCTTCCGAGCGCGATTGTGTTGGACATCATCCTGTTGTTGACGAGGAACTGGACCTTGACGGCGGTGATCGGGGCGTGGCTGTTCGCCATCCTGTTCTACCCGACCAATTGGGCCATCTTCGCCTACAGCCATACGCCGGTCGTCATTGACGGCACGTTGCTCTCGTGGGCGGACTACATGGGCTTCGCCTATGTTCGCACCGGGACGCCGGAATACATCCGCATGATCGAGGTCGGATCGCTCCGCACATTCGGCGGACACAGCACCATGATCTCCTCGTTCTTCGCGGCCTTCGCCTCGTCACTGATGTACGTCCTCTGGTGGCAGTTCGGGAAGTTCTTCTGCACCGCGTACTTCTACCTGACGGATGACAGACAGCGAACCACGAAGGTTCATGACATTTTCGCGTATGCCACCTTGGCTCATAGCAACAAAGCGACTGGGGGGAAAGCATGAACGCCAAACACGCCTTCAAACTGTGGATGTTAGGATTCTGCGGGATGGCGACACTGGCGGGCACGCCGGTACTGGATGTTACTCCAGCTTTCGCCCACGGTGAGCGTTCGCAGGAACCGTTCCTGCGTATGCGCACCGTCAATTGGTACGATACGGAATGGGTCGGGAAGTCGACCCAGGTCAATGATGTGACGGAACTGCGTGGCAAATTCCACTTGTCCGAGGATTGGCCTCGTGCGGTGGTGAAGCCTGTCAGGACCTTCATCAACGTCGGGTCTCCGAGCTCCGTTTTCGTGCGGTTGAGCTCGAAGGTCAACGGCACCCCGATGTTCGTGTCCGGCCCGATGGAAATTGGACGGGACTACGAATACGTGGTGAAATTGAAGGCCCGCCTCCCGGGCCACCATCACATCCATCCGATGTACGCCGTCAAGGACGCAGGTCCGATCGCCGGTCCTGGTGGCTGGATGGACATCACGGGCCGATACGAAGACTTCACCAATCCTATCAAGACGCTGACCGGTGAAACCTTCGATTCAGAAACCAAGGGAACCGCCACGGGTGTGATGTGGCACCTGTTCTGGGCGGCTGTGGCCTGCTTCTGGGTCGGTTTCTTCATGATCCGGCCGATGTACCTTATTCGGGCCCGTGTCTTGGCAGCGTATGGCGATGAAATCCTGCTTGATCCGATCGATCGGAAAGTGGGTATCGCCGTGCTCGTCTTCACCGTCACGGTGGTGACGATCGGCTATCTCAATGCCGATGCCCAGCATCCGGTCACCGTGCCGCTCCAGGCCGGTGAAGCCAAGATCAAGCCGCTGCCGGTGACGCCGAATCCGTTGTCGGTTGAAGTCACCCATGCGGAGTACGATGTTCCCGGCCGCGCGTTGCGCATGACAATCCATGCGACGAACAACGGCACGCAGGCGGTCAGCATCGGTGAGTTCACGACTGCCGGCATCCGATTCACGAACAAGGTCGGCAAGGCGAACCTCGATCCCAACTATCCGGCTGAGCTCGTGGCAGCGGATGGATTGACGATGGACAATGAGGCTCCAATTCAGCCTGGCCAGACGGTCGATATCCACATCGAGTCGAAGGACGTCCTCTGGGAAGTGCAGCGGTTAGTGGATATTCTCCACGACCCGGATCAGCGCTTCGCGGGACTCGTGATGTCCTGGACCGAGTCTGGCGAGCGGTTGATTAACCCTGTTTGGGCTCCAGTGCTTCCGGTCTTCACCAGACTGGGCGCATAACCGAGCGTAAATAGGTTCGTAGACACCGGCCCGTCCCCGTCGCAAGACGGAAGACGGGCCGGTGTTTTTTTATGCGCGCCGGCCCTGACTCCCCTCCCATGGAGTCGCCGGATTGGGTAACCTGTCTGTGTATGAGATGCTGCGGTCCAAGCGCCGACTACCGGATGCAGGCACGAACACCGGATTGATGAGGACGATAGGCTGGGGAACGTGGTTCAGCGAGGCATAGGGTCAGTGGAGAGGCACTGGGTTCTGCCGCGGATTCTCCGGTTGGATAGTTAACAGGCGCTATGGCCTCCGCCAGTGCATGATGCGTTTGATTCCCCGCAACATGGGCGCCGCACCGCCGATGGCCACAGCATCGACCAGACAATACCAGGCTCCTACGCCGCTGGGTGGATTGCCCTGAGGCCATCCAAGGAGCGGATCGATGGAGGCCCATTTCCATGCTCCGACGGCCGTCCCAAGAAGTTCGAGCCAGGTGGTAATGAAAAAGGCCGCGACGTACACCATCGGAGACCGCCCGGTGATCAGCCACCCCAAAAAGATACCAAAGAGCAATGCCCCAACCCAGTCTCCCTGCTGAGGGAATCCGCTGATCCCCCATAGCGACCACCCTCCCCATACTCCGATGACAAATGCCGTAATCCCTCTGGCATATCGCACGAAGAATCCGGACCGTGCCAACGCCACGGCCGTGAGATAGACCATTCCGTGTCCCGGTGGGACATAGGCCGGCACGTTTTCAAATCGATAGGTATAGCCACCCATATACAATGAGGCGAAATGTTCGCCGACGGTGGCAAAGATGACCGCGATGACGACTTGGGCTTTGGTTTCTCGATTCTCCCCGAATAACAGCCCGATCAAGAATAACCACGCCACCGCGCCCAAGACCTGCTGCGCGCTGACGCTTCCGCTGATCTCAAAAAAGGCACTGATGCTGACGCACACGAAGGTGAACGCCGCGATAACGTAATCCCGTGTCCGATGGGCTGGGTCGGCATCAGCATGTGGGAAATGCCGTAGCATCTTGCCCCAGATTGCCTGTATCCTGAATTGGTCTGACGCTACGGTACGTGGTATATCCATGGAGGCACTGTTCTAGTGAGTGAGACGATCAGTGCGGACATGATATCTCACGCGCTATGAGCGAGCAAGATGAGTCCCTATAGACCTCTCTCAGAAAGAATACCACCGATGAGAACACCGAATCTTGAAGGCCGACTACTATCCGTGCAGATTGGCATGCCGCAGACCCTTGGGCAGGCTGACGCGTCTCATCCAATGGATCAGCCGTGGACAACCGGGTTCTTTAAGCTTCCTGTTGCCGATCCTGTCAGACTGGGCCTCACAAACCTGGACGGCGACGGCCAGGCGGATCTCAAAAATCACGGGGGCCCTGAAAAAGCCGTCAACGTCTATCCGGTTGAACATTACCCCTACTGGCAACAGATTTTAGGAGCGGCCGAACTTTCTTTCGGGTCGTTCGGGGAAAATTTTACGACAGAAGGGCTGCTTGAGACCGAGGTCTGCGTCGGCGATCTGTTTGAAATCGGCTCAGCGGTCGTTCAGGTGTCCCAGCCACGACAGCCCTGCTGGAAATTGGCACGACGCTGGCGCAAAAAGGATCTTGCGCTCAAGGTCCAAGAGAGCGGACGAACCGGATGGTATTTCCGTGTCCTCAGAGAAGGAACGATTCAAGCAGGGTCACGCCTGATCCTCGTGGAACGTCCTTGCCCAGAATGGACCGTGGCCGCCGCAAACAACATCATGCATCACCGTATAGATGATCTCCAGGCTGCTCAGGATCTCGCAGAATGTCAGGCTCTTGCAGTCAGATGGCGTGAGACATTGAACAAGCGGGCTGAAACGAAAACGGTAGGGTCAAGCACCGCCAGGCTCTACGGCCCTAACATTTTGCAGGAGCAAGAATAAGAACATCCTGGCATTCGGGGTAAACGGTCGAATCCTAATAATTGCCGGCCTGATTCTGAGCACTCGACGGGGAGGGCTGGAAAAAGCAAGGGGGGGCTTAGGCCCCCCCCCAAATTACCCAATGACCAAAAACTCTATTCTGATACGACTATTCTTTATCGTGCACACACCAGACAAAGTTCTTGTTGATCTTAAAATCGTTACCGATGATGCCATAGTCGAAGTTTACGTCCCACGCGCTGAACGGATACTCTTCATGCTCGGTTGACGTCCAATAGCCATGATACTCGATGTTGGAAAAGGGATGGCCGCTTATGAGGGCTGGGGGAGGATAGATCGTGTGATCCGCCAGGGTCTCCAACTCTTTGAGCGACGGCAAGCGCCAGTCTTTCTTGCCACCGACGGTCTTTTTTGCACAGATACCGGCGGCATTTTTCCACACTGTCGCGGCTCGCTGCGGTACCATTTCCCACACCAATCCGGTCTCATTGTCCAGCGCCGCCTCTTTATTAAATGAATCCAAAATAGTAAATCGCTTCGACAACTCCACCGCCTTGCCGCCTTTGAACTCATCGATAGGACCGGCTTGGGCGTCAGAAGCTGTTGTTCCTAAAACCAAACCAGCCAGCCCCAGGCATCCGACAACCAGCCCCGCAGCGCCGATGCCGCCCACCCAGTTGCTTCTTCTGCTTTTCATGTCAACCCTCCTGTAAGTGATGTTAATGCACCGCCGGACTCCTGTGTGACCCATGACACCAGACCACACAGCGAGGGATGCTTGTGTAAGTTGAAAGAAATGTTTAAATGCAAGTCGGAAACCCTGAAATGAAAATCGTCAATTCTCCTGCCTGCTGACTTTCACATTTCAAGCATAGACAATCAGGGGACATCTTCTCAAATCCATAATGATCTGAGCGCATGCTAAATAACAGGAAACTCTTTGCGTTGTCAATACCTTCTGTAGAACCATTCTGCTCTATTTGGGTAGAAGGCACCCGTCGTGGTGTGTGTGAGCGGTTGTCATCATAAAAAAAGGGAGGAAGAGGTTTTGCCTCTTCCTCCCCATGTACGCGACCCTATTACGTTACTCCGGTATGACCCTCATCACTTCCCCACAATCTACTACAGACCTTTGAAGAGGGTAGGATCGGTTGTCCCATCGATCTTGAGCAGGCCAAGGGCGCCCTTTTCAGTGCGGAAGAGCGAGTGGTCAACCGACACGAACGTGCCGGGCATTTCGCCTTTAAATTCTCCGATGGTCGCTTCACCCGTCCCCACCAGGGTGCTTTGGATAGATTCAAGCGGCGGTTTTGACACGTCACCCGCCGGCCATACCCGATCTAACATTTCTCCGATGACATGCCACGAAGATTCAAAGTTGACTCCTGCGTTGCCGTAGAACCATCGAGTGGTCTCTCCCACTCTACTGCGGAGTGGAACCTTGACCAACGCGGTCATGTGGCCGTTATGCACGATATACGACGCATCCGCTTCCTTGACCCTATCGATCGAGAAAGGCAGGGTGTCGTTCTTCTTCCCGTCCTTCAAGTAAAATTCGCTCTGCATGACATAGAATTCTACTGGGACAGGCTTCAGCCCACCGACCGGCTCAACGAGGATCAAGCCGTACATCCCACTCAATAGGTGTTCGATATTGGATGGTGCGGCAGTGGAGGACTGATAGACAAAGAGGCCTTGTTTGGTGGCCTTAAATGACAGCTTGGTTTCCTTCCCGGGCTCCGCAGTGACCAGGGCGGGTCCGTCGGTCGTCTTGCCGAAGTCCAGATTGTGACTCTGCTTGCTGTCGCTCTTGTTCTTCAAATTGACTTCAACCGTATCGCCCACCATGACACGGATCATGGGCGCTGGCACCATTCCATTAATGCCCCAGAACTCCATTCTATTATCATCGCTGATCAGACCGACCCACTCGGACGCTTCCAGGTTGACCACGACGGTGGCGGGCTGGGTTCGCGTGATGGGAGGGGGGACCTTGGGTGCCTTTAGCAGTTGGGCCTGGATAGTCTCCGCGGACACCACGCCTGCATTGATGGCGAGACACGGAGCCATGACCAATGCGCTGATAAGTCCGGCATGACGCATGTTGTGTAAGAAACTCTTAGGCATGACGCCTCCTTTAATTTTTGATGACGCTCGTAGATGGTCTCGTTGGTTGGATCCTCTACTCGACCTTCAGCAAACCAAAGGCGCCGAGGTCCTTTCGATTGCCCACTGGGTCAACGAAGGTATAGTTGCCAGCCTTATCGACTTTAAACTCGACCATCACCGCGCCACCAGTCGGAACCTTGGTCACCTTGACATTTTGCGCAGGTGGTGCAGTCAAAGAACCCTCGGTGTACACCCTGTCGAACGGTTTTTCGAGGAGCTGAAACGAGTCGACAAAGTTGGGGCCTACGTTGGTGAAGAAAATCCGAACGGTTTCTCCGGCCTTGGCTTTGAGGGGATTCTTGACCAGCGCAGTCGCATGGCCGTTATAGACCACATGGGAAGGACGCTCATCTAACCCAGCTTCGTACGAAAATTCCATCGTCTCGCCCTTCTCAGCACCCTCTTTCGTGTAAAACTCGCTTTGCGTGATCTGATATTCCCTTTCGACAGGCTTCAACCCACCTGCCGGCTCGACGACGATCGTGCCGTACATGCCGTTCGCCACGTGCTCGGGAATGGACGGCGATGCGGTGGCGCAGTGATACATAAAGATGCCGGGAATGATCATCTTAAACCTTCCACCGCTCTCCTGCCCTGGCTCGCTATTGAGCAGGCTCGCCCCGCCGCCTGGCCCCGTGATCGCATGGAAGTCGATATTGTGGGATTCCTTGCTGTTCTTATCGTTCTTCATGCGGATTTCAACCGTATCGCCCACCATGACGCGGATCATGGGCCCTGGGGTGTGCTTATTAAAACCCCAGAACTCATAGTTGTGATCGTCGCTCAGCGGACCGACCCACTCGTCCGATGTCAAGTTGACGAGGACCGTGGCGGGCTCGGTTCGCGTGATGGGAGGGGGAACATTGGGTGCGAACGCCAATTGGGCTTTGATGGTCTCTGCCGACACCACGCCTGCATGGATGCCGAGATAGGGAGTCATGATAAATGCGCCGACCAATCCGGCCGTGCGCACACAACGAGAAAAACTAGTAGACATGGTGCCTCCTTTGATTTTGGACTGCCCTGACAGTGTCTTCTCTCATACGACGCGGGACGAACCAAATGGTATCAGCCCCGGTTCAGGGCATTGTCGTTACCCGCCTGCTTACGGTTTGTAACACGAGTGGTCGTGCGGCTTGCCCCCGTTCGAGAACATGTTCTCAAACGCCATGACATGCCAGATCTGCTCTTCCGTCAGGGCGTTCTTGAAACCTTTCATTTTCGTCTTCGGGATACCCTCCGCGATGCGCCAGAACCAGTACGCGTCGGACCAACGGCAGATATTTTTCGGATCGCGCATATCCCGCGCGCCTTTCTTGAC
>VGXE01000088.1 GCA_016873455.1 Nitrospira sp. | reverse complement strand
ATCATGGATTGCTCTGCACTCGCTTCGTAGTAGCGCTGAATGCGCAACAATCCAGCTAGTCGAACGCTTGCAGCTTGCGACATAGACGCACCTCGCAGGCGCTCGACAAAGCGTTCGATGGCGATGTCCAGAGTCGCTAGGATCGTGTTGTCTGTATTGAGTGTGGCCACATTGGCACTAGCCAGGGCGCCGCGTGTCATGCGTATAGCCACTTGCCCGGCACGTGCCACCTCACGCTTTAGCGCATCGAGCGCCAGCGTGGGCACGGCAAGTACGTTGTCGTCGAGGAACTGCGGTTGTGCCTCGTCCTCCTCGCGCGCCCGAAAGCGCTGCTGCAGCCAGCGTGTGAGCCCACCCGCCAGGGGCCACATCAGCAACACACCGATGAGATTGAACGTAGTGTGAAACAGGGCCAGGCTGGTGGCTGGGTCCAGTGGTAGGTTGAGCGCCTTGCCTACGTGGTCCAGCAAGCTGATGAGCCATGGTAGGAGCAGCAGGGCGACCACACCGGTCAGGAGATTGAACACGATGTGTGCTGAGGCCGCGCGGCGGGCATTCGGCGTTGCACTAACCACCGCTAGCAGGGCCGTCACCGTGGTACCGATATTGGCACCGATGACTACGGCTGCAGCTCCCTGGGCATCGATCAGCCCGCCTTGTGCAGCAGTAAGGGTGATGGCCATGGCGGCGCTGGAGGATTGCATCAGCATCGTCATGAGTACGCCGATGCCAAGCTGTGCCAGCACGGTGAGTGGTCCATCGCCCTGAGGCAGGCTGATCTGTCCGGCCAGGCCGGCGAAAGCCTGTTGTAGCAGCGCAATGCCCATGAACAGCATGCCAAAGCCCGCCAGCGCGGTGCCAATGGCGCCGCTACGCCGCCCATCACCGGTCAGACGCAGTATCGCACCCAGACCTACCAGTGGCATCGCCAAAGCTTCAACCTTGAACTTGAGGCCGACCAACGCGACGATCCAGCCCGTCATCGTTGTTCCGACATTGGCCCCGAACAAAACCCACAGCGCCGGGCCGAGTGCCAGCAGGCCGGCGTTGACGAAGCCGATGGTGGCCACTGTCACCGCGCTGGACGACTGCACCAGCGCTGTCACCAGCATTCCCGAGCCCAAGGCCTGCGCCCGCGTTCTTGTCGCACCAACCAAGATGCGATGCAGAGCAGGGCCCGCTGCCAGTTTCAGGCCATCGGTCATCAAACCCATTCCAATCAGGAACAGTCCCAGCCCGCCCGCCAATTCGCCAGGCGCCTGCAAACCTATCATGCAAATACTAAGTCCACTGCTGGACGGTCGTCAGCAACGACCAGTACGTCACACTGCGACTCAGCCAGCACGTGCTTGGTGACGCTGCCCAGCAGCAGATCTTCGGAGAAGTTCGTCCCGTGTTTACCGACGACGATGAGGTCGGTATCGTATTCCTGCTCCATAGCGATGATTTGTTGTGAGGCATCGCCATGACGAACCTCCGTGAGGTAGTTGCCGGTCATCAATCCGGCTTCAAAGGCCAAATCATGCAGCTTGTTGCGGCGCTTCTCAAGGTCGGCTTTGATGTATTAGTCTATCTCTTCTTGCGCGACACCTGCCCGCCGCAGAAGCCCCTCGTAAGGCAATTCAAACGCATGCAGCAATACCAATATTGCGGAAGGTGCCCAGCGTTTGGCCGCGCGAATGGCGATCAATGAGGCCGGCGAAAAATCCACTGCCACCAAGACGTGACGATACGCCTCGTGGGGCGACTGTTTGACCACCAGCACCGGTTGGCGCGTTGTTTTGCGGATCATGCGCGCAGCTGAGGAGCCCAGCATGGCGTGCCGCAAATAGGACTCACCACGCGCACCCAATACAACCAGTGAAGCATCGAGCGCATCCGCTTCGCGGGTAACGACGTCCAGCGGGTTTCCCGACAAGACCCGCAGATGTGGGGCAATGCCGTGTTGAAGTTCTGGATGGCTGGCGAGCTGTTCCAGCCGTGTACGCGCATCCGCTTCAATGGTGGTCTTGGTTTGCGAAAGATTCGCGCCGAGCAGCTCGCGCAGACTGTCGAGCACGTCGAGCTCCATGGCGTGGACGATATGTAGCTCGCAATGCGTTTGTGCGGCGATCAGATAGGCGCGCGCCACTGCGTGGCGGGCAGGTGCAGAGAGATCCGTGGCGGCAAGAATGTGTTTGAGCGGTTTCATGAGTGGCCCTCCTTCGAACGAACGATCTTGGTCAATACCTCGACGGCATAGTCCACCGCGTTGCGCATGGGGTAAAGAACCGTTCGCGTACCGATTTGCTTTAGCGCGATGCCGTCGTTTTCGTCTCGGGCAACTACTGCCACCTCACCGCCAAACTGCAAATCAGCCAGACCGCGCAACAGGTCTCTGTTGGCAGCCAAGTCCGGCAGCGTGCTGACCACCCAGTGCGTCTGCTTGAACGGCAGGCTTTCCAGGAACTCGCTTGCCGTGCAGTCACCGTAGCGAACCGGCAGGCCTTTACGACGCATATCACGCACCGCTTCAGGATCGAATTCCACACCCATTACCTTGAGGCCCGCCTCCTGCAGGGCTATGGCCAGCTTGCTGCCATAGCGCCCAAGCCCTACCACGATGACATCCGCCTCGCGCAAGTCGTGGCGCTCCATCGCAACTGCCATCTCGCGAAACGGGCGCTTGCGCTCGAATATCCCGAGCAAGGGCGCCAGTTTTTCATAGAGTGGATGTGAGTAGAGAATCATGTAGGTTGACAAGGCAATGGTGATCAGGCCAACCAGGGTAGTGAGCCCCAGGGCGCCGGTTCCAACGTGGCCCAGTGAGATGCCCATGGCAACAAAGATGATAGAGAACTCGGAAATCTGCGCTACCGTCAAGCCGCAGAGAAAGCCGGTACGCTTGCGATACCCCATATAACCCATGATGGCCAGCACGATCAGCGGGTTGCCAATGAGCACAAAAAGGGAAAGGCCTATTGCTGGCCAGACCTCACCACCCAGTGTGGAAAAATCAAGCTTGGCGCCAAGACCGATGAAAAAGAACAACAGCAAGAAGTCACGAATGCCGGTCAGACGGGCATTGATCGCGTCACGGTAATGCGTCGATGCCAGCGAAAAGCCGGCCAAAAAAGCGCCCGCCTCTTTAGAAAAGCCAGCCCATTCGCCGAGCGCCGCCAAACCTGTGCCCCAGGCGATGGCAAAAATCAGTAGCAGTTCTTGCGACTGGGCCATGCGCTCGACGATCCGGGGCAGAACATAGCGCATCAGCACATACATACTGCAGGCGGCAATACCAATGCGCAGCGAGAGTGAGCCCATCAGCGTGAGCAGTGAACCTTCTCCTCCATCGCTGCGCAAAGCACTCATGACCATCATCGCCAACACCACAGCCAAGTCCTGAACGATCAGAAAGCCCACCGCAATGCGACCGTGCAATGAATCAAGCTCGCGCTTGTCCGACAGCAGCTTGACAATGATGATGGTGCTGGAAAAAGTCAGGGCAACTGCGACATACAAGGCCTCCATCCAGCCCTTGCCCATGGCCAGAATGAGGAGAAAGCCGATCACAATGGTGAAGGCGAGTTGGCCTAAACCGGTCGCCAAGGCTACCGGGCCGATGTGACGGATGTGCTGGAGGTCGAGCTTGAGTCCGACCACAAAAAGTAGCACCGCCACGCCCACCTGAGCCAGCAGATCGATTTGATCATGCGCTGTCACAACACCGAGCACAGCCGGGCCTGCGACGATACCGATGACGATATAGGCAATCAGTACGGGTTGACGCAGCCAGAGTGAAACCGCACCTGCCGAAGCGGCCATCAGTAAAAGGAGGGCGAATTCAGAAAAAGCAGAATCCATGAATTAATCCTTGGTGCCTAAAACCTGTGGGCCATGCGTGCTACCCGCGCTGAGGTGGAGCCGAATCTGTTTTTCGGTTTCGATGATGGCAAACAGTGCCACACCAATGGCAACAACCAAAAGCCCGTCAAGAAATGGCACCGACTCGGTGGCGAACACTGCCTGTAGAGGGGGAAGATAGGTGATAGCGAACTGTGCTGCCGTAATGACGACAACCACGGCCCAAACTACCTTTGTGCCTCGCACCGCTTTCCAATTCAAAGACGTGCTATAGAAATTGCGGATAAAGAACAGGTGGAATATTTCCATGACCACCAGCGTATTCACGGCCAGCGTACGGGCCAATTCGATGGAATAACCGCGATCGATGGCGTAGGCGTAAATACCGTAGACCCCGCACAGAAACAGAATCGCTACCAGCACGATGTGCCACACCAGGGCGCCACTCAATAGCGGCTCGCTGCGCGCGCGCGGTGGCCGCAACATGGTGCCCTTCTCTGTGGGCTCAAAAGCCAGGGCAATGCCCAGCGTGATTGCGGTGATCAGATTGACCCACAGGATCTGCACCGGAGTGATGGGCAAGGTCAGTCCCAACAACAGAGCAACCACAATGGTCATTGCCTCGCCAGCGTTCGTGGGCAAATTCCAACTGATCACCTTGCGGATGTTGTCATAGACCGTTCGACCTTCTCGTACAGCGGCGACGATAGAGGCAAAGTTGTCATCAGCCAGTACTAGCTCAGCGGCCTCCTTGGCAGCCTCTGACCCTTTGTTCCCCATGGCGATCCCGGCGTCGGCGCGTTTGAGTGCCGGCGCGTCGTTGACCCCATCGCCTGTCATTGCTACCGTCAGGCCATGCGCCTGCAGCGCCATCACCAACCGCAACTTGTGCTCGGGGCTGGTGCGGGCAAAGATGTCGCAGTGCAACGCGGCTTGTTGCAAGGCGCCATCATTCATCGCGTCCAGATCCGCCCCGGTAAGCACGGTGTCGGTATTCTGCAAGCCGATCTGCTTACCGATTGCGGCAGCAGTTTTGGCATGGTCTCCAGTGATCATCTTCACTTGGATGCCTGCGCCGTGGCATTCGCGCACCGCAGCAATCGCCTCGGAGCGGGGCGGGTCGATCATGCCCACCATGCCCAACAAGGTCAGCGGGCCTTCCACATCGCCATGCTCCAGTACAGTATGTTCGGCGGCTACCTGTCGCATGGCAAAGGCCAGCACGCGCTGACCTTGCGCGGCGATTTTTTCCGCGCTTTGGTTCCAATAGGCTGTGTCCAGCGGCTCGGTGCGGTTACTTGCACCGCGCTGGTCTTGGCACATGCCCAGTATCCGCTCCGGCGCCCCTTTGACGAACACGAAGGCATGGCGATCATGGTCGTGATGCAGCGTGGCCATGAACCGATGCTTGGAGTCAAAAGGGATGGCATCCGTGCGAGGCCACTGTGCTTGCAGCGTGCGTGGATCGACGTCAATCTTCCCGGCAAAGGCCAAGAGGGCGCCCTCCATGGGGTCGCCTTCCACCTGCCAAACGCCGTCTTTTTGGTGTGCTGCTGCGTCGTTGCACAGTGTGGCGGCCCGGGCCAATTCCTCCAGCACCTGGTGCTCTGATGGAGACACCTCCACATCTCCAAGCCGCAATGCACCCGTGGGGGCATAGCCGTCGCCCTCCAGCGAGTAGCGATGTTGGTGGGTCAGCGCTGATGCCACCATCATCTCATTACGTGTCAACGTGCCGGTTTTATCGGTACAGATCACCGATACGGAGCCCAGCGCTTCAATGGCGGGCAGACGTCTCACAATCGCATTACGTCTCGCCATGGCTTGCACACCGACTGCCAGTGTGATGGTCAGTACGGCGGGTAGACCCTCGGGAATGGCTGCTACCGACAGGCCGACCACGGCCATGAATAGCTCGGAGAAATCATGGTGCCCCACGAAGTAGCCATAGACCAGCAAGAGCACCGCAATCAGCAAGATGAAGACGGTCAACCACTGGGCGAACGCCCCCATTTGCTTGACCAGGGGCGTGGTGAGCGTCTGCACTTCCGACAGCAAGCCGCTGATGCGCCCGATCTGGGTACGGGCACCAGTAGCGACAACCAGACCCTTGGCCTGACCACTCGTTACCAGGGTGCCGGAAAACGCCATGCAGCCGCGATCCCCGAGCGCGGCGTCCTCTGCTGCACTATGCGTGTTCTTCTCGACAGGCACGGACTCACCCGTCAGGATGGCTTCCTGAATGGACAAACCATGCGCCGTGATCAAGCGCAGGTCGGCCGGCACCTTGTCGCCTGCCTCCAGTAACACAAGGTCGCCTGGCACAAGCTGCTCGCCAGCAATGCTGATGCGTGCGCCATTGCGAATGACGTTGGCGCGCGGCGCCAGCATCTGGCGTATCGCGTCCATGGCTTGTTCCGCCTTACCCTCCTGGACGAAACCGATCACCGCATTGGCGATCACCACCGCCAGAATGACGCTCGTATCGACCCAGTGCCCGAGAAATGCAGTGATTGCTGCTGAGCCAATCAAAACGTAGATCAACACGTTGTGGAAATGGAGCAGGAAGCGCACCACAGCGGATCGGCGCGCAGCTTCAGGCAGTCGATTGGGGCCTTGCTTTGCAAGACGCTCTTGTGCTTCGCGCTCATCCAGGCCGGTCAAACGGGCTTCCAGGTACGCACCAACATGCTCTACGGACAGGTTGTGCCATGCTGGTAAACGATCTTCGGATGTCGGATTCGTCATAGGCTCCTTTCTCTTGTTGCCAATCTGTGTGCTTGCGAGCACTGAAACCTGATGACTTGCGGTCAGTCACAGAAAGATGGAAAATATAGAAAAATTCTACCATCTCCGATGCTTTTTGAGAACTTCGGGGGGCTGAGAGTGAGCAAAAGTCGCCGGCAAACCCACAGCGTGTTAGTCAATGCACATGAGAGTTGTATGAAAGAACAGAAGGTGGAAATTCTTACCCTTGAACAGGTCGCCGACTATCTGAAAGTGACGCCGCGAACTGTCTACAGCCTTGTTAGAGATGGCAAGTTGCCCGCCTTCAAACTTGGCGGAGTCTGGCGCTTTCGCTGGAGTGAGCTTCAGTCTTGGATCGATACGGCACTCGAGAGTCGGACGCCCCCCTTATCCAAATGACCTGTCGGAAGATGCATGACGAATGTCTAAATCCAAGGAGAGTTGAATTGATATACGCACTTCCTCGTTAACGCGAAACTTTGTGTCTCGCAACATGCTCGCGGCGATCGGGGTGCTGTTGGCCGTTCTCGCATGGAGTGTTTTGGGCGGGTCACCTGTTCGTTCTATATTTCCGTACGCCTTCGCTACGGCCCTGGTAGCCTGGCGTCATGGACTGCTATGGGGGTTTGCTTTCGCCGCCCTTGCTTGCCTTGCTGCTGCGCTAGGTGGAGCATTTCCAACGCAACCTGTATGGTTAAATGACCTGGCCGGTGAAGGACTGGTGACGTACCTGAAACTTTCAGCAGTCGCTATCGGGGTTTCGGTTGGGAGGCGCATGGGTGAGCGTCTGCGAGACAATGGTCCGACACAGTAGTGCGACCCGATGGTTGCCTGCCAATACCCCAATCCAACCGCTTGATTCGTCCGCGCGTAACCCTTTGATCTGTATGGCGCTGACTTGAGGCCTTTGCGGACTTCGGGCCAGTTCCAGGGAGCGAGGTCCGAGCGAGGAATGGCCTGGAGAGAGTGGAATGTGGCCGGGAACGACCAATTCGGGTGGCTGGCGAAGTCCGCAGGCGTTCGCAGGAACCCCCAACAACACGCGGGAACAGGCGCGATCAGGCAAGAAAAAACCCCAACCGAGAACGGTTGGGGTTTTGTTATTGGTGGAGGCGGCGGGAATTGAACCCGCGTCCGCAAGCACTCCGCCCCAAGGTCTACATGCTTATCCCGCGCTTTTGATTTAACTAACGACTACCCGTCGGGCCAGGAAGATCGTCAGCGATTCC
>VGXE01000087.1 GCA_016873455.1 Nitrospira sp. | reverse complement strand
AAGGCAGTCGCGTAAAATGAGCACCGACTTTCCCACCGCGCCGCTCGCCCCCGGCCATAAAGGGGCCGGCGGCGGCACCGTGGAAAAGTCTCATCACGCCTCACACACAAAAAACCTGACACTCCCAAGAAAATTCGATCGATCGACTTCTTGGGCCATTTTTCACGAAGGTAATTTGATGGATGCGCTTTTTGTAAATCCTGACTCCTCAGTACAAGCCTACCAAGGGTTAGCCGAGGTTTACTCCGCAATCGAGCCCCCCACATGGGCGCTATTGCTCGCTGAGTCCTGTCGATCCAAAGAATTTGAGGTAGGCATCCTAGATTGCGATGCTGAAAGGTTGACGCTTGACCACTCTCTGATTCGGATCGAGACCCTCAAGCCGCGACTAGTCGTACTGGTTGTCTATGGACAGAATCCGAATTCAGGAACAACCAGCATGATTGGTGCTTTGGCGCTCGCAAAAGCGATCAAAGACGCGCAACTGAATACCAAGGTTTGCTTTGTCGGTTCGCATATCAGCGCTCTGCCGATGGAGGTGTTGTCACACGATTGCGTTGATATCGTACTGCTTAACGAAGGCGTTTATGCACTGCATAACCTTTTGAAGAGCAATCTCGCAGACGACTTATCTAGCATCAAGGGAATAGGCTACAAAAAACGCGGGCCGGCTGGTTTCCCAATTCCCACGATCAATTCCCCTCAAGCAGTCGTGCCGCAAGACCGGATGGATGAAGATCTCCCGGGCTATGCTTGGGATCTGCTTCCCTATCGTGAAAAGCCCCTTGATCTCTATCGCGCACATTTCTGGCACGCCGCATTCAGTCACGAAAAGCGAACACCTTTTGCGGCCATCTACACATCTCTTGGGTGTTCCTTCGGCTGTGACTTCTGCATGATCAACATTGTGAATCGTGTTGATAGCAGTGATGGCGTTAGCGCGGCGGATTCCAAGGGGATGCGTTTCTGGAGCCCAGCCTGGGTAGGCAGGGAAATGACAAAGCTCGCTGATCTCGGTGTCAAGACACTCCGAATCAGCGATGAGATGTTCTTCCTGAATCGCAAGTATTACACCCCGATCCTTCAGCAAGCGATCGATCAGGATTTCGGTTTCAATATGTGGACGTATTCCCGCGTGGATACGGTTCGGCGGGACGCACTTGAACTCTTCAAGCGTGCCGGCGTGAATTGGCTTGCACTTGGTGTCGAGGCAGGAAATCAACTGGTGCGCCAGGAGGTTTCGAAAGGCTCGTTCAAGGAAGTCAATATCCGGGATGTTTGCAAGGCCATCAACGATGCCGACATCAACATCATCAGCAACTACATCTTCGGATTCCCGGAAGATACGCGGGAAACAATGCAAGAGACGCTGGACCTTGCGTTGGAGTTGAATACCGAAATGGCAAACATGTACCCCTGTCAAGCATTGCCAGGCAGTCCCATGTACTACTCCGCCAAGAAAAATGGTTGGGCGCTACCTGACTCATACGAGGGGTATGCATTTCTTTCGTACGAAAGCCAACCGCTCCCCACCAAATATCTCAGTGCGGCTGAGGTACTGAAGTTCCGGGACGATGCCTGGCAGAAATATTTCACTAATCCCGCTTACCTGAAGCTTGTCAAGCAACGGTTCGGCGAGCAGGAGAGAATGAACGTGGAAGACATGGCCAAGATACCGCTCAAACGTAAGTTGCTGGGGGACTGATGAAGTCATGATCATCACTCGGACCCCTTTCAGAATTTCCTTCTTCGGCGGTGGTACTGACTATCCCGGCTGGTTTCGTGAACATGGTGGCGCTGTGCTCGCAACGACCATCGACAAGTATTGCTACATCACTTGCCGCCGTCTGCCCCCATTCTTCGAGCACAAGCACCGCATCGTTTATTCCCATATCGAAAACGTAAAGCATAACGACGAGATTCAGCACCCGGCCGTCCGCGCTGTCCTGAATTGGACAAAGGTGCAAGAAGGGGTGGAAATCCATCACGATGGTGATTTGCCTGCACGTTCCGGCCTGGGCTCGAGTTCGTCATTTACGGTGGGTCTATTGCATGCGTTGCAGGGCTTGAATGGGCAAATGGCCGACAAAGTTGGCCTGGCTCGCGATGCCATTCATGTCGAGCAAAACATTATTGGCGAGAATGTCGGCTCGCAGGATCAGGTCTCCGCGGCGTTTGGAGGTTTCAATCGCATCGAGTTTTACCGCAACGATTCATTCGACGTTGCCCCCGTCATTCTTCCTGGGCATCGGCGCGAGGAACTTCGTGACCACTTGATGCTCTGCTTCACCGGTTTTTCGCGAATCGCCTCCGAAGTGGCGAAGTCGAAGATCGACAACCTCCAGAAGCGTGAGAAGGAATTGAAACGCATGCGTGCGATGGTTGATGAAGCCATCGCGATTCTTCAGGACGTGAGCGAGCCCATCGATTCTTTTGGCCGACTGCTCGATGCCAGTTGGCAGTACAAGCGCAGCCTTTCTGATCGGGTGTCAACGCCAGAAATTGACAGTATCTACCAGGCTGCAATGGATGCCGGTGCGATCGGCGGGAAGATTTTGGGGGGTGGGGGGGGGGGATTTCTTTTGATTTTCGCAAAGCCTGAGCGGCATGCCGCGATTCGCGAGCGGTTGAACAAGCTGATCCATGTGCCCTTCGACTTCGAGGATTCGGGGAGTCGTGTGGTGCTTTATCAACCTAACGGACTCTAAAGCATGGATGAGTCATCGCGTATCTATGTGGCAGGCCATACCGGGTTGATCGGTTCTTCAGTCATACGCGCATTGGAGAGTGGTGGTTTTACCAATGTAATTACCGCTTCGCATCGCGACCTGGAATTGACGGATGCGTTGGCTGTCGAGCGTTTTTTCGACAATCGCAACCCCGAGTATGTCGTGCTGGCGGCAGGGCGAGTCGGCGGCATCGTCGAGAACCAGACCTACCCGGCCGACTTCATGAACACGAATTTGGCAATCCAGCTGAACGTACTTCGGGCGGCGCATCGCGCCGGAGTGCGAAAGCTGATCCTGTTCGCTTCGTCGTGCATGTACCCGCGCGAGTGTCCGCAGCCGATGCCTGAGACGGCATTGTTTTCCGGATACCCGGAGCCAACCAGCCTGGCTTACGCCGTTTCCAAGCTCGCCGGCATGCAGATGTGCCTCGCCTACAACCAGCAATATGGCGAGAAACGCTTTATTCCGGTCATTCCGAACAGTGCCTTCGGTCCCAACGACAACTTTGACCCTAAGTCTGGCCACGTTCTGTCCGCCTTGATACGGCGCTTTCATGAGGCCAAGGCAACAGGGGCGCCTAGCGTAACGCTTTGGGGCAGCGGAAATCCTCGTCGTGAATTTATTCATGCCGACGATATTGCCGACGCCTGTCTAGCGCTGCTTGAGGGGGATACCTCGCAATTGCAGTTCCCATTGAATCTAGGCACTGGCAAAGACTTTTCCATTCGTGAACTGGCGGAAGCCATTGCTAGCGTAGTCGGTTATGCCGGCAAGCTGGAATGGGATACGAGCAAGCCCGACGGTGCCCCTCGCAAGCTGCTCGACAGCAGTCGCCTGCTCGCATTCGGATGGCGACCGAGCGTGGACTTTACGGCCGGGCTGAAATCGACCTACCAGTGGTATCTCGACAGCATGGCCACGCAAGGAGTACAGCCATGAAAACTGACCTCGTCGATTTGCGTGCGAAGGCACACTGGGTCTGGCGTGAAACCCTCGCGGTGCACCGCAGAGCGCCTGAAACCCGATTGGCCTCATCGCTTTCTTCCATCGAAATTTTCGTCGCCCTGTATTACGGTGGCGTTTTGCGGTTCAACCCATCGAACCCGCGCGATGAAGAGCGTGACCGCTGCATTATCAGCAAAGGCCATGGCTCCATTTGCATGTACCCCATCCTGGCGGACCTCGGCTACTTCCCGATGGAAGAGCTGCAACATGTCTGCGAGGCGGGTAGCTTCCTTGGCGGCATCCCGGATCCGGTCATCCCAGGGTATGAGACCGTCAATGGTTCCCTCGGTCATGGGCTGGGCGTTGCCACCGGGATGGCGCTTGGTCTCAAGCGTAAAGCGAGTGACCGTAGCGTATTCGTGGTTGCGGGCGATGGCGAACTCCATGAGGGTGCCAATTGGGAGGCGATCATGTTCGCTGCCCAGCACAAGCTGGATAACTTGCACCTGATCGTCGACGATAACCGTATCAGCATGCTTGGCTATACCGACGATATCGTATCGCATGGTGCCCTGACCACACGCTTGACTGCCTTCGGTTGGGATTGCATGGAGGTTGATGGGCACGATGTCCTCGCTGTGCAAGCCGCCCTCCAACAGCAAAAGGCGATTGCAGAGGGTAAGCCCAAGGCGATCATTGCCCGAACCCTGAAAGGCCATGGTGTTCCAGGGCTGGAGAACGCACCGCTGTCTCACATCATCAACCCCAAGCCGGAGTTGATCGATAGCCTGTTGGAGAAAACCCGATGAGCGTCAAACCATTGGCAATGCGCGACGCCTTTCTGGAACGCATCTGGCGCGCGATGGCGGAAGACAGCAAGATCTTCTTCACCTGCGCCGACTTCGGCTCGCCAGTACTCGACAAGATTCGCGCGGATTTCCCGGATCGGTTCGTGAACGTAGGTATCGCCGAGCAAAATCTGATCAACCTCTCTGCTGGCTTGGCACTCGAAGGTTATACAGTCTTTGCTTACGCCATTGCCCCATTCATCACCATGCGCTGCTACGAGCAGGTCAGGGTGAGTCTGGCGCTGCTGTCGGAAGTCCGGCCGATGAACGTCAACTTGATCGGCGTCGGTGCCGGCTACAGCTACGTCGTCTCCGGGCCAACGCATCAATGCTATGAAGACATCACCCTGATGCGAGCGTTACCAAACTTCCAGGTGCTTTCCCCTGCTGATCACGTCACCGCATCCGCGTTCTTCGATACCTGCGTCAATACCGGTGGCCCGAAGTACCTGCGTTTCGATGCCCAAGTGCTTCCAGTTATTTATGAAAGCGCGTTACCAGATACATCAAAGGGTTTCTACGTCCATAAAAGTGGCGAGGCGATCTGTCTGGTGGCAACGGGATACATGCTGCACACTGCCATCAAGGCAGCGGGCGAACTTGCCAGCGAAGGGCTCCGCGTCGGTGTGGTCGACTTGTTCGACCTCGCAAGATTTTCCGCAACAGAGTTTCAAGACACGCTCGAGCCCTACGCCGGAATCGTTAGCCTCGAAGAAGGTTTCCGTGGGCGGGGTGGTCTCGACTCGATGCTCTTCGAATTCACCTCACGGCGCGGTCTGAAAGCCAGGATGCTCAATATCGGTGTCGAGGGTGCTTACTACTTCGAGTTAGGCACGCGCACAGAACTGCACGAAAAGGTGGGAATCGGTCCACAGGCCGTTCTCAGCAGCGTCCGATCGTTTGCCAAATCCCTGACAAATTAAGAGCCAGTCTCGCTAATCACTTGGAGAAGTCATGAAATTCCCATTAATGCGCAACAACATCCTGCGTGAGGATCTTGATGCCGTCATTGAGCACCTCAAGCAGGATGATCCGATCCTGACGCATGGCGCCAACGTTCGTGCCTTTGAAGAAGAATGGTCGGCCTGGCTGGGCGTCAAATACAGCGTGCTGGTTAGCTCCGGTGCCTCCGCAAACCTGCTGACGATGGCGATCCTCAAGATTCGCCATCCGGAAGGCGGCGAGGTGATCGTTCCCCCGCTCACATGGATCTCCGATATCGCTTCCGTCCTCCAGAATGGGTTTACGCCCGTCTTCGTCGATATCGATCCTCACTCCCTGGCGATGGATACCAAGCAAGTCCTGGCCAGGATCACCGACAAGACCCGCGCAGTTTTTCTGACGCATGTCCAAGGCTTCGATGGTCTGACGGATGAACTGGTCAGCGAATTGGAGCGTAAAAAAATCCCGTTGATCGAAGACGTTTGTGAATCGCACGGTGCCACCCACAATGACAAGAGGTTGGGGAGCTTCGGCTGGATTTCCAATTTCTCTTTCTACTATGCCCACCACATGAGCACCATCGAGGGGGGGGTGGTCTGCACCAATGACCCCGAGGTGTATCAGCAGGTGCGCATGCTGCGCTCGCATGGCATGGTGCGCGAGGCGAATGATCCGGCCGTCCGCAGCGCCTACCAGCAGGCCAATCCGGAGCTGAACCCGGATTTCATCTTTGCCTTCCCTGCCTACAACACCCGCAATACCGAAATCGGCGGCATCATGGGGCGCAGTCAGCTCAAGCGCCTGGACGCTAATGTTCGACGCCGTACCGAGAATTTGCATCGATTCCTGAGGCAAATTGACCCCAGGAAATACCGGACTGATTTCAAGCTCGAAGGCTCCAGCAACTATGCCTTCAATCTGGTTTTGCAAAAACCGGATGAGGGCTTCGTGCAGCGACTCATGGCCAAGATGCGCGAGTCTGGTGTTGAATTTCGTCGTGGCAGTGCCGGCGGTGGCAACCAGATTCGCCAGCCCTACCTGAAGGGGATCGTGCCTGAAAACCACCACAAGCAGTTTCCGCAAGTGGAGCATATTCACTTCTACGGCTTCTATATCGGCAACTTCCCCGATCTTAGGGATGAGGAAGTCGATGAAATTTGCGCCATCCTCAACTCGGTTGAGTAAGGTCGCCGGGTGACAGCAGCCATCATCCTCGCCGGCGGCATGGGCACTCGACTACGTAGTGCTGTCCCCGATTTGCCCAAGCCCATGGCACCTATCAACGGACGGCCGTTCCTTGAGCATCAGATGGACTACTGGATTGGCCAGGGGGTGAATCAATTCGTCATCTCCGTGGGGTACATGAAGGAGGTGATCATGGATCACTTCGGGGTGAGTTATCGAGCCACGCCACTGACGTATGCCATTGAAGAGGAACCGTTGGGAACGGGTGGCGGCCTGCTGTTGGCCGCCCAAGGGCTGAACGAGCCCTTTCTTGTGCTGAACGGGGATACCTTTTTTGAGGTTGATCTCGACGAATTGCTGAAATTCCATGCCGAGCATGAATCCGAATGGACCTTCTCACTTTTTCGAGCCAATGAAGTCGGCCGCTACATGGGGATGGACGTAAAAGCCGATGGCGAGATCGTTTCACTCAAGTCAGGCACGGGTGAGCCGGGCCGCTTGGCGAATGGCGGCGTCTACCTGGTTACCCCATCCGTACTTGCGAAGACGAAGGTTGTCCCCGGACACAAACTGTCTCTGGAAGATGATCTCATCCCCGATTTCGTGACCCAAGGCGGCAAGCTCTACGGCCTCGAATGTTCCGGGAGCTTTATCGATATCGGCGTGCCCCAGGACTATTTCCGGGCGGCTGACGTTCTGCCCCATTGACGAGAAACTGCATGACGACCGCGACCGACACCCTGAAGAAAAATCTAATTGCCTCAATCGAGGCCAAGCAACGCTTTCTGCTTCGGGACGACCAACTTGCCGTGTTCGATAAAGCGGTGCAAGAGGTCGTTGATCGCTATCGCCGGGGCGGGCGTTTATACATTGCAGGTAATGGCGGCTCGGCCGCCGATGCCCAACACCTGGCGGCAGAATTCGTCAGCAAACTCGCCCGCGACCGCGCGCCCTTGGCGGCCGAAGCACTGACGGTCGACACCTCCATCCTTACCGCCATTGGCAACGACTATGGCTACGACCAGGTGTTCTCTCGCCAGATCGCCGGAAAGATGACCGGGAAAGACATCTTCCTCGGCATCACGACATCGGGGCAGTCGCCGAACATCCTCAACGCACTGGATACCTGCCGGCAGATGGCCATTCCAACCATTGTTTTTGCGGGACGTGACGGTGGCGCAGCAAAGGAAAAGTCTGATTACTGCATCGTGGCGTCGGGCGAAATGACCAGCACCATTCAAGAGCTTCACATTGTCTTGGCGCACTCGCTTTGCGAATGTGTCGAGCGTGCCATATTCAATAACTGAATCAATAACAAAGGAGATCACATGTCGTACAACATCCTAGTCACCGGCGGCGCAG
>VGXE01000086.1 GCA_016873455.1 Nitrospira sp. | reverse complement strand
CTCTTGATGCCGGGTTTACCGTGCTCACAGGGGAGACGGGAGCAGGGAAATCGCTCCTGATCGATGCCCTCGCGCTCCTTGTCGGCGGACGAGCATCCAGTGATCAGATCAGGTTCGGGGCAGACGAAGCGCAACTCGAGGCGTCCTTCCAGATTCCATCAGACCATCCTCTCCGCCAAAAATTGCGGGATCAGGGGATTCTCGGCGAAGACGATTCACAACTTGTCATTCGGCGTGTCATCGCCCGTTCCGGGCGAAACCGCGTATATTTGAACGGGGTCATGAGTCCGGTCCACGTGCTGGAAGAATTCGGCGGAACGCTCCTCGATATTCACGGGCAGCATGATCAACAGTCTCTGCTCGTGTCCCAAGCACAGCTTGATGCCCTTGACGCGTTTGGCCGTCTCCATCCTATGCTCCACCAATATCGGCTGGCCTACAATGAATGGGTCCGGCTGTGTCTGGAGCGGGATGCGCTGGTCCGTAAAGTCCAGCAAACCGCAGAACGGGAAGATTTCTTGGCATTTCAGAAGCAAGAGCTGGATGAGGCCGCGTTGACGGTTGGTGAGGAAGAGGCGCTTCAGGGTGAGCGGAGGAGGTTGGGATCTTCGCAGCGGCTGAATGAGCTAGCCGCGGAGGTACAAGAGCGGATTCATGGCGAGCAGGGTGGGGTCTTGGCGAATTTATCTGTCGTGGAACGGACGTTGGGAGAGCTGGCGCAGATCGACCCTGAGATGCAGGGGGCCGGCCGACTTGCCACCGATGCCAAGGTACTTGTGCGGGAGGTGGCGGACTGCCTCCGCGGTTATGCGGATCGATTGGACAACGATCCGATGCGTTTAGCAGCCATCGAAGATCGCTTGGCGTTGATTCAGAAGCTGAAGAAGAAATACGGGGGAACCGTCGAGGCCGCACTGGAGACTCACCGGTGTGTTCGGGAGGAGCTGGAGGGACTTCAGCATTCCGATGCACAGCGTGAGCGTTCTGATCAATTGATTCGTGAGGGGGTGCGGGAAGTTGCTCGAATGGCGCGGGAACTCACAAGCAAACGGATGGACGCCGCCAAACGAATGACCAAGATCGTGCGTCGGGAATTGGATGTGCTCAAAATGGGGCAGACACAATTCACCGTACAGGTGGTGACGGGTGAGGGCGAACAGGCGTATGGAAGCGATGGCGCGGATCGCGCTGAATTTGTGCTGTCGACGAATGCCGGCGAGCCCCTAAAGCCGCTCTCGCGGGTTGTGTCAGGCGGGGAGTTGTCCCGGGTGATGTTGGCGCTCAAGTCGGCTCTAGCGGGTGTGGACCAGGTACCGATCATGATTTTCGATGAAATTGATACAGGAGTTGGAGGGGCCGTCGCGGCTGCCATCGGCAAACGGTTAAAAGATTTGGGGCGGTATCATCAAGTGCTGTGTGTGACCCATCTTCCTCAAGTGGCGTCCCAAGCCGATCACCACTGGTGTGTGGAGAAATTACAGCTCAAGAATCGAACGACGACCTCGGTGCGAGGCCTCACCGGTCCTGAGCGGGAAGATGAAATCGCACGCATGTTGGGAGGTGCCACGGTGACGAAGAAAGTCAGGGAAACCGCGGCAGAGTTGATTGCAGGAGCCAAGGATTCGGCCTGACAAGCGTCCAGGAGTTGTTACGGCTTGCGGCGCTCGGCGGTGGTTGAGGCGATCGCCATGGGAGGAAGCGAGTGTTTGCACTCGTTGATCACTTGAACAAACAAGTTGGTTAACGTGGGATCGAAAGTAGTACGGGCTTGGCCGGAAATCTGGTCTATGGCCTCGTCAATCGACAGGGGAGAGGAAGCCATGGGATCGGTGGTCAGGTGGTCGAAAGTCTGTGCAAGGGTCACAATCCTGGCGAGGAGAGGAATGCCCTCCCCCTGGAGCCCATGCGGATAACCTCGTCCATCCCAGCGTTCATGGTGGCAGAGAATGACTGGCTGATATCTGCCGAGAGGCCTGTGTGGCGAATGAGCTGCGCGCCTCTTTCGGGATGGTCTTTGGAGGTATCGGCACCAAGCGTTGATGCCTCGTGGCGATCATCAGCGTAGTGCTGCGGCGCAATGCCCACTTTCCCGATGTCGTGGAGAAAGGCACCCATGGTCAAGGACTTCTGTTGTTCGCTGGTCAAATTCAAGCGATTGCCGATCAAGGTTGCGTAGAAGCTCACTCGGCTTGAGTGATTCAGCAAGTGCCTGTCCGTTGCCTCCAGCATATCGGAGAGAAGCGGGAGCCATTCGAAATCTTGCCCTGCTGCCGGAGCGGATCCCTGTTTATGTGCGCCAAGCGCTGCGTAGCCAGACTGGAGAACCTGCCAGGCCTGGGAGCTTTCCTGCTCAGGTCCCCACAGCTCCGATGACGATTGCAAAAAAGTACGAATAAAATCAAGCCGATGTTTCTTCTCGAGCGTTTGGTTGATCAGGGTAATCAGCTCGGTCACATTAAACGGTTTCAGCAGATACCCTGCGGCCCCGTAGCGAATGCCGTGCATGGCAGATTTGAGGCTGCCATAACCAGTCACAATAATCACTTCGGTATCGACATGGTCATGTTTGATTTCCTGAAGCAGATCCATGCCGTGGCGGTCGGGAAGTTTTTGATCAAGCGTAATGAGATCGATGGGGTGCCGGCTCAGAATGTCGAGGGCTGCCGAGGCATTCTCAGCCGATTGGACGTTAAAAAAAGGACGGAGGATGACTTTCAGCGCATCGCGCGGGCCTGCTTCATCATCGATGACGAGGACGGTTGGTTTGTGCGTATCCAACATTGACGGCATAAACTGCATCACTCCGGCAAGGAACGAGTTTCCGAGTGAAGATTTAAGCAATAATCGTTCCTTTTCATATGGTTGCGAGGGTGTGACAAAGAGGGGGCCCCCTCTGTAACACTTGCGAGGCGTTTTGACGCAATGCACAGGGCTGCCCGCAAAACGCTCTTCACAAATCGCTCTAAACATTGGTCACAGCGCTCAAAGATGTTAAGATGACAATGACTCAGCAATGCTTTGGCTGCACAAGCAAGCGTCGCACCCGCATAGGTGCGCAATTAGAGGACTGGCGTCACTTTGGTTTGCAACCAAGTCAATCAACTTTGTCTACAGACGCTAGAGATGTTTATGATCCCGCCAAGTATTAAACTATTCATAAGTAAAGCCTCATGTGCTAATATGCGTGCATGCGATGCAAGAAGACGTTCGATGCGCGGACGCTGTCCCATCAGGCTCTGGAGCAAGTGCGGCGGAGCGCCGTGCAGCGGGTTGAAGCAGGCGAAAGTGCCGAGTTCGTGGGAGTCGGGCTGGGGCTCAACCGACGGACGATCTACCGCTGGCTCGCGGCCTACCACACGGGCGGCGCGGACGCGTTGAAGGCTAAGCCCATCCCCGGCGCCCCGACCAGGCTGACCGCCGCGCAGATGGCCAGACTGGCGCGCATCGTGCGCACGAAGACGCCCCAGCAATTGAAGTTCGACTATGCCCTGTGGACGTTGGCGATCATTCGGGAGGTGATCCGGCGCCAGTTCGGCGTGCGTCTGTCGGAGGTCTCGGTGGGCCGCCTGATGGGGCGGCTGGGTTTCACGCCCCAGCGTCCCCTCTATCGTGCCTGGCAGCAGGATCCGGTCCTCGTGGAGCGATGGCGAACGGAAGCGTATCCGGCGATTGTCGCGAAGGCCAAGCGGGAGGGAGCCGCCATCTTCTTCGCCGACGAATCGGGGGTGCGCTCCGATGCACATGCCGGCACCACCTGGGGGCTGAGGGGCGCGACCCCGGTGGTCAAGACCACGGGCGCCCGTTTTGGGTTCAACATGATTTCAGCCGTCAATGCGAAAGGGTCGTGTCGCTTCATGATCATCGAGCGCCGGGTGACCGCCGGGGTCTTCTGTGAGTTCCTGCGCCGACTGCTCCACGGCATGACCCGCAAGATCGTCCTCATTGTGGATGGCCATCCCACGCACAAGGCCAAGCGGGTGCAGCAGTTTGTCGCCGCACAGGCCGGCCGGCTGGAGTTGTGCGTGCTGCCGCCCTATTCACCCGACCTGAACCCCGACGAGTTGGCCTGGGCGCATGTGAAGGGGAAACTGGGCCGCGGCGCAGCCCGGACGAAGACGGAATTGAAAGCCCGCGCCCATGGCATCCTGCGCAGCCTGCAGCAGCGGCCGCAGCTGGTCCGCAGTTTCTTCCACGCGCCCTCGTGCGCCTATGCGGCCGCATGAGGCTTTACTAACGACTGGCTTAGTAAGTTAAATTTAGATGACGATTTGAGCCGTGAAAAAATGTTTAGCCCCCCCCCCGCAGGGTTCCGAGCTCGCTGACGGCTTTCTAGCCCCCTTTGCGGGCAGTTTTCAGGCACCTTCTCCTCTCAAGTTTTTTCACGATAGCTCCAGCCATCGCGAAGATGGTTTGCATGCGCAATCGCAGCCACAACCTGCTGCAGCCGCTGCGCATCAGTCTCGTATTAGTAGCGCAAATGTAGAGCAACCCAAAGTTGCGATTTTGTTGGCAACCTACCAAGGTCAACACTATTTGGCTGAGCAGCTCGATTCATTTGCCAGTCAAACACATCAAAATTGGGAAGTTTGGGCAAGTGACGATGGGTCGTCAGATGGCACCCACGCGATTCTTGAGCACTACGAAAAGCATTGGCCTTTTGGGCGCTTGTCCACACAAAACGGCCCGGCAGAAGGATTTGCTGCAAACTTTTTATCGCTGACATGCAAAGCCAGCATCTCTGCTGACTATTACGCCTATGCAGACCAAGACGATATTTGGGAAGCAGACAAACTCGAACGTGCCGTGGCATGGCTACAGTCTATTCCCTCAGATATCCCGGCGCTGTATTGCAGCCGAACTCGTTTGGTTGACAAGCATGACAGGGAAATTGGCCTCTCACCGCTGTTCACAAAGCTGCCAAGTTTTGCCAATGCACTGATGCAGAACATTTGTGGTGGTAACACCATGGTGTTTAACAATGCGACGCGTGAGTTGCTGCGTGAGGCTGGAGAGAGCATCCCTGTCGTAACACATGACTGGTGGGCTTACATGCTCGTCACTGGTTGCGGTGGGCAGGTTTTTTATGATGCCTCTCCCACGTTGCGCTACCGACAGCATGAGAACAACCTGGTTGGCATGAACTCTTCATGGCCCGCTCGAATTAAACGTATTCGCATGCTCTGGCAGGGTCGCTTCAAGCAGTGGAATGACAGCAATATCGAGGCGCTGAAGTCCATGCAACACAGACTCACGCCTGCCAACTTGCGCACGCTTGAGCAATTTTCTGCCGCGCGGCAAATGTCACTGCCCGCACGTTTGTTTCACTTGAGGCGAAGTGGCATTTATCGACAAACTCTGCTCGGCAATCTCGGCCTCATTGCAGCTGCTGTTTTTAGGAAGCTGTAACGATGACGATTTTGGTCACAGGAGGCGCTGGCTTTATTGGTAGTAACTTCGTTATGGATTGGCTCGCCCAGCATGACGAGACGCTGATCAACCTCGATAACCTGACCTATGCAGGCAATCTCAACAACTTGGTGTGTCTTGCTGATAACCCAAAGCATATTTTTGTTAAAGGGGATATTGGTGATGGCGCACTAGTTCAAAAACTGATTGCTCAGCATCAGCCGCGCGCCATTATTCACTTTGCAGCTGAATCGCATGTTGATCGGTCGATTCATGGGCCAGAGGCATTTATTCAAACCAACATCGTCGGAACTTTCCGTCTATTGGAATCTGCCAAAACGTATTGGCAGTCGCTTTTACCATCAAAGCAACAGGCGTTTCGCTTTCTACATGTCTCAACCGATGAAGTGTATGGGTCACTCACTGCTGAGGCGCCAGCATTTGCAGAGACTCATCGCTATGAGCCCAATAGCCCCTACAGCGCCAGCAAAGCCGCGTCTGACCACCTTGTGCGTGCTTATCACCACACCTACGGCTTGCCGGTACTGACAACCAATTGCTCCAATAATTATGGTCCTTATCAGTTTCCGGAAAAGCTCATTCCGCTCATCATCCATAACGCACTGGCTCACAAAGCGCTTCCTGTTTATGGCGATGGGCTGCAGATCCGGGATTGGCTCTACGTCGGTGATCACTGCAGCGCCATTCGCGTAGTACTGGATCGTGGTACTTGCGGGGAGGTCTACAACATTGGTGGGCTCAATGAAAAAGCCAATATCGAAATTGTTCACACGCTGTGCGACATCCTCGACGAGCTACGCCCGGTGTCTGGCGGCAAGAAAATCAAAAGCTATCGTGAGCTCATTACCTACGTTAAGGACCGTCCAGGCCATGACCGTCGCTATGCCATCGATGCAAGCAAAATTGAATCGGAACTGAACTGGCGCCCCGCAGAAACCTTTGAAAGCGGCATTCGTAAAACCGTTAAGTGGTACTTAGAAAACGCTGGCTGGGTGGACGACGTGATCAGCGGCGAATATCGCCAATGGATCGAGAGGCAGTACGCATGAAGATACTGCTTCTTGGCTCAAATGGTCAGCTGGGTAAAGAGCTCGAGCGCCAGCTATGCACTCAAGGGAATGTGGTTGCCTTCCCCCGAACATCGCTCGACATTAGCAATCACAAGGCAATAAAAGATGCCGTTGACTGCGTTTGCCCTGATGTCATTGTGAATGCTGCTGCTTACACAGCCGTAGACAAAGCCGAAGGCGATAAAGAGCACGCATTCACCGTTAATGCGGATGCTGTTAAAAATCTTGCTCGAGTTACCCAGTCAATCGGTGCTTGGCTGATTCACTACTCCACCGACTATGTGTTTGATGGATCCAAGCCAACGCCCTATGTTGAGACGGATGCAACAAACCCAATTAACGTCTATGGCGCGTCAAAGTTGGCTGGTGAGCAAGCCATCACACAAAACAGCTGCCATCATCTCATCTTTCGAACAAGCTGGGTGATCGGAAAAGATGGCAATAACTTCGCCAAAACCATATTGAGATTAGCGTCTGAACGTAACCACCTCAATGTCGTTGGCGATCAAGTGGGCGTGCCAACGTCAACATCGCTCATCAGCCAGGTGACGCTTGATGCCATCGGTGCAATAAAAAATGGTAGAGCATGGCCTCAAGGCATCTACCACCTCACACCTCAGGGTGTATCGAACTGGCACGAGGTTGCACAAACGTTGGTTGGCTTTGCTGAGCAGAGGGCAGTACCAATGGCTGCAAGCGTTAAAGATATTTGCGCGATTACCACGGCAGAGTATCCAACCGCAGCAAAACGTCCGCTGAACTCACAGCTGGATACACACAAGCTGCGCTCGCAACTCTCATTCGATTTACCGCATTGGAAGGACGACTTTCTGGCTGTGGCTAGCGACATGATCAAGGAGCTAGAAACAGTATGAAACGCAAAGGCATCATCCTCGCGGGCGGATCTGGTACGCGGCTATACCCAGCCACTCAGGTGGTTTCAAAGCAGCTGTTGCCTGTGTTTGACAAGCCGATGATCTACTACCCGCTTTCAACACTCATGCTTGCTGATGTGCGCGAGATGCTCATCATCAGCACACCGCAAGATGCACCACGTTTTAAAGAGTTGCTTGGCGATGGCAGCCAGTGGGGTTTGGAAATTGAATATGCCATCCAACCCTCTCCAGATGGATTGGCGCAAGCTCTCATCATCGGCGAAGCATTCCTTGATGGCTCGCCCTCGGTATTAATTCTCGGCGACAACATCTTTTACGGCCACTCGCTGCATGAAAAGCTTGCTGCAGCTAATCAGCGCAAGTGCGGTGCAACGGTCTTTGCCTACCATGTGCATGACCCCGAGCGTTATGGCGTTGCTGAATTTAGTAAAGACGGCAAGGTGCTGAGCATCGAAGAAAAGCCAACAGCACCGAAGTCGAACTATGCGGTGACTGGGCTTTATTTCTACGATGAGCATGCACCGAGCTACGCCAAGCAAATAACTCCGTCACACCGTGGTGAACTTGAAATCACCGACCTCAACAAGGTCTATCTTGAGAAAGAGCAGCTGTGTGTTGAACGCATGAGCCGTGGCTACGCATGGCTGGATACAGGAACACACGAGAGCCTCGTTGAGGCACACGGGTTCTGCCCCGATTTTACGGACACCTCACTTAAGGCCCATAATGGGCCAGGAGGGGTGTCATGGGAGCACGACGGAAGTTTTCAGTGGAGTACAAACGTGAAGCGGTGGCCATGCTCGACGCACCCGGGGTAACGGTGAGTCAAATCGCCGCCGACTTGGGCATCGGGGCTGGTCTGTTGGGACGCTGGCG
>VGXE01000085.1 GCA_016873455.1 Nitrospira sp. | reverse complement strand
GCCCCCTTCCCGCCCGCAGCCCGCCACTCAGCGCTGCCCCTCGCATTCCCTCGCACTACCACCAGCTGTGAGCCAAAGGGTCAGTCGAGCTGAGCAGACGTGGGTCAATCTATCTGATCGCCATAGCGAAGAGCGTGGCGTGACGCGACCGACCGAAGTCACCAAACCGATTCTCGAGCGTTATCAGCGTTATCTGTACCACTACCGCAAGAAGGACGGCCAGCCGCTCTCGTTCCGCTCGCAGCACTCACGCTTGGTTCCCGTGCGAGCCTGGTTCAAATGGCTGACCACGAACAACCACATCCTCTACAACCCGGCCAGCGAGCTGGAACTGCCCCGGTTGGAACATCGGCTGCCCAAGCACGTGCTCACAATCCGCGAAGCGGAAGCGGTGCTCGCCGTCCCCAAGCTCGGTGATCCACTGGGCCTGCGTGACCGGGCGATCCTGGAAACGCTGTACTCGACCGGCATTCGCCGGATGGAAGTCATCAACCTGAAGCTGTACGACATGGACGTGGACCGCGGCACGCTGATGGTTCGACAAGGCAAGGGCCACAAGGACCGCATGGTCCCGATCGGCTCGCGGGCCTTGAAGTGGATCGACCGTTACCTGACCGAAGTTCGTCCCCGGCTGGTCGTGAATCCCAACGACGTGACGCTGTTCTTGACGCATCTCGGGGAACCGTTCACGACGAACCGTCTCACTCAAATGGTCCGCGAGTACGTGGACGCGGCGGACATCGGCAAGCGTGGCTCCTGCCACTTATTCCGCCACACGATGGCCACGCTGATGCTGGAGAACGGCGCCGACGTGCGGTTCATCCAAGCCATGCTCGGCCACGCCAAGCTCGAGACCACGCAAATCTACACGCAGGTCTCGATTCGCAAGCTGAAAGAGATCCACGAAGCCACGCATCCGGCCAAACTCAGTCGGGAGACGGGAGATGGGAGTCCGGAGCAACAGGCGACGGAAGCATCGAAACCGGAGGAATCGAACGGCAAGGACTCGGACGACGGGCACGACGACGAACCGCCCGCCGCGTTTGGCGTTTCAAAGTAGCCCTTCCAACTTCTTCTTTTAGCTGCTTGTCTTTAGCCGAACTGGCCGTTCCCTGCTGGCAGCCATGGGTGCCTGGCATTGGGCCACGCTGGCGCTGGCCGGGCGATCGAGGTACAATGGAGCGGCGTTCGGTAACAGCGACGTGTCATTAAGGGAATCCATCATGCCTGGCTTCAATCGCATCACAAGTGATCCGGCAATCATGAACGGACAGCCGTGCATCCGCGGGATGCGGTTGACGGTGCGGCGCGTACTGGAGGCCTTGGCGACGTATCCAGATCGCGACCAGCTGCGGGCCGAATACCCGGAGTTGGAGGACGAGGATGTGCGGCAGGCCTTGGCCTACGCGGCGGCCAGCCTGGATGACAAGATCCTGGAGTTCCATGAGGCGTCATGAAATTCTTGCTCGACCAGGGACTGCCACGTTCGACGGTTCAGCATCTGCGGACGCTCGGCCTGGAAGCCGAGCATGTAGGCGGCTTGGGGCTGGCGACGGCCACCGACGAAGCCATCCTAGCCGAGGGAATCGCGCGTGGCGCAATCGTGGTCACGCTGGATGCGGACTTCCACGCGATCTTGGCGCGGTCCGGCGCAGTGCAGCCGTCGGTGATCCGCATTCGCATGCAAGGCTTGAAGGGGGAGGACGTAGGGCGGGTGATTAACCAGGTCGTGCAGGCCATCGAAACTGATCTGCTGGCCGGCGCCGCAGTGACGGTCACCGAGCGCCGCCTCGCGCTGCGGCGCCTGCCGCTCATTCCGAAAACACGACACGGGACCAACCAGTGATGAGTCCGAAGGCAGCTCAAAGAAAAACCCTCTGGCTCGTCCTGATCGCTTCGGCGCTGGCGTCGTGCCCGCTCGCAAACGCTTCGAGCGACTCCGTTCAAACTCTGAAAACCCGCGCCGAGCTCTCCCGTACCACTACGACAAATCGCGTCGAGTTCGGCGTCGCAACCCCTGAAGCCGCGTCGAGTTACTACGACGCGCCGAGTACAACCGCGTCGGATTCCCCTGTTGCCCCAAGGGAAGCAGTGCTTGGGCAAAAGCTTGATTACCTCTTCGGAAAGGCCACAGGGCGGGCCCACAGCATCGAACGGTCAACGGACATGCTCCGTCATATGGAGCGGATTGGCCTTCCTGACACTCCCGCGAACCGCCAATTGATGTCCCAGCACTTCCAAGGCGTGCTTAATGACGCCACCAACATTGTTGCAACCGGTCGTAACGGTACGACGATTCGCGAGTCGCTCTTGATGGGGCCGAACGGCGGCGTGAAAGTCACCAGCTATTGGGATGGTGAGACGTTGCGCACGTTCATTCTTGAGGGAGTGGGAAGCCGCTTTTCACCATAGGGCAACTATACGATGAATTTCATTTGTGGCGCATTTGAAATCCACAGTTGCGGTCAATACCGCGACTATACAGACCTCGAACAGTTCGTCCGCAAATCGGGAGTTGATGGCCATTTGCTTGGCGAAGACGCTTCAGACTTCATGACGTTTTACGCACTTGAAGTCAAACAACCCTTCCAAGGCCGCAGCTTTCGTTTGGGAATAATCCTTGACAACACAAGAGGTGCTCCGTGTATCGCCCCAATGCACGGAATCAATTCACTGGCAATCGGGATGAACCGTTCACTTCTAATCTTCGATCTCGGAAGGCAAACGGTAGTTGCTCGCTTCGATCTTGATTCCGTTTTTCATCGGATTCTTTGCAACAGCTCGGTTCTTGTTGCAATTCACGAGTTGGGGGCGGTGGTCGTTCGGTGCCGTGGATTGAAGGAGATTGCGACGCCGTACTGCGAAGTCGTAGCCGATGCCGAGCTGACCAATGATAGGCTGACGCTGGTGTCGATGGACGAAGAGACGACGGTTGTTGAGTTGGCTGCGACGAGTCAAGAATGCAATTGAAGCCGCCGCGACAAACGCCATGACCGAAGGAGAAAGGTCTCCACGCACGGCAGAACCTGAGTTGACGTTCCATCGGAATGAAAGAACGTCTCGGTTGGCAACCCGGAATGAATCTGAGGGACGATCTGACATCGTTGCACGAATAGATGGTGCTCCCAAGGTGGACCCGAGCGGCCAAGCGGCCACGAAGATACCCTGCCTCTTTGAATTGGCCCCTTGGGCGAATTGGCCGCTTGGCACTTTCGGGGGGCCTTCCAAGCGGCCACTTAAAACAGGTTTAAGACCAAGGGGTCAATCAAGAGCCGTAGAGACATGAGGTATTTCCCGGTGAATCAACGAAGCGGCCAACTGGTCCCAAGCGGCCACGAAAAAGAGGTAGGGGGCGAGTTGGCCACTTGGCCGTTTGGTCGGGCTGGTGGTGGGACAGGCCGCTTCGCGGCCGTCCGTCCCACCACCAGCAGCAGCCTCAAGCGCCACCCAGCGCACGACGTTGGCCAATGTCGCGTACGGACGGGCCATAGGTACTTGGCGGCGAAACCGTCTTCCCGAGATCCGTGGGAGCGGTCGCCAATCAGGACACAGTTTGTTTTTTGTACAAGTCCGATTTCGGAGGACCGGATGGCCTGGCAAGCCAGGATCGGCGAGGCTGGCCACGTCGCCGTCCGTGTGGCCGCCTGTGGCGTTCCGTGGCGAATCTCGGCCCCCAACCTTCGCTGGCGGCCCGGACGCGATAGGGGCCAAACGGGGCGTCGTGGGGCGCTGTCACGGACGCCGCGCCTTGGCAGGTCCGGCTGTTGGCGGGGCTCAGCGTGTGCGCGCACGCCCGATCCTGCCCGCCGGCAGTCATCCGGGCGAATCGCTCGTGAATGCGCACGGCAGGTATCGTGGCCACCGCGGGGCATCGACAGCGAGTCCACCGGCCAGGACTGGGGTGCCGCTAACTCTTGCGTTTTTTCTTTTAGCTGCCCGGTTCGCGGCGAGTGTCACGCCGCCATGTAGCCCTGCCGGTTGACGACGTACGGAGAAACCGCCGATCCGCATCCGTCCCGAGCGGGACCGATTCCGGGTCTCCGCGTGTGCGCGCGCACCCCCTAGAACCCCCAGGCCCAGTGCGCGCACGCACGGCCTGGGGCTGGGGTTCATGTGAGGCGCGCACACAGCAGGGACGAGGGCGGGTGTTGGTGGCAGGCCTTGCGATGGTTTCGTCGGGCGCGGCGGTGAAGAAACCGATGACGCCTGGCTGCGGATTGACCCGCCCGGTTCGGCCACGCCGCAGGTGGGTTCGGCGGCTAAAGAAAAAAGTTCTATGGCTGCGTTCGGGGTTGGGGGGCGTCGGTACCGATCCTGATCGTGACAGATGGTATGCCTTGCCAGTGGACACCTCCCTGGTCGATGGCCCCGGACCGGGCGGGTTGGCATTGGAAATCGTCGGCGGTGGGTCGAAGCCCTGGTCCTGCCGGATTCAACCTACGGGGCCGCGCCGTTCAGGACGAAGTCAATACTTCGCAAGACTTCCTTCTGCCGTTGCTTCGGCAAGCTTTGGATCTTCTGCATCCGCTTCAGCAAGTGCAGTCCCAGCTCGCTGGTGGAGGCCTTCCTTGCGGATCCTGTGGTCTTCAGCCCCAACAAATCGTCGGCGCTCACCTCGTAGAACTCCGCAAAACGCGCGATCAGTTCGGCGTGCAGCCTTCGGGTTCCCTGCTCGTAGTTGGATACCAGGGCTTGAGTCAGGTCGAGTGCCTCGGCGACCTCTGCCTGGCTCAAGCCGCGTTCCAATCGCAGCTGGGCGAGGCGCGCATGAATCGGCGCCTCGGAAACGGGACGACCGTTGTGTGTTCGTGTTGCTGTTTTGGCCATAGTGACGGCCATTGTATCTCGCATTCTGAAATCTCCTTGAGAACTGCCGCTTGCAGTCACTGCCAATGGCATTATACTGTCCTCCTCTTCGGCGGCCTGGCAAGGGACCGAAAAGGCTCTTGACACACCTTTATGGGAGGTGGCGAAATGGCCCGCTTCGACGACGACCTGATCCGCAGGCTGAAACACGAGACCGACCTGGTGCGGTTGATCGAGAGCTACGGCACGAAACTCCGGGACCGGCCGGGCGGCCAAGGGGAGATGATCGGGCTGTGCCCGATCCACGACGACCACGAGCCGTCGCTGGTGGTTAACCGCCGGAAAAACGTCTGGAACTGCCTGGGTGCCTGCGGCCAAGGTGGCGACGTGATCCAGTGGGTGATGCACGCCGAGAAGGTCGGCTTCCGGCATGCCGTCGAGCTGCTCCGCGATGGCGCGGTGGGGAGCGGCGGTGGGAGGAAGTTCACCACCGAACGAAAGCTCGAATCTCCGTTGCCCACGGATGCCGGTGATGCAGCGCTCTTGGCCAGCGTGGTGGCTTACTACCACGACCGGTTGAAGCAATCGCCCCAGGCCTTGGCGTATCTGCAGTCGCGCGGCATCACGGACGGCGAAGCGATCGAGCGGTTCCAGATCGGGTTCGTCGATCGGACGTTGGGACTGCGGTTGCCACAGGCGCAGGTCAAGGCGGGGGAGGAAATCCGGGAACGGCTCAAGCGGCTGGGGCTGGTCCGCGAAAGCGGTCACGAACACTTGCGGGGCTGCGTGACATTCCCGCTCTTGAATGCTCAAGGCCAGGTGGCGCAAGTGTATGGGCGGCGGATCGACGAGGGCGGCAAACGGGGTGAGCGGCACTTCTACCTGCCTGGCTCCCATCAAGGCCTGTTCAAACACAACTGAAACTGCACTTGGACCGCCTGGTGGAAATGGAATACGTCCTGGCGCATCGCGGCCCAGGCCGCACGATCGAATACGAGCTGGTGTTCGATGGTCGTGGCCGCGAGGGTCAGCCGACTCTGCCGGGCCTGATCGATCCGCACCCAGGCGGCGTCGAGGACACGACACCTACCAGTACGACCGAGCCCTCATCGGGGGTCGAGGGCCGATCATCGGGGCCGAGGACGCCAACAGCGGGGTCCAGCGGCGAATCATCGGGGCCAGATCGGGCCAATATCGGCCCATCCTCGCCGCCGGAAAACTACGAAAACACCCCGGAAAACCCGTCGAAACCACCCGACGCTGCCGGATAACGGCGAAAACGCACACTGGCAACCCATGAACAGGCTACCGTCGTAGTCGTACACGTCGCGGCTTCTGGTCCTCCAGCGGGAATCAGAAGCCGTTCTCGTTCACCCGCATCGAATCCGCCGCTACCGAACCAAGACGACGGCGACGGCGAACCCTCCTCGGACGATGGCTCTTCAGCAAACCGCTAAACGCGGCCTCGCCGCGCGGTTCAAAGATCATCTTGATTCTTTCTTCTTTTAGCTGCTTCTTTAGCCGCTTGGTGCGCGCCGCCGCTTCGGGCCACCGAGCGGACTTGCTAAAATGGCCGTCATGCAATCGGCGGCTAAAAGAAAAAACTGGTGGCGCATCGGGCTGGTCTCGGCGCTGATCCTCACCGCGTCGGGGCTCTTCTCTTGCGCCGCGACATTCGCGTCGAGTGTCGCGTATTTCACCCGAAAAACCCGCGCCGAGGTTTTCGGTACCACTACGACGGATCGCGTCGAGTTCGGCTGCGCAAGCCCTGAAACCGCGTCGAGATATTACGACGCGCCCGCGAAAGTCGCGTCAGATTCCTCTGTTGCTCCAAACAAAGTTCCGAACCCATACGGCAAACTTGGAAGCCCTGCCCATCGTGCCAAGGTGCAAGAAGTCATAGCCGACATCGAAAGGAGAGGACTGAAATACCAAACCGAGTACCCCGTTAAGACCATCAACGGGGTGAAAGACACCCGCTTCATGGATGTCGTGGCGATTGATCCCAAGACCGGTAGAATCGTCGAGGTCCATCAAGTCGGTCGCAGATTGAAATCCGACGCCAGAGTTCCTGTCTCCCGCGAGAGAGACGCTTTGCGTGACGTTCGCCATAGTCCCGAAGTCCGTGATGCAAAGCGCATTTTCCACGACTACGAGTAGTAGGTGCTGATCATGGGTAAGCAGCTAAATTTCTACATGACACCCGAAGACGAGCGGGAGTTCATTTCATTCGTTGAATCCGATAGGACCGTCGGAATCTTCATGGATGTTCAAGCTAGTAAGGAAATCGCTTTTCTACAGCGGTTGCCGGATCGTGATACAGTTGGCTGGTTTCTCCTTTGCCTATGGGACAAAGACCACAGCCCGCCTCCTGTCTTGAGCTATGTCACGGAGCAAGCTCATTTCACTGTCCAACGGATCGAGTCCGAAGTCATAGAGTTCTCTCGTTGCATTCCTGACGAAGGACGCCTTGTCCGTGGAAGGATCTGGGCTGAAATGAATGGGTGGCGGCATGACGACCCCGCTATTGTCATCAGGAAAAGCGAGTCATTCCGCAAATGGTTTTCGCGGATCGCCCTGTGGATCAAGAAGCACTCGACACAGAATGAAGTTGGTGACTATGTGTTGCCGGGGGCGGCAGAGTTTGTCAAGAACGGCGGAAAGTTGTGCCAAGCCGTTCTTGCAAGTGGAAAGGCTCTTTGATGGCCCTGTACACCGTCTTCCGCGTCAGCCCCACCATCCGTGCAATGGCGGCGACCGGCTTGCCCTCGGCGTGAAGCTGGCGGACTAGCGCCTCCTTCTCCTCGGTGAGCTTGATGCGCGTCCCCGGCCTCCTGCCGCCCCACGTCTTGCCCTCGGCCTTCGCTTTAGCAATCCCCGCCAACTGCCTTTCTTTCCTGACCTCGGTTTCGTAAGCGGCCACGCTCGCCAGCACCCCGGCCATCAGCCGTCCGGCTGGCGTGTTGAGGTCGAAGCCCTCCCTGAGACTGACGAAGCCGACGCCGAGTTGTTGCAATTCATCGAGGAGCGTCAACAACCCCTTCGCCGTCCGGCCCAAGCGGTCGAGCCGCCAGACGACCACCTTGTCGATCTTGCCTTGCCGCACGTCGGCGAGGAGGCGTTCGAGGCCGGGGCGGTCCATCGTGGTGCCGGTGAAGGTGTCCCTGTACCAGACGGCCTCGTCGTCGTGAGCGTTGGCCCATGTGTGCAGGTCGGGCTCTTGGCTCTTGGTGTCCTGCCCCTTGTGGCAGTCTGGCGCGATCGGCGATTGTTTGCCAGACAGTGCCAGGCAGGACACCCAGGTTCGGAACCCGAGGGCGAATCCGGGTGTCCTGTCTTGGACCGACCGCGCCGGGGGCGTGGTCGACAATATTTTGACGTACACCTACAGCGCGGCCGGGGACCGCACGAAGCTGGAAGAGCTCGACGGTTCGGTGAGTCAATGGACCTACGATCGCGCGCGGCAATTGAC
>VGXE01000084.1 GCA_016873455.1 Nitrospira sp. | reverse complement strand
GGGCGGCCCGACAGCGGGCGATACCCGAGGCGGACGCTCCCGGACTAGCGAATTTCCAGCAGAGTACCTGTGTTGCTCCATTCAGAAACAGAGTTCTTCGTGTAAACGTGAATTAATCAGACCTTCCCTAGTAGGGTATTAGTCCGATGCCCCACCCTGTTGTGGCTTTGCACTGAGCATATTTCTTCACAACGCGCACGAAAGGAGGTGGGACTGACGATCTGGCCGAACCTTCCTGACGTGCCAGAATATGATCCGGCGTTAAAGTACCGGTGGTGTGAGACCTCAACAGGCTGGGCAAGCGTTCACGTCATCGACACCTCTGCCACGTGCCCAAATAAGACGAAGGAGCAAGAATGGAAGATCTTGTGATCGAAGACAGCGCAGCATCCGCATTGGAAATTACGTTGGGCGACTTTCTGATGTTCATCAATTGGATGAACCAGGCTGAAAAATCCCTCGATCGCGCCGAGTCCTTGCCGACACTGCCCACGTTGGACTCAGCCAAGGTTCGCGGATGGATTCAATTGGTGCAAAAACTGGAAGAACGCTTCCGCCGGAGCGAGGAAAAGAAATTGGCCATGGAAGCCAATGTGATCGCGCAGGAAGCGCAACTTGGCCAGTTGCTCTCCCACCTCCATGGGAATATCGCTTCTCTCTATGAAAACCTCGGACAAGCCCAGAAGGCCGAAGAAGTTCGTCGGCGAGCCGAAGCGTTACATTGTGGCTAACCAGCCATGACCGTCACCTCTGGCGAGGCGGCGTGAAAGGCCGCCTCACCAGGTATAAAATCCTCTATCACCACAACCATTTCCCCCTTCCCCTCCCCCAGTTTCATGGCAATTCGTCCATGGACCAGGTCTTGCATTTCAGCAATTGTCTTGTTGAAACAGCAGCTTAAGCTATACTTGACCGTACGGTATGGCAGCGAACGTTCTGATTGGCCCACTGAGCCAATGATGACTCGTGTGAAACAATGTTGAAGATCTTGCTCGTCGAGAACAATGACGTCGATGCTCACTTGACCCAAGATATTTTGGCGGAATGGAGCCTCGAGCAGTTTGACGTCATGCATGTCACGCGCCTGAGCGAAGCATTTATTCAGCTCGCCCGGACTCGATTCGACGCGATTCTCTTGGACTTATCACTCCCGGACGGGTACGGCCTGTTGACGCTGAAACAAATTCAGGCAACCTGTCCCACTATTCCTATTATCGTGCTGAGCGGGCTGAGCGATCAATCGCTCGCCGTAGAAGCCGTTCAAACCGGCGCGCAAGATTATCTGGTCAAGGGACAAGGGCAGCCGGAATTGCTGGCCCGCGCGATCCGCTATGCCATCGAACGCAAACGCGCCGAGGAACGGCTGACGCACCTCGCGCAGTATGATCAATTGACCGGCCTCGTCAACCGGACCTTGTTCCGCGACCGGCTCATCCATGCCATGGCGAGAAGCAAGCGGCTCCAGCAACCCATGGGGCTCCTGCTGCTCGACCTCGATCGATTCAAGTCCGTGAACGATACCTTGGGACATGACGCCGGCGATCAGCTCTTAAAAGCGGTTGCAGACCGGCTGCGGGAATGCGTCCGCGAGGTCGACACAGTGGCCCGCATGGGGGGAGACGAATTTACGATCATTCTGGAGGCGCTTTCGCACGAAGATGATATCACCACGGTCGCGCAGAGAATCACCAAGTCGTTGACCGAGCCGTTCCCTCTTGGGGGCCAACGCGTATCAATCGGCGTCAGTATCGGAATCACGGTCTATCCTCTTGATGATCACGAAATCGATGATCTCCTCCGGCATGCGGATACCGCCATGTACCGGGCCAAACAGCAAGGCGGGAATTCCTTTCAATACCATCTTCCGAATCACGCGTCGTCCACGCTGTCCTCCAAGCCGTCCTAACCCACATGATCGGCAGACCATGGCCCGCCGTTCGACCTTGTCCTGACGGCTCGGTGACACCGCACGGGATATCCTTGCCGCATCCGCGCATTATCGGCCGATGTCGGCGAGCGGCTGATCAGTGATGGTCATTGCACCTCGCGGATTCTGCGCCAGGTCGTTCACATCTGCCAACTCGGCGGGCAGTGGGTTTGGATGCGAATCCGGCGTCATCAACACGCCCCAATGCTGGTTGTGCCTGCAGATATTGCCCACAACCATCCCGCCACCGTGGTGAAACAAGAGCATCCCGCTGAGCATGTTGGCTTCGCAGAGATTGCGCACGATGTCGGGGCGGCTGCCTGAATCGCGGACGGCAATCCCGAAGTGATGGTTCTCGATACAACGATTCTGCGCCACACGCGGTTGGGCCCCGGCAAAGACAAAAATGCCTGATTCTCGATTGCGGCACACTTCATTCTCCACGAAAGCAACCCGGCATTCGGGTCCGTACAACACCACACCGGACAGAATTCCTTCCATCGCTCGGCATTGAGTGATCACACACGTCGAATCAAGGACGTTGATTGCGGAGTGTTGATCGCTGCCAACATAGCGGAATGTGATACCGGAGATCCGACCGGTCGAGACCCGCTGTAAATACAGCGGCCCTCCGCGCCGGCTGAAGATGTGCACGGAATCGCGTCCCGCGCCCACGAGCCAAACGGGCCGCTCGCTCACAAAGACTTTGTCCTCATACATCCCGGGGCGAACGTAGACCTGGTCTAGGTCGCCCGCCTCGTCGAGCGCGGCACTGGGCCTCGGATAACACCGAGCGTCACCGGCATCGACGATCAACGTGCGGCCCCCACGGGGGTTCTCCGGCACCGATTCCACTTCCTCACCCACTGCATGCTCCTCCCAATCGCGTGAGGCGCTCCAATGTGACGCGACTGCTGTCAATCGAGTGCATAGCCCGTTCACCCTGTCGGTAATCTATACTTATCCAGAAAGAGTCACGAACGCAGATGGGGCAAAAATCGGCCCTCCCTCCCAAGGCGTGTGTATCGTACAAATCTGTCTTGTGCTCGTTGAGCCGTGTGAGAAATACCTCACATGGACAGTCTTTTCACCTGATAACACATTGGTTTCTATGGTGTTTATTGACTGCGGCCGCCTCCCCTGTGGCATAGCGATTGCGTAAACAGACACTGGGCTCCTTGCTGACTCGCTATGGAGGCAGGTCTATGAGACTGTACGCAATCGGTATCGCGCTTGTGTTCTCAACCCTCATACCCGCTGGGCTGTCCTTCGCCGCTCCCAAGCACATGCACGACACATCTCGGCAACTGTATGATCGAGTCATGACCGAATTCAAGCATCGCGAATATGACGCCGCGCTGGCGGGTTTCAGCCTCTTCTTAGAGATCCACAGCCAATCAGCCTTGGCGGCCAATGCCCAATATTGGATTGGAGAATGCCACTACCACATGGGGCGCTACAAGGAGGCGCTCAACTCATTCTATAACGTCATCATGAACTACCCTTTGAGTCCCAAGCAGGCCGCGTCCACGCTCAAGCTTGGCCAAACCTACACCAAACTCGGTGATCATGATAACGCGCGCGTCATGTTCGATCGCGTCGTCGACCAATACCCGGCCACCTCTGAAGCGGCGCTGGCCCGTAAGGCCATTGAACTAACGGCTGGGATGTATGAACAGGACGACGGACAATCGAACTAGCGAAGAGCAGGGCTCCTCAAGAGGCAATTCACTCGTCTGTCTCCAAACCGAGGAGTGCCGTAAGTTCGGGGATCGTGTATGACTTCTTCGACCGCACAAACACCAACTTAATCCCTGCCGCATCCAAGATGGATTCGATCACACGCCGACGCTCCACGGCAGAGGGATCAGGAGACGCCTCGTCGATTTGGACCACTTGCTCAACATGCCGGGTGCCTGGATGGAGGAGCGCAAAGTCGACTCGTTTGAGCGCCAGGTGATTCAACAACTTCGATCGAGCTTTCTCCGCCGTGTCAACGGACACACAGGCCCAGAGGGGAACCTGCGCAAGAATCAGATAGCGGTCTTGGACCGCCATCTGCAACAGATTGTAGAGGGAGAGCTCCGTCTCCGTAAACACAGGGTCTGATGTGACGATCGTGTTGGGGGGAAGATAAAAAGTTTCCGGTTCCCCGGGTTTCTTGTGAAACACCGGGAGAAACCACCACAGGGCCGTCAGCACCACAGCCCCAATGATCAGCACGGCTTCCATCGGACGACCTATTTCCGTCCATGAAGCGATCGAATCCTGGAAAGCCACCCAGGACCGTTCGGAACAATACACCCCAACACCGACGGGTGAGACGCGCCGGTGACAGAGGGCACATTTCCGTACTGCTCCGTTGCGGTTTGATACGCCAACACAGCAAAGGCCACGGCCTCCAGCGCCTTGCTGTCCCACCCATGTGACTCGAACGTGCTCACCGGTACCGGTGTGAAGACCTCCGCGAGGTGCCGCATGACCGCACGATTCCGGACACCGCCACCGCCGACGATGACTTCATCGAGTCCACCATGAATCCAGCGCCTGGCCGTGCCCACGGCTTCAGCCGTCCATCGGCTGCACGTCGCCAGAAGATCCTCGATTGCCAGCTGCTGGGCCTGCTGCATCCCGGTCAACTCGTCGAGCATCTTCACCCCAAAGGCTTCTCGTCCCGTCGATTTCGGCGGAGCTTGCGACAAGTACGGATGGGCGAGCAGTTTGGCTAACAAACGCCCATCCACCTTCCCACGTCCCGCTAATCGCCCCTCACGATCCATCAGCGTCCGCCCATTCGTGGTCCGAGCCATCAGTCCATCCAACACCATGTTGGCCGGCCCCGTGTCGAACGCGACCAGCCCTTTGACTCCCGATCCTCGCGGAAGATGGGTGACGTTGCTGATACCACCGAGATTCACAATGAGCCGCGCGCGACGCGGGTGGCGGAAGAGCAGGGCATGGACTCCTGGCGTCAGCGGCGCACCCTGCCCACCTGCGGCAATGTCACGGGGGCGAAAGTTGGCAACCGTCGTGATGCCCGTCCGTTCGGCAATAACGGCCGGCTCAGCAATTTGGAGCGTCGAACGAATGGCGCCGACGCCGGAATCCTTGATGCCATAGGGCAAATGTTGCACGGTTTGGCCGTGTGATCCGATCAAATCGATGTCTTTCGGATGCAACTTCGCGGCTCGAATCACACCTAATGCCGCATTGGCAAACCACTCGCCCAAGAGCGCGTTCAGGTGGCACAATTCAGACACCGTTCCGGACACCGACGCGGAGAGAATGCGCTGCTGGAGGGAGCGCGGATACGGCAGCGGATGAAAGGCGACCATTTCAACATGTACGTTCGACTTGCGACGTCCAATCTCGACCAGCGCGGCATCGACACCGTCGCCGGACGTTCCAGACATGAGCCCGATAACTTTCATCGTAAGGCCATCCTTTCAGCTCCACCACGCGAGCCAGGTGTTGGAGTGTGCTACGCTAATCGAAGTTGGGCTGCTGGTCAAGCGGATCACAACCGATGGCGGAAACCACGCGGCGGCACTCGCGTTGACTTCCCTGGATACGCAGTGATACGGTCCGCGCCCATGCTTCAGGATATCCATAAAACGCGCGCATGTATCCCGCTGTTTCTTGCGATCATCGCCGGGCTGTCGCTACATCCCACAAGGGCGGATGCCCGGGATCCGATCAACGTGGTGGTGACCATTCCAGTCTTGAAAGATCTGGCGGAGCAGGTCGGGCGTTCGCATGTACGCGTGCAGTCATTGTTAAGCGGCTATGAAAACGAGCACACCTATTCGCCAAAGCCGTCCGACCTCGTAGCCGTGCGAAAGGCCCACCTCTTGTTCGAGGTCGGCATGGGATTGGAGGTATGGGTCGCCTCACTGGTCAAGACAGCCGGAAGCCCGTCGTTGCGAGTGGTCACGACATCCCAAGGTATCGGTGTGATCCACGATGACTCAAGCCATCGGCATGGAGCACATGAGGAGGAGACCGCTGGCGGAGCAACGGGGAACCCCCATATCTGGCTGGACCCTGATAACGTGACCATCATGTTGCGTCATATTACCGAGGCCTTGATCCGGATTGATCCCGCCCATACCGACGAGTACCGGAATAATCAAACAGCCTATCTTCAACAATTGGATCAGCTGCGGACCGACCTGTCCCGGAGAGTCCGATCGCTCCCGGATCGTCGCTTCATTGCCCACCATCCGGCCTGGCCCTATTTCGCGAGACACTTTGGCTTTGAGATTGCGGGAACGATTCAGATGCAGTCGGGTGCAGAGTCGTCGGCCCTCCACCTGCAGTCATTGATCGCAACGATCAAGAAAGACCGCATCGCCGTCATCGTTTCGGAAATCCAACTCAGCCAGCGGCTCCCTTCGCTCCTCGCAAAGGAAACCCGCGCCCGGGTCGTCATCCTGACTACGTTGCCGGGAGGCCTGCCGGGAACAGAGACCTACCTCGACATGCTCCGCTATAATGTGCTCCAATTGGCCGACGCCCTGAGCCAGGCCTGACAGTCTTGAGTGTCCGTCTCCGCCAGAATCGCCGGAAGGATCGCCGACGCCGTGCTCATAGATCGACAAGAACCGATCATTCGGTTTGAGCACGCCTCGTTTGGGTTTCCCGGCGTCATGGCGCTCCAGGACATTTCTCTCACCATTCATGACGGTGAGTTCGTTGGGGTCATCGGCCCCAATGGATCTGGGAAGACCACGCTCTGTCGCGCGGTCTTGGGACTGATGGCACCCATTGAGGGCCACCTCCATATATTCGACTGCGCCTGCGAAGCGTTACGATGCCACCATCGCGCCAAGATCGGCTATCTGCCGCAGAAAGGCGTCGTCGACCGCAATTTCCCGGTGACGGTGCTCGAAACCGTCATGATGGGCCGTTACGGCGCGTTAGGGCTGTTCAGACGTCCGGATGCCAAGGATCGGAAAATCGCGATAGACGCGCTGGCCCATGTCTCCATGGACGGGCATCAGGACACTGCTCTGGGGCATCTCTCCGGAGGCCAGCAGCAACGGGTATTTATTGCGCGGGCACTGGCGCAGCAGCCGAAAGTCCTCTTGCTGGACGAACCGACGACCGGACTCGATATCACCACCCAACACAACGTCATCGAATTGGTTCAACAACTGCACGAAGAACTGAAATTGACCGTGCTGCTCATTACCCATGACATCAACATGATCAGGTCCCGCGTGGATCGACTGGTGCTGCTCAAGACCAAACTCTATGCCGCTGCTCCCCCTGCCGAGGTTCTCAAGCCCGAGATTCTCCGCGAAGTGTACGGGAAAGACCTCGTCATCACCGAGAAGGACCTCGTCATCGTCGAGGACTATCACCACCACCATTGAGCGAGTGATTCACTTGCATGCTTGACCTTTTCACCTACGATTTCATGCACCGGTCCCTGCTCGCAGCCGCGATGGTCGGGGGGCTCTGCTCGGTGATCGGCGTGTTCGTCGTGTTGCGCGGACTTGCATTCGTCGGCGCCGGCACGTCGCATGCCGCTTTTGCCGGGGTTGCACTGGGCTACCTGATCGGCTGGCCGCCGCTATTCTTGGCGATTGTCTTCGGCCTCGCGACGGTCTGGACCACCGGGTGGGTCGAAGAGAGGGGCAGGATGAAGCTGGATGTCTCCATCGGCATCCTGTACACCACAACGATGGCCCTGGCGATTCTCTTCATCGGTCTGATGAAGAACTACAACCCGGAGGTCTACGGCTACTTATTCGGCAGTGTCCTTTCGGTGACCGATGATGAGCTGCTCGTGATCGGTGGACTGGCCATACTCGTGCTTGGCCTCATTCTGCTATTTTCAAAAGAACTGTACTTTATCGCGTTCGATCAAGAGATGGCCGAAGCCTCCGGAGTCCCGGCGCGCCTGATGTTCTTTCTCCTATTAACCCTCGTTGCGCTCACTGTCGTCGTCTCGCTGAAGACCGTCGGCGCGATTTTGGTCTTCGCCATGATCCTGATTCCGGCTTCGACGGCCTATCAGCTCACCCACAGTCTCAAGACGCTCACGCTCTACTCGATGGCCATCGGTGTCACAACATCCGTAGGCGGTGTGATCATCTCGGCAATGTGGGACCTTCCTTCCGGACCGGCCATTGTGCTCCTCGCCACGGCGCTGTTCTTTTGCGCGGTCTTTCTTTCACCCAAACGAATGAACCGTTCCTCTCCTGCACACTCCCACTAGTCCCCCTGAAAGAGCTCAGACGAGTTGTACACCCGCATCTGCGTCATGAGCTGAGGCGTAGCTATTGATCTAGGGAAGGTCTGATTAATTCACGTTTACACGAAGAACTCTGTTTCTGAATGGAGCACCACAGGTACTCTGCTGGAAATTCGCTAGGCCGGGAGCGTCCGCCTCGGGTATCGCCCGCTGTCGGGCCGCCC
>VGXE01000083.1 GCA_016873455.1 Nitrospira sp. | reverse complement strand
GTGCGTCGAGCATGGCCACCGCTTCACGTTTGTACTCCACTGAAAACTTCCGTCGTGCTCCCATGACACCCCTCCTGGCCCATTATGGGCCTTAAGTGAGGTGTCCGTAAAATCGGGGCAGAACCCGGATCGATTTCCATAACTCTCGATATGCCCGTCGAAGTCTTTCCGCCAACTTGCTTTTTGATGACTTGGCCTAGGCCGGTCGATTCTTTTTGTCCTGATAGACGTTCATGGCTAACGACGCACCCGGTCAACACCTCATCGCGCGAGTATGAGTCTACCCTCTGCTCCTCTTGCTCACATCCAGTCTATCCAATCACCAAGTTCGTCCCGGTCCCGCTGCCACTCGCACCAAAGGCCACTTGTGAAACTCACCCGCAATCGGTACGCTGCCTTGCTTTATGCCTGATGCATCCATGAACCAACCGCACGCCATGGCTCATCCTCGTGATCCCTTGCACGGGATCACCTTGGAAACCATTGTGACAACCCTGGTCGCGCGGCACGGATGGGCGACGCTGGGCGCCCGTGTACCCATTCGCTGTTTCCGCCATCATCCGACGATCCAGTCGAGTCTGACATTCCTGCGCAAGACACCGTGGGCGCGCAAGCGAGTTGAACAGATGTTTGTGGCAGAACTCCCCGAGCACTCACGCTAGCACGATGGCTACGAATGCCACCATCTATAGAGCCCACCTGCAGATCTCCGATCTGGATCGCCAATACTTTCAGGACCATGCGCTCACCCTCGCGCGTCATCCGTCCGAAACCGAGGAGCGACTGATGGTACGGGTGCTGGCCTTCGCACTCCATGCTGACGAGGCCTTGTCGTTCGGCCGCGGGGTCGGGACAGAAGAGGAACCGGCCTTGTGGCAACGGGATGACACCGGGGCCATCGACCTTTGGATCGAGATCGGCCAGCCGGACGAGAAGACCCTGCGTCAGGCCTGCGGTCGGTCCAAGCAGGTCATCGTCTATGCCTATGGTGCTCGAAGCGCCGAAGTGTGGTGGACAAACCAACGCCCGTCACTCGAGCGGCAGAAAAACCTCTCCGTGACGCTGCTTCCCATGGACAGTGTGCGCGCCCTGGCGGAGCTAGCGACACCCAGCATGCGGCTCCAATGGACCATTCAAGACGGGCATCTTTGGATCGCCAATGGGGTGGAGACCGTTCACATCGAACTCCAGCGAATGAAAAGCCCTTGATCGACTGATTTCCATTTGACGCAACTGCAAGACTCTCCCTACTATACAAGTATCCAGAGCCTGGAGTAGCCATGAGCCAACCGCTGCATCGAGGGCTGCGACATCTTGCGCTGCGCGTGACGAATCTCCCGCGCTCACGCCAATTTTACGAACAGTTGCTGGGCTTTCACCCGGTATGGGAGCCGGACCCCGACAATGTGTATTTCAGCTCGGGAGTCGACAACCTGGCGCTCCATCAGATGTCGAAAGCAGAATTGGACGCCCACGATGCCTCGAAGACCCAACGGCTCGACCACATGGGCGTGATTCTCGATAGCCCCGAGGCGGTGGACCGGATGTACCGCGAGATTGTGCCCACAATCGAATTGCTGGGCGGTCGCATTGCCAAACAACCCAAGTTACATCGCGACGGCAGCTGTTCATTTTATTTTGCCGACCCGGACGGCAATCTCATTCAGGCTCTGTACGAACCGATGATCAGTCAATTGGAATGGGTGAAAGGTAAGACGTGAAAGGTGACATGATCCGCCACCTCTTCCGTTTCACGTTTCACGTTTCACGGCCATGACAATCTTCGATCGCCTGCCCCGCAACCAGTACGTGAGCCTCGCGCCCTGGTGTTGGGTCCAGTTGGAAAGCGCGGAGCCGCCTGGACCATTCCCATTTCTCGGGGGCATCGCCCCGGAGGTCGCGGCGAGCCTTCATGAAGCCCACAATCTCCTGGCCAGCTCGATCGACACGGCCATCAGCGACGTGTTTTCCAAACGGGCCCCGCTCGACGACCCGGATCGGCGGCGGCGCCTGGAGAATGCCTATGCGGAACTGGTAAACGCCCGCCCCTATCTCAGTAGACACATCACCTGCGGCCGGAACCAGGACGGAACCTTTCGTTGGGAATTCCCAAGCGATCCTACCGCCTCATCGACGGTCACAAACGGCGGCCTACGGATTTTTCATTCCGTCAAACGGCAGGCGATCCCGCTGGGGTTCGATCAGCGCCCGCTGGGCCCAGCTGTTGGAAACCTCCTCGGACTATTGGACGGCACCCACACGGTCGAAGAAATCAAGACGGTGGTGACCACCGCGCGCCGCGAATCCGTCACCCTGCTGACCCGCCTGATGGAATTGCTCCACCAATATGAGTGCCTCGCGATCTCGCCCAGAACTTCAATCCGGCCACGGTGGTGTGAGATGGTCCAGGACCAAGACACGGTACATCTGGGCCACGCGGCTCTGCTCTATCGGCAACGGGACAGTTTTTTCCTGTTCGACCCCTGGCTCCTGCCCTGGTTTGCCGAATCCTCACTCCCCTCGCTCTGGGGATCGTTGCTGCCCAAACCAGCGGCCATATTTTTGACGCACGATCACGATGATCATGTGGACCCTCGTACGCTGCTCCATCTGCCCAAAGACACGCCGATCATCGTGCCCAGTCGGCGGAATCGGACTCTGTTGTATTACGACTACCTGCCACTCTTGCGGGAATTGGGATTCAGCCGGATCGTCGAATTGGCGCACGGCGAGACCTGGCCATTTGAGGGCGGTACCGTCGTCTCCGTACCGTTCTACGGCGAAGACCCCTGCGATGTGGCAATGCCGAGAAATTGCTATCTGATCAGCGACCGAGGCTACAACGTGCTCGTCCATGCGGATAGTGGACCGACGAATGACAGCCGCTCGGCGCTGAACGAAGGGGTCATCGCCCGGCTGGTCGACCAGTATGGGCTGATCCCTCTGGTCTTCGCCTCGCAACAGCAATTGCTCGAACTGCGCAGTCAAGCCGCCCATGCGCCGCTCTCTCATCCGGGCAAATGGCTGGACGTGGGCGAGAACGGCTATCTCACCAATGCCTACCTCAACGAACTGTGCAAGACGGCCCAGGCGAAGCTGTTCGTGTCCTACGCCACCGGAGGGGCTGACTGGTATCCCGATCACTTGTCCTTTATGTTCAGCCGGCGCAACCCGGCGCGGACCGCGCTGCTCACAGCCCACTGGGAACCGGCGGAAACACTCAAAGATCTTCTCTCCGCTCACAATTGCCGTTATCATGGCACCCGAGCACTGGATCTCTATCGAGCCGGTGAAGGGAACCGCATCGACATCGTTTCGACGGGTGACACGTTGAGTCCCCTCAATCTTTATTGCCTGGATCATGGAGAACCGCCGTTTCTCAAGTCCGATAGCCGGACATAACGTATCTTTTGTCTCAAGGATCAAATGACATGAGCGGATCATCATCCCCCATCTTGGTCACAGGCGCGGCGGGGTTTATCGGGTTCCACGTCACCCGGCGGTTATTGGATCGTGGCGAGACGGTCATCGGCCTCGACAACCTGAACACGTACTACGACGTCCGGCTCAAAGACGCACGCCTGGCTCAACTGACACCGCATGAGCGGTTTCGTTTCGTGAAACTCGACCTCGCCAATCGGCAGGGCATGCATGATCTCTTTACCGACGCGCCGATTCGCCGGGTCGTCCATCTTGCAGCCCAAGCCGGTGTGCGCTACTCCCTGGTCAATCCCTACGCGTACACCGAGAGCAACATCGAGGGGTTTCTAAACATTCTGGAAGGCTGCCGTCATGGCAAGGTCGAGCATCTGGTCTACGCCTCATCCAGTTCTGTCTATGGCGGCAACACCCACATGCCGTTTTCCATCCACGACAATGTGGATCATCCTGTCTCACTGTACGCCGCGACGAAAAAGGCCAACGAGCTCATGGCCCACTGCTATGCCCATCTCTACCGGATCCCCTGCACCGGGCTCCGGTTTTTTACCGTTTATGGCCCCTGGGGGCGACCCGATATGGCGCTGTTCATTTTTACCAAGGCGATCCTGGAGGGCACGCCGATCGAGGTCTTCAATCACGGCAGGATGCAACGCGATTTCACCTATATCGACGACATCGTGGAAGGCGTCGTGCGCACGCTCGACCGAACGGCCACCCCGAATCCCTCGTGGTCCGGCGACCAGCCGGATCCCGGCACCAGCTCGGCGCCGGCCCGGGTGTACAATATCGGCAACCATCAGCCGGCCGAACTCATGCGGTTTATTGACGTGCTGGAACAGGCGCTCGGAAAGAAAGCGGAGAAGAAGTTGATGCCCCTGCAGCCCGGCGATGTGCCCGCGACCTACGCCGACATCGACGACTTGTCACGTGACGTCGGTTTCGCACCGGCAACACCGATCGAAGAAGGCATACCCCGTTTCGTGAAATGGTACCGGGAGTTCTACAGAGTGTAATGACGATCGGCTCGTTCCCCTGCGTCTTCGAATCTACTGACAACCGATCGGCACAAATCCTGCCCCGAAGATTCTCGATAGTGTCACATACCGAGTATTGTCGTTGAAGGAATAGCTGGCACCGCGTTGATTGCGCGCTGAGATATCGCCGCCGTACGAGGGATCGGATCCGTAAAACATCCCGCCACGGGTTTTCTGGACCAAGTGGAGCCATTCTGAATAAAGGGAACAGACTTCCTCGTGGACGGAACCACTCGGCGCCACACTCGCATACCAATCCTTTGCCCAATCCGGAACATTCCGTCCTCCGGCACTCACACCGCGATCTTGGTAAGCCGGCATGTCCTGATGCGGTGCGGCAAGAGCCGATGAGCGAGGCGTGACCGGCATGTTCTCCGAAGACGGCACCACTGAAAGGGGCCTGAGCAGGACGGCCCGACACCCGGCCCGTTCCTTATTGGTATAGATCGTCGACCCATCCGCCAGCTGACATTCCCAGGTATCGGCAGGCGCCGGCGCCGGCGGCGGAGTATCGGCTGACGCCGATGCCGCGAGCAGCACCACAACTGTGGATGCGAGAGACACCGTCCGCATGAGCCCCATAAGGCACCTCCATCAACAAGGCCGCAATCAAAGCCATCCAGGCCACTCGGCGCGACGGCTGACCTCACCGCGCACACACAACTTACGTAATGGAAGCGGCCAGAATCTATGCCTCTTTGGAGGGGGAAACCAAGACCTGTGGCCGGTTCGCGCCAACCGCCTGTCCGTACCACCCGAGCGCGGCCGCGCAGAACTCGGGGATGCCTATTCTCCCGAACGACGCCACGCAATCTATTCGCCGAGCCTCGTTCGAAGCTTTACCTTGTCCGATGGCAGGCGCTGAGGTATCCTCCGGCCAACGAAGCAGTGAGGGGTAAGCAGTGAACCGTTCGTCGGCACAGACGTTCTCTTCATCTCCTTGCCCCTCACCTTTCACGTTTCACTCCTCACGGGCCTCGTGATGACTGACCACGGCGTACTCGGAAACTTGCTACTCATCTACACCGTCTCCATTGCGGTGGTGTTTCTGTTTCACCAATTCCGATTGCCGTCCATCGCCGGCTTTCTCGTCGCCGGTGCCTTGATCGGCCCGCACGGCCTGAACCTCATTTCCGATATCGAGACCGTCAAACTCCTGGCTGAAATCGGGGTGGTACTGCTGCTGTTTACCATCGGCATCGAGTTTTCGCTGGTCCAGTTGGCCTCGCTGCGAAAATTGCTCGTGATTGCCGCTCCCATTCAGGTGGGCGGGGTCATCGTGATTGCCTGGCTCGGCGGACTCGTCGCGGGGCTGTCGACATCGCAGGCCATCTTCTGGGGTTTTCTTCTCTCTCTCAGCAGCACCGCCATCGTGCTGAACACTCTGGCCGCGAACGGAGAAAGCGATTCCGTCCACGGCCGCGCCGCCATCGGCATTTTGGTGTTCCAAGACCTGGCCGTGGTACCCATGATTTTGTTGACACCGATTCTCGCCACCCCGAGCGGCGATGCACTCACGGCGATTCTCATCACATTGGTCAAATCCGTGGCGGCCGTTGCTGTGATTGTCCTCGGCGCTTGGTACGCGGTGCCGAAAGTGCTGGAACACATCGTTCGTAGTCGCAGCCGTGAATTGTTCCTATTGACGATCATCGTCATGTGCCTCGGGATCGCATGGCTCACCTCGCTGAGCGGACTCTCGCTGGCCTTGGGCGCCTTCATTGCCGGCCTCGTGATCTCCGAATCGGAATACAGTCACCAGGCCACCGCGGAAGTGCTTCCGTTTCGGGACAGCTTCAACAGCCTGTTCTTTGTGTCCATCGGCATCCTGATGGATTGGCGTATTCTGCTGGAATATCCCGGCGTAGTGACCGGTTTATTGTTTCTGATGCTGCTCATCAAATTCGTGACCGGAGCCGGTGCCGTGCTGTCCGTTGCTCTTCCCCCGCGATCGGCAATCATGGCCGGGCTCGCCCTCGCGCAGGTCGGAGAATTCAGTTTCATCCTGGCCCAAGTGGGGGAGGACCAGGGCCTGCTGTCCGGAGCGCCCTATCAGATCTTCCTGGCCGTGTCGGTCTGTTCCATGATCATCACGCCGTTCCTCATGCAAGCTGCTCCCCACATGGCCAGGCACGTCGAAGCGGTCCAGCGGCTCCATCGATGGCTACCCGGACAGACAACGGCGCATGTGCTCGAAATGGAAGGACGGAACCTGCGAATCAAGGATCATGTCATTATTGTGGGGTATGGGTTGAACGGCCGCAATCTCGCCCGCGTGCTGGGCGAGACTGAAGTGCCCTATGTCGTCCTGGATTTAGACGGCGATATCGTGCGCCGCGAATCGCAGCACGGCTTGCCGCTCTATTATGGCGATGGGACGAATTCCACGATCCTCCGGCACGTGAAGATCGAGGATGCACGGGTCCTGGTCGTCGCGATTCCCGACCCCTTCACGGCCCGCCGCGCCGTGCAGATCGCGCGAGGTCTGAACCCGAACATTCACATCGTCGTCCGCACACGGTACTTGCGCGAGCTGGAGGAGCTCCATCAGCTCGGCGCGGACGATGTCGTGCCGGAAGAATTTGAAACATCCATTGAAATCTTCGCGCTGGTCTTGCGGACCTACAACATGCCCCAGGACTTTGTGATGCGAAAAGCGGAACAGGTCCGGCGGGAAGGCTACGCGCTCTTGCGCCGGAGTGAGCTGCCGGAATTGGCCCATCATCTGCGTGGCGGGACGCTCAGCGACGTGGAAGTGGAGACCTGCCGGCTCGAAGACGATTCGCCGGCGGTTGGGAAAACCATCGATCAGCTGGCGCTGCGGCAACAGACCGGCACCTCGATCATCGCCTGGACCAGAGGCGGCGTCACGGAATCCAACCCCTCGGTCAAAACCACCCTTCTCGCCGGCGACATCATTGTCTTGTTGGGAACACGCGAACAAATCAGGCGGGCGATGAGTCTCATCCTTATCGGCAACTCAACGAACTAGCTCGTACACGCCCGGCATGCAGCCGCAGGATGGTCAAAAAGGCCGTTCAGCAAGGCCGCAGTGAGCGATGAGGCGAGGCATACTCCGAGCCGTATGTTGAGCCTCTGAGCGATGCGAGAACGACGCTGGCGGCCTTTTTCACCATCCTGCCTGCTAACTGCGCCACCGCAATGTGACCCGCTCCTTCAGCGGATGATCCATCGGCTGTCCTGTTTGCACCGACGCCAGATGCGCGGCCTTCAGCTTGTAATACCATTTAGCCGGCATGTCGGCATCACCCAGAAACATCGAGGACGGCTTGTGGCGAAGCCCCACTGCCAGATTCTTCATCGCTCGTTCGTCCTGGGCGAGAAACGCTTTCGTCAGCGCTCGGAAAATCACACTCCCAAATGGGATCCAATTCAAGCCGCGCCAATACGCGGAGAAGTCGATGCGGCACTCCATATCGGACACGGGCGTGGACATCAGGCGATTGGCCATCCAGGCCGTGCCGCATTGCATGAGCTCCACCCGCTGGTTCGGCAGCAGAAAATCAATCGTGGTCGATAACGGCCCTCCATAGACTCGCTCCAGCCAATGAAAGGGACCGCTGTTCTTGGACGGCCGGTGGGACGTCATCCGAAATCCATTGGGAATCGGTTCATAAATTTTTGTTTTTTCATGCATGCTGGCGTCGCTGCGCCACCACGAATGGACATAGGGTCCGTGAACGGGATCGATAAGCCCGATCACGCCGTCGTCCGGCGTGCATGTGTAGGTTAGCGACACGTGGAACGACTGCTTCGGCTCGGAGGGAAGCGGCATGCGAGGGACAGGCGGCAGCAGAATGTCGGTGCCACGCTCATCGGGCAGGTACAACCAGATCATCCCATCGGCCTCTTCGACGGGGTAGGTCGCGATGCCGACCTTGTCGATTTGCAAAGGCGAGCCCTCCGGCAATGCCGGAATGCGTTGGCACCGGCCCTTCGTGTTGAACTGCCAGCCGTGATAGGGGCACTCCACCCGCTCACCGTCGAACCGTCCGAACGACAGCGGCA
>VGXE01000082.1 GCA_016873455.1 Nitrospira sp. | reverse complement strand
ATCCTTTCCCCTCGGCGGTAACCGAGGCGTTGGTTGAGTGTTCAACCGAAAGGGTACGCCGCCGTTATCCTATTTCCACACCTAAAGATGATACCTCTAGAGGAAGGCGCATTTCGTCATCCATGTAGTGAGACGTTCCTGTTGCTGTGCGGTCAGCATGACTGAGTTGTCGAGAACCATAGGCGTAAGGATTGGCTTTACATCCTCTTCAAGTCGGCTCATCCAGCCGTTGTTGCAACCGCTGCAGACGCTACCGACTTTCTGGGCAGAATCAGCGACTATCCGGTCTGCCGGCGGCTTTCCTAGTCGACGCGTCCTCATGGGAACTCGTTCACCATCCTGCTTTCTTAAAAGTCGCAAAATCCACTTGGGAATCACGTCTTCGTGGGTAGTTGCACGGCGACTACAAAAAATGCAGGTTTTCTTCATAGGCGAAGAACCACTGTGTTTGCGACTGCTTTGTACAAGTGTGGAATAAAGGCGTTCTACGGATGCGCCGTGCGCCAGTTTTTGCCGACGCCGAGATCGACTTTCAAGGGAACCGATAGACCGAGCTGTTGTCCCACCGCTTCCATTTCGTGTTTTACCAGCCGCTTGGCTTCTTCCAAATCGTGATCCGGTACTTCGAAGATCAATTCGTCGTGGACTTGAAGGATCATCTTCACATGCGGCAGCTCATGATGTAGGACGCGGTGGACGTTGATCATGGCCACTTTGATCAGGTCTGCCGCTGAACCTTGGATGGGACTGTTCACTGCCATGCGCTCGCCGAACCCGCGTTGCGCCGGATCGCCGCTTTGCAGCTCTGGAATAGGTCGGCGCCGGCCGAGGATCGTCGTCGTGTAGCCCTTCTCCTTGCCCTCGGCGATGTTCCGGTCCATGAGCGCACGCACGGCGGAAAATTTGTCGAAGAAGGTCTCGATATATTTCTTGGCTTCGGCCTGCGAGACGCCGATGTTCTGCGACAAGCCGAACGGACTGATGCCGTAGACGATGCCGAATACGACGGTTTTTGCGGCGCGCCGCATGTCGCGCGTGATCTGGCTGGAGGGCAGGCCGAAGATCTCCATGGCCGTGGCCATGTGGATGTCGTCGCCCTTGGCAAAGACAGCCAGCAGCCGGGGATCTTGCGACAGATGCGCCAGGATGCGTGGCTCGATCTGACTGTAGTCGGCGCAAAGCAGTTCGTGCCCCTTTGGCGCGATGAAGGCTTCGCGGATGCGCAGGCCGTAGTCGCCCTTTACGGGAATGTTCTGCAAATTGGGATCGGTCGAGGAGAGCCGCCCAGTGGCAGCGACGGTCTGATTCAACGACGTATGCAGCCGTTTCGTGTCGGCGTGGATGAGTTCGGGCAATGCATCCACGTAGGTTGATTTGAGTTTGCTGAGACTGCGATAGCTCAGGATCTGCGCAGGCAGGTCGTGCTGTGTCGCGAGCTGTGTGAGCGTGTCTTCGTCCGTCGAATACCCGGTTTTGGTTTTGCGGAGCGGTTTCAGTCCCAGTTTCTCGAACAGGACTGTGGCGAGTTGCTTGGGCGAATTGATATTGAACTCGCTACCGGCTATGGCTGCGATAGACTCCATCATCCGGTCCAACTCGCGCTCCAATTCTTTGCTCAGCCCCTGCAGGCCTTCGACATCCAGCAAGAATCCGTTCCGTTCAATCTCGGCCAGCACCGGCACCAGGGGCATTTCGACTTCCTGGAACAGTTTGAGACCGCCTTGGTTCTTCAGTTGCTCCAGCATGATCGGGGTGATCTTGGCGATGACTGCCGCGCATTCCGCCGCTTCTTCGCTCGACACGGAAGTTTCTTCGAACAGCGAAGTTGGCGTGGGTTGTGCTTCACCGTGCGCGCCCATTCGGTGGTCCAGCAGCTCCAGGGCGAGGGTGTCGAGTTGATGATCACGGCGGTTGGGGTGCAGCAAATAGTCGGCCACCATCGTGTCGACATAGGGAGCGGCCAGGGTGATGCCGATCCGGTGGAAGGCCAGAAGAGTGGCCTTCAGGTCGTGGGCGGCCTTGGTTCTGGTTGCCTCGTGCAACAGCGATGTGATGGATCGCATGTAGTCATGCACATCGAGCGGGATGTAGGCGGTCTTGTCTCCGGTCGAAAGCGCGATCCCCTGGACCTCCGCTTGTACGCCGGTTTCTCCGACAAGCAGGCATCGCACGGCGAGCGTGGCTCCCTTCGGCAACGATTCCACAAACGCATGCGCCGCGTGCTCACTCTCGATCCTCTCGGCCGCAGCCTGTTCCCTCTTCGGCGGCGGCTCGTCCGAGGCCTGGAGCGACTTGAGCAGCGAGGTGAACTCCAGCTCACGAAGCAGGGCGCTGAGTTGGTCCATATGAGGTGGTGTGATCTGGAACGCGGCTTGGTCAAACTCTACGGGACTGTGCGTCTCAATGGTAGCCAGCTTGCGGCTCAACCTCGCATGGTCGGCCTGCTCGAGCAACAGGGCCTTGATCCGCGCCGGCGTCACTTCGTCAACCCGGCGTAGCAGTTCTTCGATCGTGTGGAATTGCGCAATCAGCTTCATGGCGGTCTTTTCGCCGATGCCTTTAACACCGGGAATATTGTCGGAGGCATCGCCCATCAAGCCCATGATCTCGACGACCCGGGCCGGTTCCACGCTGAACCGTTCGTGGCATTCGGGTTCACCGAACCACTTCTCTTTGACAGGATCGTAGATACGGACGTGTGGGGTGAGCAGCTGGAACATATCTTTATCGCCGGTGACGATCACGACGTCATAGCCCCCCTGCTCGGCCTTGTGCGCGAGGGTGCCGATGAGATCATCCGCTTCGTAACCGGCCTGACGAAGCCCTGGGATGGCTAGTGCTTCGACCACGCGATGGATGTAGGGAATCTGCGACTTCATCCCGTCCGGCATGGGCGGGCGCTGGGCTTTATAGTCTTTGAACGCCTCATGCCGAATCGTCGGCCCCTTTTCATCGAAGGCCACAGCCAAGCCGTCCGGCTTGTGCTCACGGATGATCTTCAGCAGCATCGTGGTGAACCCATAGACCGCGTTGGTTTGCAGGCCTTTGGAGTTGTTCAGCGCGGGGAGGGCGAAGAAGGCGCGATAGATGTACGCACTGCCGTCGATCAGATAGAGGGTCGGGCGTTTGGCGGTCATGGCTATTGCTGGCTGTCGAATTGGTTTTGTTGAGGACTGAGGGCTGAGGACTGAGGGCCGAGTTGCGGCGTCCGTCCGTGAAGGATCGAAGTCCTCAGTCTTTTCATCTCAGCCCTGCCTAGGAGTTTGGTGCAATGATCAGCGGCGGCTTGCCGAATTTCTCGCGCATGCCATTGATCGTGTTCAGGACCGCGGGCTGGCCGATCATCTTGGCTTCGAGCTTGCGTTTGCCGGGAAAGTCCAGCATGGAAATGCCGATCAACATGGTTAAGATGCCCTGCCCAGGGAGAAACAGCATCAGAAAACCGACGAAGAGGAAAATGGCTCCCACGACGTTCTTGACGAGATGGCCGAGGACGCGCAGCACCGGGTGATGATCCTCCATCCAGGGACGCGGGACGCGGATGTCAAAAAAGTCCGCCGGTAGGCGAACCAGGATAAATGGGATCGCGATCAGCGATCCGACAAAGAACACAACGGAGAGTATGGTGAGAGTGACCAGCGTGTCGGTCGAGACGTACTGTTCGACTGTAGAGAGAAGCCCGTCCATCGGCCGGCATCCTAGCACGGGTTTCTGTACCCCTCAAGGAGAAGAAGTCTGAATGTGGCGTCGTGGCTTGGTGTTTACGCCGTTGCCACCGATGGCTATAATGCCTGCGCGTGGAGCCCGACCATGAATCTGTTCCATCGATACTCGGCGGTGCTGGGGCTCTTCCTGACTGCGTCGCTTTTCGCCCTCTCTTCCGTTTACGCGGGAGATCAGCCTGCATCCGGTGACGCGCTTGAGATCGAGATCACCAAGAGGGGGCTCGGCAAACAAGTCGTGATCTCTCAAGGGGCGAAGGAATGGTTCATGTTGATAGATGTCACGCCGGAAAATTCCGTCGTCCTGCGGCAAGAGAAAGACCGTGATCAGTACCTCGTCGATGAAAGTGAAACCCACGACCGACCGATGACGCAGGGCGAAGTGGATGCTGCGATCGCCGACTATGTCAACAGCGTGAAGACACGCACAAAGAAACCATAACGCTATGCCGCAACCTCCCAAGTTCGTCATCTTCGCCCATAACGCCACCTACGATAAGCTGCACCAGGTGGCAACCATCGGTATGACCGCGGCCGCGATGGGCAAAGATGTGATCGTGGTCCTGCTGTTCTGGACCATCAAAAAATTGGCGGAGGGCAGGATCGACCACGTTGATTTTCCCCCGGAATATGCCGGGTCCGCCGAGGAAGTCGCCCGATTGTTGAAAGAGAAAAAGGTTCCGAAGATTTCGGAGATGTTTCAGGACGCAAAACACGTCGGCAAATTCAGACTGATCGCATGTAGCGCCGGTCTGGAATACATGGGGGTGGAGAGCCAGGCGGTGGAAACACGCGTCGACGAGGTCATGGGGCTGCCCGCCATTCTCAAGCTCACCGAAGAAGCGGAAACGAAACTGTTCATCTGATTCGTGAAAAGTGAAATGTGAACAGTGAAAGGAAGGGGATTCTTCAAACTCTCACTTCTCACGCTCTACCGTTCACGTTTAACGGCTTTTTGTGACGCCCACCCGATCGCAATACTCCGTCAGTTTGCATTGACTGCAGAACGGCGACACGGGCTGGCAGAGATGCTGGCCATAAGGGACCAGCAGGTCATTGAAGGTGATCCAGTAGCGATTAGGTAGCGTGTTCCGCAAGGCCTGTTCACTCTCTTCCGGTGTCTTCGTTGTGATGTAGCCCCACCGGTTGCTGATCCGGTGCACGTGGATATCGACGCAAATGCCGGGTTTGCCGTAGCCGACCGTCACAACGAGGTTCGCCGTTTTTCGTCCGACACCTGGCAGCGTCACCAATTCGTCGATGGAGTCGGGCACCGTCCCTCCATAGACATTGAGCAGCCGCTCACAAATCTGTTGGATCGATTTGGCTTTGGTCCGGTAGAAACCAACGGGGTAGATCGCCCGTTCAATCTTCTCGATCGGGAGCTTCAACATGGTCTTCGGCGTACGTGCCAGGGCGAAGAGCCGGTGGCTCGCTTCGTCCGTCGTTTTGTCTTTGGTTCGCAGACTCAGGAGGCAGGAAATCAGAATGAGAAAGGGATTGCGGTTGGATTCCCGCGCAATGACGCCGACGACCGGTTCCTGCCACCGGCGGATCTCCCGTCTGACGATCCGCATGGCGGCGTGGATCTGATCCTGATGCATGGAGGGCCGAATCAAAACGATGACCGGGGGAAGAGTGAGAGAATACCGTGGTGAGTCGCGTGACTACTCGGGTTTCCGTTTGGACAACCACTTCTGACGGCGGCGCTGGGCCTCGCGTTGCTTCGCTTTTTTTCTGACGCTGGGCTTCTCGTAAAACCGGCGGCGCTTCAGTTCACGGAACAATCCTTCTCCGGCCAGCTTCTTCTTGGCGACCTTGAGCGCTTTTTCCACATTGTTATTGAAGACTTTGATTTCCATCCGTTCCGACTTTCTACTTTCTCAGGCGGGGCCTGGTTGTATCAAGTGACCTGACTCAAATGGCGGCGGAGTGTAACACAGCCTCTTCAGTTCCTCAAGATTTCTTATGGCCCTAGCGATTCTTGCCGATTCCGTTGTCTTAAGTTCTTGATTTAATTGAGTATTGACAGATGCCGTGTGGAGCCCTCCTTCGGCAGCGGCAATAGCCATGATCATGCCTACGGTCATATCTGAACGGACGGCCTGCTTCACTGATGGGATGCAGGTATAAATCACGCGTCCGACCTCACAGGCCAATTCGGCGATTTCTATCGGGATGTCTGTGGCCCTGTTGAGAGCCGTTGTAATAGATTGTGGTCGATCCGGGTTCTGCTTGGGGATTCTGTAGGCGCACAGGAGTTGGGTGTAGGCGTCCGCATCATCCTGGATCAGTTCGCGCAGTCGATGTTGCATCTGAGTCAGGCGGTGTTCCGATTCGATGTCGTGCCCAAGGCGAACTCCCATGATGCCCAACGAAGTGGCCAATGCGCCGGCCAGCGCTGCCACACTGCCTCCGGCCGGAGTCGGTTCAGTGGCCGCCACCGCGTCGAGAAAATCAGCAAGGGTCGGATCCTTAATTTTTGTACTCGCTGTGGCTGCCGCAATTCGTGTTTCAAGGACCTGACCTGGATCAAGTCTTTCAAGGTGTAGTGCGGCAACGGCAGCTTGATCGAGCGCGGCTTGCGGGGCCAGACCGATGAGTTCACTCCCGGCCACTTCGACACCGAGTTTCACCGCTTCGGCTTGTACGGCCTGAAAGGCTTGGGACATCGGCGTGACACGATAGTCCGTCAGGTTCATGGCCACCTGCACGATGCCACGGCTGGCCAGTTCCACACCGATGGCTTTCAGACAGGGGAGCCCTCCGTTCGACTGTCGGATGGATTTGGCAATCGTCTTGGCGATTGAGAGGTCATTCGTCTTGAGGTTGACGTTAAAGGCGATGAGGGGCCGACGGGCGCCGACGACCAGCGCACCGGCTGTGGGATGCAGGTGGGGAGGGCCAAAGTCAGGAAGCCAGGAGGGGTCTGTGTCGATTCGGGACGCCAGCCCTCTGAGTCCACCCAGCCGGACCGACTCCAGTTGCCGGCGCGCCGGGTGGGAAGCGGCGTCTTCATAGAGAAACACCGGGATGCCGAGGCGTGTGCCAACTTCCTGGCCCATCCAGCGGGCGACGCGAAGACAGTCGGCCATCCCATCGTCGTGCATCGGGACAAACGGCACAACGTCCGTCGCGCCAATGCGTGGGTGAACCCCTTCGTGCTGTCGCAGATCAATCATCTCTGTTGCCACGGTCACGGCGCGGAGTGCTGCTTCGCCGACCGCGTCGGGCGGTCCTGCAAAGGTGAGGACCGAGCGGTGGTGATCGGAGTCCGCCGTGTGATGGAGGAGCCAAACGCGGGGGACGGATGTCACCGCGGCGAGCAGGGCCTCAATGACGGCAGGGTCACGGCCTTCACTAAAATTGGGCACACATTCGATCAAGGGTGGCATGACAGTCATCCCAACGAAACGACGAAGCCGGAGGAGATTATGATCCCCTCCGGCTTCATTTCAATCCGACCGATCCGACCGGCCTCGCCGTGTCTACTTGGTCTTCTTCACAAAGGCCTTGTAGATCCGACCGGACTGTGCCTGTTCCTCTTCCATGCCGACCATTTGATGGCCGGTGGTCTCGCACCAGGCCGGCATGTCTTTCTTGATGCCTTCATCGTCAGACACGACTTCCAGCACCTGCCCCAAGGTCAGCTCCTTGATCTTTTTCGACGTCAGGATAATCGGCATGGGACAGAAATATCCTAAGGTATCGAGTTTGACGTCAGCTTGCATCATTACAAACTCCCAAATATCAGGACTGAGCAATGAGGACTGAGGGCCGAGGCTCAGTCCTCAGCACTCGCACCTCGGTTCTGTGTCTAAATGAACAGATTCACGCTGCCCTGCTTCGCTTCCGCCAGATAGGTCGTGACGCCGGCGAATTGGTCGACCCCGTCGATCAACGTGTCCTTGGTGATCCCCATGAGCCCCATGGTCGTGGTGCAGGCGATGAAGCGGACGCCCAAATCCAAGGCCGTCTCCATCAATTCCGGCACTCCCGGCATGCGGTTTTGTTTCATCACCGTTTGCATCATCTTGGTGCCGAGGCCGCCAAAATGGAAGCGGGAGAGAGGAAGCGTCTCGGCGCCGCCTTTGTTGAGCGTGCCGAACATCCGGCGCAGCCAATCTTTTGCGCTGCTCGTGGCGCCTTTCTTGCGGATGGCGTTCAACCCCCAGAACGTAAAGAAGATGGTCACTTGCATGCCCATCGCCGCCGCGCCGGTGGCGATGATGAAGGCCGCCATCGCCCGGTCGAGGTCACCGCTCAGTAAGACAATCGTCACTTTCTCGGGCTTCGTCGCTTCGAGTTGCGCCAGCGTCGCCGCCGGTTCAACGTGTGTGGCAAGCATTGGATCACCTCATGACTGTGTGCACAATCACATGCACTTGAACAGAATAGTATGGGGTTCGTGAGGGTGTCAAGAAACGGGCGAGGCCGAACCAGTGGCAGCTTGACCTTCACCGGACCGCTCGTTATAGTCCCAACCAATCGGACGCCGGCCTGGTTCACCAGTTCCATTCCTCATCAATGAGCACGCAGGTATTACCCGAAATCGTGTCAGCCAAGGGCGCCCCGCTTTTGGGGTTTTGGTATCCGGCTGTGCCGAGCGACCGCCTGCCGTCCGGTTCGATGCAGGGACTCCAAATGGCAGGGCAGCCGATCGTGCTCTGCCGAGATCGGGAAGGCCGTCTCGGCGCGATGCGGGATATCTGCCCTCATCGCGGCATGCCGCTGTCGTTCGGACGGTTCGACGGTGAGCGGGTGGAGTGCCCCTATCACGGCTGGCAGTT
>VGXE01000081.1 GCA_016873455.1 Nitrospira sp. | reverse complement strand
CGTGATTCCGTCTCGTGCGTCTCATTGCCTCGCTCCTTTGTGTCGCCACCGCTCGGTGGCTTCGGTGAAGCCAGGCTACCACTTATCACACTGTCCGAAATTGCGGAGCCCCCTCTGCTTTGGTGGGTGAAGAAATCACTTCAACATCCGGAAGCAAAATTGTGGATTCATCAAGGGCAATGGTTGCGTTCTCCTAAGAAGTCTGACAGAAACCTTATGGTGAAACGTTGGCTAAAGGCAAATTCAACGGGGCTGAAGCGAAGGTTATGGGCAACTCTTACTCCAGTAAGTGAAGTGCGCATAGATTTGAAGGGGGCACCGCTTACTCTCCAGGGAAAACCGCTTAGAGGTAGCCTGAAAGAAAGTCGCAGTCGCGATATTCACAGGGCAGGCTATACGTAGGGAGATTGCCGTGGAGTGGCGGGCACGTTTCTTTATTTTGGTGTCGGGTCCACACCGACTTTTAACTCTTCATTCTTTAGAGCAGCGCTGAGCGGTCGTGCGAGCGAATCGCGGAGGCGAGGGCACCGTGCTTGCCGAAAGGTTGCGGTCCGAAGCATGAGGACGGCGGCGCGTGTCCGAAGTTCAGGCCAAGGAACGTAGGGCCTGAACGAGTTTGCGACGCCGAGCAGCCTGAGGTGTAGCACGGCCGAGCCGACGCGTTGAGTAGAGCAGGACTGCCAGCGCTGCGATGATTGGAGCGTCGAGGGTACGTGCGATTGACGCTTGACGAATGACGAGGCTTCAGTCCGCTTCCGGTTCGGAGCTGCCGTGCTGGTGACTCACCTTGTCTTCGTCGAACAGCTCGGCCATTTCCTCAGCGATCATATCCCGATCGTTTGGCACGGAGATCAGCGGAATTTCTTTGCGGGTTTCAGATTTGGGTTCTTTTGGTTCGTAGCTCATAACGAAAGTATACACCACGTCTTACGGGAAAAGGGGAGCTATTCGTAGGCTTCCAGTGACGATTTCTCGGGGAATTGGCGATTGCATCCACGGCAGGTCACGAAGTAATAGGCTTCCCGCACGGACATGGTGGCTCGGAAATCAAGGGTGACGCCATGGTGGTTGCAGGCGGTGCAGGCAATCTCCTTCAATCGCAGGGGAACATCCGGTTGCGTGCGCAGGTAAAACTCTGCATCAGCGTGGACCGAAAACATGTAAAAGCACTTCTTGCAGATGCCCCGCCATTCCCCGTCGGCCCCCATAGACCGCTCGTCGATGGCAAAGCTGGACTGTTTACAGATGGCGCATGGTACGGTCCCGAGGCGCCGTTCCACTTCCTGTTGGGTCAGCGTAACCATGGAGAATGACCTGCCGGTTGCTCCTGTGGGTAACGGGATTCAGTATAGCCGTCCCTGGAAACAGACTGCAACCGCGTGGATCTGACTGGCCCGCATTATTCATGAACGCTTCTGCTGCAATCGCGGATTCGCTGCTGCGACTGAAATCGGCTGCAAAAGACCTCTCCGCCGCGATGTGATTGAACGCGGCGGCACGAGCAAGCTCGGTTTGGCGGGCAGGCTCGCCCCTCGCGGCCTCAACGTACTGGTTTAAGTACGCTTCGGTCTCTCGGGGCTCCGCGTGCCCGTCTCGCCTGCGACTACGCGATTTCGCCACGAACCGTCATGAATAATGCGGGCTAATACTTGCTCTTTCATGCTAAGTGCCTATACTGGCCATGCGATGCATCTCATTACGGATCGACTGCTCGTCGGGAATATCAACGATGCCGTGCAACCGCCTGTTCAAATCGGCGCGCTGTTGCTGGTGGCCGAAGAATACACGGTTGAGGCACCGCCATGGCTCGCCTACGGGAAGATTCCATTCAAGGATTTCGGCGAGGCGAATCCAAGGCGATTGGCAGAGGCCGTCCTGTGGGTGGAGCAGCATATCCGCGAGAATCGGGTCATGGTTTGTTGCCGTGCCGGAATGGGCCGATCCGTTTCAGTGGTGATGGCCTATCTATGTTGCGTAGAAAACATGGCCTATGCCGACGTACTGAAGCTGGTCATGACCCGCCGCCCCGGTGCCATGCCGCTTCCGAACCTCGAACACACGATCGAACACGTCCTCACGCTTCGCAAAGCCGCGTAGCCTTCCTGTAGCGCTCACTCTTTCGCACATTGTCTTTCCCCAGAGTCTTATGGCCTAATCAGGCTCTCTGCTGAGGAGCTGCCGATATGCCGGAATTGCCTGAGGCTGAAGTGGTGGCGTGCCAATTGCGCGCCGCCTTGGTCGGAGCACAGGTCACCGATTGCTGGGTGGGCCGGAAGGATATTGTTCGAGAAGGGCTGTCATCTCTCCCGTGGTACGCGGGGTCTGTGTTGCAAGGGGTCGATCGGCATGGCAAGAGCGTAGCTCTTCGGTTCATCAAGGAACAGAATGTGCGGTATGCCGTGGCTGAATTGGGCATGACGGGATTGCTGCTGTTCCCATCGGCCGAGACCAAACATCCGCAGCACGTGCATGTCCGAATGACATTTGTCGGCGGCCGGGAACAGGAAGTGCGCTATTGGAATCCGCGCCGATTCGGCCGCTTCTCGCTCCTGGATCAAGCTGGGCTGGATCGATATTGTGCCCGCCGTTTTGGGTACGATCCGTTGACCGTTTCATCCAACGACTTTCTTCGGATCATCACGAGCCGAAGAGGCAGGCTGAAGCCCTTGTTGATGCATCAGCAATCGCTTGCGGGCATCGGGAATATCTACGCCAATGAGATACTGTTTCGGGCCGGGCTGCATCCCAACGTCATGGCGAGCCGTCTTTCCTCCGCACGAGTCGAACGGCTCTATCATGTGACGCAAGAGGTGTTGCGCCGCGCCATTGCCTGTGGAGGATCGAGCGTGAAAGATTTTTTCGCGCCTGATGGAACCGAGGGGCAGTTCAAGCAACACCATCTCGTATATGGAAAAGAAGATCAGCCATGCCCCAACGGCTGTGGGCAGATGATTCGCCGTCTCCAAAGCGAACGCAGTGCGTTCTTTTGCCCCCAATGCCAGGATCGTCGGAAGTGGCGGTGAATTCTCAGGGGAAATCGAACAAAATACATTGAAAACCAATAAGTTACACTGTTTTGATGTAGGATCGAGCTTTCCACGAGCTTTCCAGATGTGTCACTAGGCCTTTTGAGCCTCCGCACAATAGTCCCTCTGGTGTCTTGAGTCACCAAGGCGATTTCGTTACAATCCTGCTCCCCTTACAGTGGCGTATCACACAATTGAAGGAGTGAGTCATGGCCAAGGTGTTGGAAGGCCCCGGGATGGGGCTGATGAAAAAGTGGGGTATTCACGTTCCCAATTATGTGGTGGTCACTTCTGCAGACGAACTTGCAAAGTTGGGACAAGCCAATGATTGGATGAAGACGTCGAAGCTCGTGGCGAAAGCCCACGAAGCGCTCGGCTCGCGGTTTAAGCTGGGGCTCGTGAAGGTCGGGCTCGATCTCAACGGCGCCGTCGCGGCCACGAAAGAGATGATCGGCCGTCAAGTCGGCAGCATCACGGTGTCGCAAGTTATCGTGTCAGAGATGATCGCCCACAAGGAAGAATATTATTGCGCGGTGAAATCCACCCGCGAAGGCACAGAAATTCTCGTTGCCAATTGCGGCGGGATCGAAGTCGAATCGAATTGGGATCGTGTGAAGCGCCTTTGCCTGGAAGTGGGGCAGACGCCCAGTCCCGATGCGCTCGAAAAGCTTTCGAAGGACGCAGGCTTTGCCGGCCCACTCACCAAGAAGATGGCCGACTTTGCCGGGAAAATGTTCACGTGTTTCGACAGCGAGGATGCGCAGTACCTTGAAGTGAATCCTGTGGTCACCCGTGAAAGTGATGGGGAACTGGTGGCGCTCGATGCGGTCACGTTGCTCGATGGCGATGCCAAGTTCCGCCATCCCGATTGGAACTTTGCCTTTGCTGCTGAATTCGGCCGCGCCTACAGCAAGCAGGAGCTGGAAGTGATGGCGGTGGACAGTAAGATCAAGGGTTCGGTCAAGTTCATCGAAATTCCCGGCGGCGATACGGCGATGCTTCCGGCCGGCGGCGGCGCGAGCGTGTATTACTCCGATGCCGTGGTCGCGCGCGGCGGCAAGTTGGCGAATTATGCCGAGTATTCGGGTGATCCGCCCGATTGGGCCGTGGAAGTGCTGACGGAGAAAATTTGTTCCTTGCCCGGCATCAAGAACATCATCGTCGGCGGCGCCATTGCGAATTTCACCGACGTCAAAAAGACGTTTGGTGGCATCATCAACGGATTCCGCAAGGCGAAGAGCGACGGCAAGTTGAAGGACGTCAAGATTTGGGTGCGCCGCGGCGGGCCACGAGAGAAAGAAGGGCTCGATGCCATGCGCGCGCTGAAGGACGAGGGCTTCGATATCAACGTCTTCGACCGCTACACCCCGCTGACGGACATCGTCGATAAAGCGCTGCAGGGGAAGTGAAGCGTGAAGTGTGATGAGTGATGGGTCCGGAATTGCAGCCCGGCTCATCTCTACTCATCACCGATCACCCATCACTGTTCACTGTTTTAAGAAGAGGAGATTCCGATGAGTATTCTGGCTAACAAAGATACCCGGGTGGTGATTCAGGGCGGTCAAGCGGGTGTCAACGCGGCCCGCCGGATGGCGGAGTTCTGCTACCTGATCAAGCGTCCACTCAATGTCGAAGCGTTCGTCTATCCTCCCGATGCCGGCAAGACCAACGAGATCCCCTACGGCAGCGGGTTGCTGGCGATCCCGGTCTATAAGTCGATTGCCGAAGCGACGAAAAACCATCCGACGATCAACACCAGTCTCGTCTACATCGGTGCGGATCGCGCGATGAAGGGCGGCATGGAAGCGCTCGACGATTCCCATATCAAGGTCGTGTCGATGATCACCGAGGGTGTGCCTGAGAAGGACGCGAAGATCCTCGGTGCCCATGCGCGTAAATTGGGCAAGGTGTTTAACGGGCCTTCTTCGATCGGAATCATCTCGGCCGGCTCGTGCCGCCTGGGCGTGATCGGCGGGGCATTCGACAACCTGGTGCTCTCCAAGCTCTATCGCGAAGGGTCATTCGGCGTCATCACCAAGTCTGGCGGGTTGTCCAACGAAATCATCTGGATCTGCTCACAGTTTGCGGACGGCATTACGACGGCGATCGGGATCGGGGGCGATGCCTATCCCGGTACCGACTACGTCAGTTATCTGGAAATGTTCGAGAACGATCCGCAGACCAAGGCGGTCGTCATCGTCGGTGAAATGGGCGGCGACCTCGAAGAGCGGGCGGCTGAATGGTACGGAGCCAAGAAGCGCCGGGTCAAATTGATCGGCGTCGTCTCCGGATTCTGCCAAGAAAGCTTGCCGAAGGGTATGAAGTTCGGCCATGCCGGTGCAAAGGAAGGCATGAAGGGCGAAGGGTCGGCCCGGTCCAAGTCGGACGCACTCAAGAAAGCCGGTGCCATCGTCCCCCCAACATTCGGTGCCTTGGGTCCAGCGATCAAGGAGACCTACCAGGAACTGCTGAAGTCCGGACAGGTCAAGGAAGTCGTCGAGCCCGCGAGCCTGCCGAAGTTGCCCAAGACGGTCGAAGAGGCGATGAAGGCGGATGAAGTCATCGTCGCGCCGCTGATCCGTACGACGATCAGCGACGACCGCGGCGACGAACCCTGCTATGACGGGTATCCGGCCTCCGAACTGATCAATAAGGGCTATGAAGTTCCGCATGTCATCGGCTTGCTCTGGGACAAACGGCTGATTTCCAAACAGGATGCAGAAATCATCAAGCGCATCATGATGCTCTCGGCCGATCATGGCCCTTGCGTCAGCGGTGCCTATGGGACGATCCTTGCGGCTTGCGCGGGAATCGGCTTGTCGCAGTCGGTTGCTGCCGGCCTCATCATGATCGGTCCGCGCTTCGGCGGCGCTGTGACGGACGCCGGTCGTTTCTTTAAGTATGCGGTTGATAATAAGATGTCGGTAGATGAATTCTTGACCTACATGAAGAAGAATCATGGTCCGGTCCCCGGCATCGGTCACCGCGTGAAGAGCCTGCGCAATCCGGACAAGCGCGTGAAGGAACTCGTGGGCTATGTGAAGAGCCTGAACATCAAGACGCCATGCCTCGATTTCGCCTTGCAAGTCGAACAGGTGACGGCGGCGAAGAAAGACAATCTGATTCTGAATGTAGACGGCACCATGGCGGCCGTGTTGGTCGATATCGGATTTCCGGTCGATAGTTTAAACGGCTTCTTCATCCTGTCGCGCACGATCGGATTGATCGGCCATTGGGTCGATCAAAAACGCCAGGACAGCCGCTTGATCCGGCTGTTCGATTACTTGGTGAATTACGCGGCGCCCAAACGGAGAGAAGTGCCGCCTCTTAAATGAAATTTTGAATGATACATGATGAATGTTGAATTAGTCGGAGGGACTCCCATTCATCATTCAACGTTAAACACTCAACATTGAGGTTTTATATGTCTATGGATCTCGCGAAAAGTCTTTATGCCAAGATGCCGGGCATCTTCGAGAAGGCCCGGACAAAATTTGGTCGCCCCTTGACTCTGTCGGAGAAGGTGCTGGTCTCGCACGCCGACAACTTCGAGACCCAGGCGTGGGAGCGGGGAAAAGCCATGTTGGCGCTGCGTCCTGATCGTGTGGCGATGCAGGATGCCACGGCGCAGATGGCCGTGTTGCAATTCATGCAGGCCAATAAGCAGAAGGCGGCGGTACCGAGCACCATCCACTGCGACCACCTGATTCGTGCGGAAATGGGGTCGGAGAAGGACCTCCTGCGCGCGATGGATGAAAACAAGGAAGTCTATAACTTCCTGGCGTCCGCGGCGAAGAAGTATGGGATCGGATTCTGGAAGCCGGGTGCCGGGATCATCCACCAGGTCGTCTTGGAGAACTACGCGTTTCCTGGCTGCTTGATCATCGGGACCGACTCGCACACGCCGAACGGCGGCGGGTTGGGTGGGTTGGCGATCGGCGTCGGCGGGGCGGATGCCGGTGAAGTGATGGCAGGTCTGCCGTGGGAAGTGCTTCATCCAAAACTGATCGGGATTAAGTTGACCGGCAAGTTGAGCGGCTGGGCGTCCCCAAAGGATGTGATTCTCTATCTCTGCGGCCTGCTCACGGTCAAGGGTGGAACCAATAAGATCGTCGAATACTTCGGGCCTGGAGCCGAGACGATCAGCGCCACCGGCAAGGGTACCATCTGTAATATGGGTGCCGAGCTTGGTGCCACGACGTCGGTGTTCCCCTTCGACCAGAAGATGGTCGACTATATGAATATTACAGACCGTGCTGATCTGGCCAAGCTGGCATCGGCGAACAAGGCGTTGCTGACGGCCGATCCCGAAGTGATGCAGTCGCCGGAAAAGTACTATGACCAGATCGTTGAAATCGATCTGTCAAAGTTGGAACCGCATGTGGTGGGTCCGCATACACCGGACCTGGCGCGGCCGATTTCGAAGCTGAAGGCCGAAGCGCAAGAGAAGGGCTATCCGGTCGAGCTGAAGGCTGCCCTGATCGGCAGTTGCACCAATTCATCCTACGAAGACATCAGCCGATCGGCTCACGTCGCGCAGCAGGCACTGAAGGCGGGGTTGAAGGCAAAGGCCTCCTTCCTCGTGTCGCCGGGCTCCGAGCGGATCTATCACACGATGAAGCGCGATGGGTTCCTGGACACGTTCGAAAAGCTTGGCGGTACGGTGTTGTCGAACTCCTGCGGCCCCTGCATCGGTCAGTGGAAGCGTGCGGACGGGGTGAAAGGGAAGGCCGATTCGATCGTCAGCTCCTTCAACCGGAACTTCCCAGGCCGAAACGACGGCATCAATGAAACCCTCTCATTCTTAGCGAGCCCGGAAGTGGTGACGGCCTATGCGATCACCGGCGATCTCGGTTTCGATCCGGTGAATCAGACGGTGAAGGGTGCCGACGGCAAGGAGTTCAAGCTCCAGGCCCCGGTTGGTGAAGAGTTGCCGGCCAAGGGTTTTGCCAAGGGTGAAGAAGGCTTTGTCGCGCCGGCGGAAGATGGCTCGAAGCTCACGGTGGACATTCCGCCGACCAGCGAGCGATTGCAAGTCTTGCAGCCGTTTCCGAAGTGGGACGGGAAGGATTTCGACAAGCTCCCGCTCTTGATTAAGACCAAGGGCAAGACCACGACCGACCACATTTCACCGGCCGGTCCGTGGCTCAAGTTTCGCGGCCATCTGGACAAGATCAGCGACAACATGTTCCTTGGTGCCAACAGCGCGTTTGCCTCGGAGCCGGGTAAAGGCACGAACGTCCTGACGGGCGAATCGAACCTCACTATCGCGCAGATTGCCAGGGCCTACAAGGCGAAGGGGATCGGATCGATCGTGATCGGTGACGAGAATTATGGCGAGGGGAGCAGCCGCGAGCATGCGGCGATGTCACCACGGTTCCTCAATGTGCGTGTGGTGATCACGAAGAGTTTTGCGCGTATTCACGAGACCAATTTGAAGAAACAGGGGATCTTGGCGTTGACCTTTGCTGATCCGAAGGACTACGAGAAGATCGAGC
>VGXE01000080.1 GCA_016873455.1 Nitrospira sp. | reverse complement strand
CTTTCCTAAAGGGACACGGTTTGCGCAGATCTCTCGTGCCGAGATCAAACGGATCCAGGCGATGTTCAACGATCGGCCCCGAAAGATTTTGAACTGGCATAGTCCCGCTCATGCCTTTGCCCAACTGTTGCGCTAGGATCTTGAATGCACATTCCGGTTCGCCGAGACTCACTGCAATACGGATTGGGACGGTTACGGTGACTGTGTGCGCAGGTGAATCGGAGTTGCGCGGCTCGGATGATAAGGGACGGTCCGGTTGCACGGTAGATTCCATCCCGCCATCCGGTGCTTTCGCATCCAACAACTCACGGACTAACCGCTTCTGTTCCACACCTTGAACGTTGGCGCCGGCGATGTGTTGAACCAGTTTCGAGATCCGCACTCCTTCATTGGCCACCCAATTGAGCCGTGATGGATCGTCTCCCTTCCGCCAGATTCCGCCGTCGATGTCGAGGAAATCGCCGTTGGCATTTTGCTTGGGTACGCCGCTATGGTGGATAGCAACGACTTCCCACTGGTCATTGAAGACAGGGGAGCCGGAGGAGCCCGGTTCGGTATCGGCTTCGTAGTGGTAGAAGAGGTCGGCGCCATCGAGTGAATCGATGAGCCGGTTCTCGCGCACCACTACTTGTTTGCGGTCACCCTTCGGATGCTGGATGATATTGATAGGTTCTCCGCCGATAACCTTCCCGGCGTCGGGTCTGAGCGGGCACCATAAATATTGACCTAGAGCTGCGCTTTTTCCAGCCGGGCCGACGGCGACGAGCGCAAAATCGAGTATCTTGTCGTTCAAAAAGAACGTGGCGGGGTCCAGCTGGAATGACTGCGCGGTCAGGTCGCGGCCGAAGCGGTCTCGTTGATAATTGAATTCAATGGTGCTCTGACCGGCCTCTTCGGCAGACGGCAACACGTGGTGATTCGTTAATAACAACTTCGGAGAGACCATGAAGCCGGTTCCGTAGGAGAACCGGCCGTTGCCCAGCTTCGTGACGACGCGGCCGACCGATCGACTGGCCACGAGCCCTTTTTCCAAGAAATCGACGAACAGGAAATCTCGGGTTTTCCCGATGACGCGTTCCAGCAATTCGTCGCTGGCGGTCTCAGCGGTTACTTCGGCTCCGGCTATGTCTCGACTGATCGACTCGGCTTCCAGGGGGGCCGCGTCGCGCAGTTTGCGGAGCAAGCGATTGGCTCTGGCTGCTAGGCGTTCGGGGGTATCCAGACCGGAGTACCGTTTTGTTTTTGACGCGACCTCGAACTGGCGGTGGTGGTATTCACGCTTCGCCCAGCGTTCGGCTGCGGCGAGAGCGACGTTGAGATTGAACGCGTAGATATTTTGCGGTGCAGCCATTTTGAACCTCACTCTCATGGAAGTGATCGTGAGTCGAGTCTGTCATGAAACGACTCGTCTCCCTTATGCAAGCGGGACGGACGGTAGCACCGGCCTCTAAAAGTATTCCATCCCTCTAACGGTGTGGTTCCAACAGCTCTAGCGCAATAGAGCCGAAGGGATTGTCCGTTCGGCCTTAGTCGAGACATGCGCTACGTATCTCGTGAAACGTGAAGCGTATCTCGATGAGAGAAAGGCCGATGGCTAATGGCTGATGGTGGATGAAAAAGAGATCAGGAATGAGATGAAGCGGGGAGGGGACTGAGTTAGCCAGGGTCAACAACTCTCTTGAGCGCGCGGGTTCAGACAATACGTGCACGTTCTTTACGGGAAAGGCTGGAGCAATCCATTGGAGAGGTGAGCGACCGACGCTAAGCCGGCTGCTGTCGAGAGATGTTGCTACGAGCGATAGCTTGCGTTGATACGGACATAGTCATACGAGAGGTCGGTGGTCCACATATGCGCGTGGGCAGGGCCCTGCCCCAAGTGAACGGAGATCGTAAATTCCTTTTGCTTAAACACCTTCGCAATCTTCCGTTCAGCGGCGAGTCCCACGCCGATGCCGTGTTTGACCATGAGAACATCACCGAAGCGCACCGTCACTGTGTCGGGATTGATCGGGACGCCGGACCGGCCGATTGCGCCCATGACGCGTCCCCAGTTGGCGTCTTCCCCAAATAGTGCAGTTTTCACAAGATTGGATGTCGCGATCGTGGAGGCGACTTGCTTCGCGGCTGCGACTGTCTTGGCACCCGCCACTGCGATCTTCACGACTTTTGTCACACCTTCGCCGTCGCGGCAGATCGATAAGGCCAGTTGTTCGGCCGCTTCGGTTAACAGCCGCACGAACCGCTGATAACTCGGAGTCCCTTTTCGAATCTGCGCATTCTTGGCCAGTCCGTTGGCGAGACAGAGGACGGTATCGTTGGTACTGGTGTCACCGTCTACACTGATGCAATTGAACGACTGATCGACGGCGCTCTTCAGCGCAGATTGGAGCGAGGCCGGTGCGATTGCGGCATCGGTTGTCAGGTAGGCCAGCATGGTCGCCATGTTGGGATGAATCATGCCGGAGCCTTTGGCCATGCCACCGATCGTGACTGTCCGGCCACCGATCGTTCCGTGAACAACGACGGTCTTCGGACGGAGATCGGTCGTCAGAATGGCCTTGGCGGCTTGTGGTCCGCCACGACTACTCAGTTGAGAAATTAAGGTCGGAAGGCCGGTCTCGATCCGATCGATGGGCAACACTCGGCCGATGACGCCGGTCGATCCGACGAAGACCTGATGCACTGGAATCGAAAGGTGCTGTGCGACAACCGTCGCCATTTTCTTTGCCGCAGCAAGCCCTCGTGCCCCGGTGCAGGCATTGGCGTTTCCGCTGTTGACCACAATCGCCCGGCCTTGGCGGTGGCGAAGGTGGAGCCGGTCGAGGACGACCGGCGCGGCCGCCACACGATTTTGCGTAAAGACGCCGGCGATGGGGCCCGTAACCTCCGAGACGACCAGCGCCAGATCGGGAATGCCGGGTTTCTTGATTCCGCAGTGGATACCGGCTGCCTGAAAGCCGAGCGGGGCGGTGACGCCGGCTGAATGATCGTGCTTCATTGTGTGTTTTTAGCTGTTTAGGAAGTGATTCTGAAGTAAGAGGTTCAGTTATTACGGATAGCTGCTTGGCATGGTGAGGCCGCTCTCTTCCGGAATCCCCATCATCAGGTTCATCGCTTGAATGGCTTGGCCGGCCGCGCCCTTCACGAGATTGTCGACGGCGGCAACCGTCACGACCCAGCCTGCGCGTGGATCCGCATAGACTCCCACATCGCAAAAGTTCGAGCCCTTGATATAGCGTGGATTGGGCACGATGTCTTCATACAGACGAACGAACCGTTCGCTCTTATAGAACTCTTTATAGAGTGAACGGAGATCGGCTAACGGGACATCTCTCAGGAGTTTGCAATAGGCCGTGCTCAAGATGCCCCGGTTCATCGGCACCAAGTGAGGCGTAAACGTAACTGTGACGGTTCTCCCGATTACCGTTGAAAGCTCCTGTTCGATTTCCGGAATGTGGCGGTGCTGCCCGATCTTGTACGGTTCCAACGACTCGTGGGCTTCCGGAAAATGATAGGGCAGGGCCGGACTCCGTCCGGCTCCGGAGATTCCGGATTTGGCGTCGATGACAATCGTATCCGGCTGGACTAATCCTTTGGCAATCAACGGGGCCAACTGCAAGATCGCCGCGGTTGGATAACATCCCGGCGAGGCAACGAGTGTGGCCTTGGCGATCGCGTCCCGGTGCAATTCCGGTAATCCATAGACCGCGTCTCGCAGCAAGTGCGGATGGAGGTGCGGGGTCTTGTACCAAGTTTCGTACGTCGCCGCATCTTTGAGCCGATAGTCTGCGCTCAGATCGACCACCAGTTTGCCGGCTTTGATACAGGTGGCCACCGGGTCTTGCGACTTTGTGTGGGGCAGTGCCAGGAACACTGCGTCCGCCCGTTCAGCCAAGGCTTCCGGAGCCAGTGCCTCGAAGCGATGTTCCACGATGCCGGTGAGACTGGGGAAGACGGATGCGACCGGTTGGCCGGCTGATTTCTCAGACGTCACCGCCGTGATGTCATAATAGGGATGGGCGGCGGCGAGCCTGACAAGCTCGGCACCGGCGTAGCCGCTGGCGCCGGCGATGGCGATGCGAAATTTTTTGGCCATGGCGCGACCTGTGTGTTGAACGAGATAATACCGACGCACTCGGGCACAAAAAAGGGAAGGCGAGGAGCCTTCCCTTTTTCATGTGTCGGCTCCTGTGAACCCTTACCGCTTGGAGTACTGGAAGCGCTTGCGAGCGCCCTTTTGTCCGTACTTCTTTCGTTCTTTCACGCGAGAGTCTCTCGTGAGCAATCCCTCTTTCTTGAGGGGCGGCCGCGTGGCGGGCGTCATCGCAACGAGCGCGCGTGCAATCGCGTGACGCAGTGCGCCGGCTTGTCCTGCCGGTCCACCGCCGTACACGGTGGCGCTGATCGAATACTTCCCCATGAGTCCTGCCATTTCGAGCGGGAGCTGGATGATTTGCCTGAGGGTGAGGCGGGGGAAGACCTTCTCCAGCGGCTTGTCATTGATCGTAATCTCACCCGCAGTTCCGGTGACCCATGCCCGGGCTACTGCGCATTTTCTTCGACCTGTTGCGTACTGTGTGGCTGTTGCCATCTCGAGTTGCCTCCTTCGCTCTTTTCACAGGATGTTGAAAAAGTCCGCCAGCTTTGTTCTCGCATCGCTCAGCGGCTCAACATACGGCTCAATGTATGCCTCGCCACTTCGCTCGCTGCGGCCTCGCTGGACGGCCATTTTGAACATCCAGCAACGTAGTTGTGTTTTCGTGACTGAGTAGTCTCCGTTGATTTATAGGGTAATCGGTTCCGGCTTTTGTGCCTGGTGCGGATGGTTGGGGCCGGTGTAGACCCGCAGCTTCTTCGCCATGCCGTTCCCAAGCGGATTTTTGGGAAGCATCCCTTCGATCGCGCGTGTCAGCAGCTCCGTGGGATCTTTCCGGAACACATGCTCCGCCGTGGCGGTCTTGAGGCCGCCGGGATACCCGGTGTGGTGCCGGTACAGCTTGTCTTCCATCTTGCTGCCGGTCAGATGAATCTTTTCCGCATTGATGATGACCACATGGTCACCCATGTCGACGTTCGGCGTGAACGTCGGCCGGTGTTTACCTCTCAGGACAGCGGCCACCCGGGCGGCCAGACGTCCGAGTGTCTTGCCTTCGGCATTCACGAGATGCCAGGTTTCTTTCACGTCGGCTGGTTTTTCGAGATACGTCATGACACTGTCTCCACCTCTCGCAAAAAATGAATGAAATGATGCCTACACTTCTTGGGTCCCGATATTCTTCGTGGCAAGCTTCGACAGCCATGCGTCAAGATTTTGTCCGCTACGGCGGTCCCAGACATCCTGGGTGACATACATCGGTGCCTGGCAGCGGAGCGCCAACGCGATGGCGTCGCTGGGTCTGGCGTCGATGGTGCGGGTGACGCCGTTGCTTTCTAGATAGACTGTCGCAAAATAGGTGCTGCTTTTGACATCGGTGAGAACCACTCGCTCGGTTTTCACGCCGAAGTGTTCGCCGAAGCTCTTGATCAGATCGTGACTCATGGGCCGCGGCGTCACCGACGTGTCCAACGCTCGCCGGATCGATTCACCTTCCGCCGCGCCGATCCAGATCATGAACAATTCTGTTTTGCCGTCGGTGCGAGACAATACGAGAATCCTCGTGTCCGTATCGGGATCTTCGACGACCCGATCAACGGTCAGTTCGAGCAGCGACTCGGCGGTATGAGATGTATGTTCCTGCATAGTGTGCGTGTCAGGAATCCAGCTTTCCAAAGTCTTCAGGCTTCAAATTTTCGAGCCATTGATCAAGTTCTTCCGAGGTCTGCTTCCGGATGACCGATTCATTCGCAAAGATCGGAGCTTGTGACCGGAGTGCCAACGCAATGGCGTCGCTGGGCCTGGAGTCTACCGTATATTCAGAATCTTCGTAGGTCAAATGGATCTTCGCGTAATAGGTATTCTCATTCAAATCAGTAATGACGACACTGATCACCTTGGCGTTGACGGCGTCCAGGTACCCCTTCATGAAGTCATGGGTCATCGGCCGGGGAGGCGCCACGCTTTCCAAGGCCAGGCTGATCGAACTGGCTTCAGACTTCCCAACCCAAATGGGCAGCATCTCCGATTGGTCCTCATCTCTCAAGATGACGATGTAGGCGTTATTATAGGGGTCGAACATCAACCCCTTTACGTGCATCTGCGTAATCATGCCGTACGGAGCCCTTCTACGATTCCTTCGTCCCTCTCGATGCGAGGAGGGGGAACAGTAAAAACAATAATATGTATCACTTCCGAATTCGGGATGTCAACGAACTCGGCGACATCACAGGGAAAATCTTTTTCAGAGACCTTGCCGTGCTGGTGTCAGACGGGCGTAACCGGTTTGCTCATGCGCTTGGTGGGCGGTAGTTCTCCGCAATCTTGGAGGAGTCGGCCTGTTCGCCCAACTTCAAAAATGCCTTCATTTGCTTACGGACCAGGTCGCGTCCGCTTTCGTCGCCGAGATTGACTTGGTATTCATTGATGACCATGACCCGCATCCCTTCCCATTTCTTCCAGCAGCCCGTGCAGACCTTCGCTTTTACCTCCGCTTCGAGCTTGCCGAGAAAGAGGGGAGCGGTAATGGCTTCTCCCGTCTGTCCGCAGGTGACACATGCCACGTCTGCCATGTCCGCGCACTCCTTTGTTTGTATTGTGTCCGATGGTGTGAACCGATGCGCATTCTAGCAGACCGGTCTCTTTGAAGAAAAGAGGCCATGCTGATTGACCCGTGGCAGGAGGCATGCTAGAAAGGCGCTCTGCCGTGTCCTGAGTGACGAGTATGCCCGGATGGCGGAACTGGCAGACGCGCCGGACTCAAAATCCGGTTCTCGCAAGAGAGTGGGAGTTCGACCCTCCCTCTGGGCACCAAGCAGCGCGGTATCGTATGGGTTGCGGATTTGTCGAGATCCGCCGTGCCGAGGCACTACTCTCTTGACAGGATGGGGCGGTTGTCCTAAGTTCTTGAAGCAATTCGATTCAGAAAACCAGATTTGTCACCCTGTGTGTACAAGACCAGCTATTGTCAGGCCGTCTATCTTCCAAGCGTGTTTTCTATTAACTCACAAGGAGGCAGCACATGCGTAAGGTGTTGGCACTGGGAGCCGCAGTCCTTTTTGTCGGCTCTGTGAGCGTTGCAGCGGCGCAAGAGCGCTTGCAACAATCATCTGGCGGATCGTCCCTCGGTGTCGGGACCGGTGTCGGCGACGTGTCCGGCAGCGCAAACCGCGTTCAGGCGTTCGATCGGAATACCTTTCTCGATCGCTTGTCTCAGCCTGAGACTGTGATGGGCCGTGTCTTCGCCCTTGATTTGCCCCAGCGGAAGCTGATGGTCGAGACCGGCGGAGCAGGCCGCATGCAGGATGAGGGACAGGAAGGCAAGGCGGGTTATGGTGCCCGTACGATCGTGCCCTTGCAGTTGTCGGATCGGTCGAACATGCAGGCGATTCGAGAGCTCAACGTCGGCGATGAAGTCACCGTCCAGGTTGAGGAAGAGACCAGCAAGGACCAGCCGTATGGGGTTGGCAGAAAGATTGTTCTGGAAGTCTACGTGACGAACGTGGTGGCAACGCGAAAGGGATTTGGCGGACTTGGCCAGCGTCCAGACCCGCTGAACGACCGTGCCATCGCCGTCACCGGCGGCGGAGTGACCGGCGGAATTCCTGGAGCCGTGTTGCCGGGGAAAGTGACGGGAACGATCGATACATCCATCGGTGAGTATACCGGGTCTGCTCCCTGCTGGAACTGCGAGCCGCAGCCGGGGTGGGGGTATCAGACGCAGACCAAGTCAGACTATGGTTCTGATATGAATAAGCCGAATCTCGTCAAGGGTGCGCAATAAGCTTTTCGTGCGCAGTGGGTGTTCACAAGGGGGCGGCTTCGGCTGCCCCCTTTTTTATCGCGAGTGAGACGAGGAACCATCCATGAATGAGAAAGAGCCTGAGCAGTCGGCTCTCGCATCCGATGTCGAGCTGGATCTTCGAGGGGTGATTTGTCCCTACAACTTTGTCAAAACAAAGCTCAAGCTTGAAACCATGGAGGAGGGCCAGGTGCTCTCCGTGTTGTTAGATGATGGGGACCCGATTCGGAATGTCCCCCGTAGTGTTGAAAACGAAGGGCACACGGTCTTGGCGCAAGAGCGCCTTGAGCAGGCCTACCGCGTGTTGATCCGCCGGGAAGATACCTAAGGAAGGTCTGATTAATTCACGTTTACACGAAGAACTCTGTTTCTGAATGGAGCACCACAGGTACTCTGCTGGAAATTCGCTAGGCCGGGAGCGTCCGCCTCGGGTATCGCCCGCTGTCGGGCCGCCCGGAGCCTTGTTCGCACACCCATCCGCTAGACTCCCGCCAACACGCGCCGCCGCGCCATGTACAGATTTGCCAAGCCGCAGCTGATCTGGAGCCAGTGGGTGTTCTTCGCCAGCCCCCGATAGCGGACCTTGGCCCAGCCGAAGATCCGCTTGATCACCAAGAACGCATGGTCCACTTTCGCCCGCACTTTCGACTTGGTGCGGTTGCGCGCGCGCTCCGCCTCACTT
>VGXE01000079.1 GCA_016873455.1 Nitrospira sp. | reverse complement strand
GGAAAATGAGACGGTCAGGAAGTGTGAACCGCGACAGAAACGATCAGTCCGAGAGGACCGCCGCCTGAACCTCATTTACACACCTATTGACAAGACCTCGCGCGGAGCACGTTTCAGGCATGTCTCTGTGCCGGACTCCTGACCGTTCTCCCTGTTGGGTCAGCCAGGGCGGAAGGGGCCTTCCTGCCATCGCCGGTGACCCAAGGCATGCTCCTCGTTGCCAGCCCGGTGCTGACTGATCCGAATTTTGACCACACAGTGTTGCTGCTCATCAAACACGGAGCTGAAGGCACGCTCGGTCTCGTGCTGAACCGTTCGACAAGCGTGCGGCTCTCTCAAGCCTTGCCAAATCTTACGGCGCTCAAGGGGACCGACCACCGGCTGTTTGTTGGTGGACCGGTGGAACCCACACGCCTGCTTCTGTTATTCCGGTTGAAGGAGCCGGCCGGAGACGCACGACCGGTGGTCGACGGATTATACGTTGGGAGCGCACCGGCGCTGCTGGAACGGGTTCTTACTGAGGCGAAGCCGAACGAGGTGTTCAGGGCCTTTGCCGGATTTGCCGGCTGGGCCCCTGGACAACTGGAATTCGAAATGCGTCAAGGGTCCTGGGGAGTGTTGCCGCTTGAGGGAGTCGACATTTTCAGCAATGACCCGGCTGCTCTGTGGCCGGACAGTCTCGCCCGCCTCCAAGCTCCCAGGGTGATTTCACACGAGCCATCTCCGTAAAGAAGACTCACCGTTCCCAGCGGTAACCGGCCAGAAAGGGCATGACGATCAAGACGGCAAGGGCTCCGAGGGGGGCGATTCCTGCGACGGATTCAGTTTTGTCGAGGTATTCACTCAAAGACAGATCATGAAGGGGCAGGACGACTGCCCATTCTCCGATGAGCCAAAGAACAAGGGCGATCAGTCCGACCCCGAGGCGAATGCCTGGGAGAGGTGGCAGGGCACATCGGTCGACTGCCCATCGCGCTCCGATGATGGTGGCGAGAAGTGTGTTGGGAATCTCCAGCATCCCGGCAACCTTTTCGCTCACGTGCAGGGCCACGACTTGCAGCCGGATGACCTCGAGAACGAACCCTGCCCCCAATGTGATGAGAAAGTAGAGACAGCCGGATTTCGTGACTTGCACGAAACCCGGTGGTTTCTCGCGGCCAGGGATGGGATCGGTCAGGGATGTCACAGCTGATCTCTTGTTTCCGGAGATGCCAGTCTAGCGGAAAGTCATGGGATACATCCATGTGTCTTTCTCTAGCCGCTCTGGCTTGCGAGATCATGATCAACGTGATAGGTGATACGCCCGTTCCAGGCAGGCACAGCTATTCCTGCAATGGGTCGCGGTCCTGGTGCCAAAGGCGCTATTCATGAACTCTTCTGCGGTCGCCTCAATTACTCCAGAGTGGATGTTCACGCTGCTGAAGATTTGCGATCCGGTCCTGGCCGTCTCGTCGATGTTGCTCGGCGGTGCGGCCTCGTACGTCATCCTCAGCATTGCCGAGCGGATGCGTGCCACCGATCAGAGCCATGTGAAGACGCAATGGCTGACCATCGGTGCGGTCGCTGCCGGCCTTGAGATCTGGGCGATCCACTTTATTGGTAATTTGGCGTTCTGCCGGCCGGAAGTATCCGCGCTGGATATGGCGTTTACCGGCCTATCCATTCTTCCTGCCGTCGGCGCAGGGGCTGTTGCCGTGTACCTCATTGGCAGCGTTAGCGCGAGTCCAATCCGGCTGGTATCCGGCGGCGTGGTAATGGGTGCCTCCATGGTGCTGGCTCATTTCACCACCATGCTGGCGACGCATTCCTGGATTGATCTGTACACGAACATGGCCCAATTGGCGCTGTCAGGTGCGGTCATCATACTCCTGGGCATGGTCGTGATTGGGCTTGGCGCATGGAACATCACCTATGGAGGCTGGCGAGTCACTGAAAAGGCAAGCGCGATGGGACTGGCTCTATCCGGCGCCCACTTCGCCGGGATGATGCCGGCGTACAGTGTTCCGAGTGTCGAGGTCCATGCCTCGACGCCGGGAATTGAAGTGGATCTGCTTGCCCTGGTTGCGGTGTCGTTCTCGACGCTATTGGCCATAATCGATCGGCACGTGACGACGGCGTCCGAATTGGCTCGCGACACCCATGCACGAATGATCGCGGCTATCGAAAGCGTCCCGCAGGGTGTCGCACTGTTCGATGCGGACGACCGTCTGGTGATCTGCAACCGCAAGTATCGAGAAGGTGTGTCTCAGCCTGATGCGGAAGTGCAGCTCAATGACTCATTCGAGTCCATCATTCGGCGCATCGCATTACAAGGCGATATTCCAGCGGCGATTGGAGATATCGATTCGTGGGTCAATATGCGTCTGGCGATGCACCGTAATCCCAGCGGGCCGTACTTGCAATACCGATCCAATGGAGAATGGATGCAGATCAACGAGAGTCGGACGCACGATGGCGGCATCGTCGCGATCGCCACCGACATTACCGCTTTGAAAAATGCCGAGCAAGCCGCCGAGGACGCCAAGGCGCGGTTGGCCGATTCGCTGGCCTTGGTGGAGGCGGCGAAGGCCCGCATGCAAGAAGAGCTCAATGTGGGGCGCGACATTCAACGAAGCATGCTGCCGCGGGTGTTCCCGGCCTTTCCAGATCGCAAAGAAATCGAGCTCTATGCCGTGCTTGAGCCGGCGATGGAGGTGGGCGGTGATCTCTATGATTTTTTTATGGTCGATGATCATCGATTGTGTTTCGTCATCGGCGATGTCTCGGGAAACGGGGTTCCCGCCGCGTTGTTCATGGCGATGACCAAGATTATGGTGAAGACCAGGGCGGCGTCGGACCCCTCGCCCGCCAGCATCGTCACCCATGTCAACGATGCGCTCAGCGTGGATAACGACAGCTGTATGTTCGTCACGCTTTATTTGGGCATCTTGAATCTCCGCGACGGCACGCTGTTGACGACGAACGCGGGGCATAACCAGCCCTTGCTGAAGCGCCGGGATGGGCGGTTCGAGTGGTTGACGGCACAGGACGGACCCATGGTCGGCCCCATGCCAGGTATCGCGTTCAAGGAAAGTGTCACTAGGTTGGCGCCAGGGGATGAGTTATTGTTCTACACGGACGGGGTGACCGAAGCCGATAATGTCAGGCGGGAGCTCTTCGGGAACGACCGATTAAAGGCGGTTCTTGATCAATCTCGGGCGACCTTAGTCATCGATCGTATTGCGGATGTCATGAGAGCCGTGAAGGCCTTTGCCGGCGAGGCGGCACAGGCGGACGACATCACCATTCTGGGACTGCGCTATCACGGTATCGCGCCGGCCAGCGCGGCTGCGGGATTTTTCCGCGAAACGATGCCCAACCGTTTGGCGGCGATTCCCACCCTGCAGTTAGCGTTTGAACGGTATGTGTCGCAGTGGGAAGGGGCCAGGCCGTTAATCCCCACGTTAAATATGGCGTTGGATGATTTGCTCAACAATGTCGTCGAATATGCGTTCCCTAACGATCAGTCGGAGCATCGGATTGTCGTGGAGGGTGACGTCCGCGACGGGTATGTTGTGCTGATCATTACGGACGACGGGATTCCCTTTAACCCTTTGACTGTGGCCCCACCGGATCTGTCGCTGTTGTTGCACGAACGAGAAATCGGCGGGTTGGGGATTCATTTAGTGCGATCCATGTTCGATGAAGTGTTGTATCATCGCGATGTCGGGCACAATGTGTTGACCATCAAAAAGAAGCTGGCGGGTTGATCAGCCGGCTCCTGTCGGATGGTGGCTTGGAATTCTGACTGATCCATCTGCCAGTCGCATGACGACATGGGGGAAAGGGACAAGGGGACACGAGGATGATTGTTGTTTCACGTGAGAGTGGCGCCGTCGTCATTGTCACCCCACAAGGGCGGTTTGACACGAACGGCTCGCCAGAAGTCGAGCGTATTTTGACCGACCACATCGCGCGGGGAGCCAAGCGGATCGTGCTCGATCTTTCGCAGATTGAGTACATCTCCTCGATCGGGCTTCGAGTCATCTTGAAAACCGTGATGGCGATGAATCGAACGGGTGGGAAAGTCCTGCTGTGTGGAGGAAATGACCATTCCCGGACGGTACTCCAGTTGAGCGGCGTGATGGGCATGAATATATATGTGGCTACCGTGGAAGAGGCTATTGCGAGAGTTCAGGGATCAAGCTGACACCTCGGCGCCAGTCCCGGAAGGTCTATTTTGCGATGGCAAGACACATGCGGGTTTGATAGCATAGAATCCCTTTTGCATAAGCAATCCTAGGCGACCACCTCTTCGAGAGGTCACAAATCGGAAGGGAGTAGAATCATGAACCCAGAAACCCAGCACACATTGACGGTGACCTCTCAGGAGAACGCCGGGATCACTGTTGTTAAGATGAAAGGCAGCTTGGCTGCAACCACTGCCGAGCAGGGAAACAAAGAAATGAAGAGGATACTGGATGCCGGCGCGAAGAAACTGATCCTTAACCTGGCCGAGGTGGACTATATCAGCAGTGGCGGGATCCGGGTTATTATGTTGACTTCCAAGCTCTTGAACGCTGTGCAAGGAGAGATGAAGCTGTCTTCCGCAAAGGGAATGGTCAAGGAGGCCCTGCAGGCCAGCGGCTTTGATTTGCTCAGCCGTGTGTATGGAGGCAATCTTCAGCTGTGCAGCACGGATGAAGAGGCATTGGCCTCATTCAAATCCTGAAGATCTGTGAGGCTGAATACGAACCCCGTGGACTATGGGTTCGGTTCCCGTGCGGTGGCAGCCCGTCCCAGCCCCAAATCCCTTTTGGAGACGTCAAAAGAAACACGAAATTGAATAGCCAGGTATTTTTGTATTAATCCCGCCCGATCTAACGGCTGATCCTGTTCGTAGTAAACCGCAACTTCTGAATTTCGCCACCGCAAGGCCAATCCCACGATCCAATCAAGCTCTGTCGGATTGGCCTTGTTGTCAGAATCTCCGTCAGTGAAGAGATTCACGTCTCCATACAGGACGACTTTGTTCTTGTAGAGATCGAGATCGGCATGGGCGACATAGCGGAGGAGTGCGCGTCCGCTGTTGTCGGGTCTTGCGAAATAATTCCTGTTGTGAAAAAGCCAGCCGCCTCCGGCATAGGCGGTGAAGTTTTGGTTCGGGAAGAACCGCCGCCAGGCCGGAAGGTCCTGCACCGCTTGGAACTTCGCGGTCACAAGCCCATCGGCATATTCTTGTGAAAGCCCTCGGCGATCGAGTGGGACATCGCGCTCGTATTGCAGGCGCCAGCTCATATGGCCGACGACGCCGGTCAAGGCGTAGGTGCCATCCCACTCGCTCAACTCGATCCATCCATTGGTCCGGTCGGAGAAGAAGTTCTGGTCCGTGTAGAAGGTCAGGTAGTGTTTGTAGAGGTCCGTCTCCAGATGGAGCATGTGACGCAATCCGACGAGCCCTGAATTGTCCGGTCTGGCAAAGAACGAAGGGTTGTGTGCAAGAACTCCGGTAAGAAGATAACCGGCGAACAAACTTTCCTCGGCGTCCCGGCCGTTGCCATCTGCGTTGTCCATGGAAGGGAGCGGCCGCCCATATTTTTCCAACGCCAGCACCTGCGACGGTAACAACAGGGCCGTTCCGACCAGGGACCAGAGCAGGATAGCGCGGAGGACTGTTGTCATGACGTGACGTAGAACCATCGCGATAGCCGGTGCCGGAGCGCTCAGAACAGCGAGAGAAGGCTTTGTCTAGGGGACGCAGGCGTCGAAAATCTCCTCGCAATCGTTGGATGCGTCGAAGGTCGGTGGTACAAAACGGTACCGGACGTCGACGACACGATTATCGGCGAAGACGACCGTGGCCCAGCAACCGTGGCGGATGGTTGATATGCTGCTCTTCCCGACAGGTTGTGACTCTTCAAGGATAGGCGCCTCTCGATAGTATCGAAGCATCGTGAGGTTGCCTGCACTGAGTTCTTTCTTCGGCACGCCTGCGCACGCGAGAATGGTCGCTTTCGTCATGCCGGTCAGTTTGTGTTGATGTGGATACTCTCCCACGTGGGCGGGTGTCGTACAACCTGCCAACCCTGCCGCTCCGCACGTTCCAAGGATCATGATGAGGTGAACCATTCGAATCATACGAGACATTGTCGTTCTCTCATCGAAGAAAATCCCTGGCGGGGTTGGTGTGGGGAAAATGACGTGTGTGAAGAATCAGTCAGCCGACGAAATCCGGATCCAGTCTGTTCAGCGGTTTGACGGAAAGCGCTTTGATTTCGTTGTAGATCACCGTCCGTCCCACCTGGCGTAGGCGGCTGAAAATGCCTTCAACGACCACAAAGTCGCCTTCGCGCACTTCCAATTGCCCGAGACTGACAACTTTAATCGTGCCGGCTTGGTCTTGGAGGAGGAATCCATAGGCGGGTTGGCCTTGACGGTTGGTCGCGAGCTGAACGTTTGTCACCTTTCCGGTGACGACGACATCGCGATGGTCATATTGTTCCGGATGCGCCACAAGCTCGGCAATTTCAATCAGACTGATCGCCCAGGCTTTCGGCTCGGAGGAGATCGGAGCCCAGAGGCCCGTCATGAGTGCGAGCAGCACGGCACACAGGCGCGCGCGTGTGAATGGATGAGAGGTGACGACCGACCGGGATCTTCCGACCATGGCCACTATTATATCCTGCCGATGAGGATTCGCAAGGGCAGACTCATTACCACTTATCGGACCCCCTGCCACTGGCGTCTTCTCCAAGAAAATTATGCAGGATCTGCTTTTGGAGCTCGGTGATCTCAGGCTTGCTCGGTTCGGCTGGCGCCGCTAGCGTACCAACCGGTTCCTTGGGGATCGGCGCAGTTCGTGCGAGCAGCAGGTCTTTCAGCGCGGCAGGGCTCCGATCAAAGTCGTGCTGCATGGATATTAATCGTTGGAGTCCGAAGAGCGTGCGTGTCGGTTCGCTGTGCACGGCATTGGAACTGGCGCCAAAGACAAGGGAGTTCCAGAACTTGCTCTCGATCGATTCGGGAACATCAATGGCCACATAGGCTGTCAGCTTGTCGATCAGCGCGGATTCGGTCTGCTCGAGGCCATCGTAGACAGCCCTGGAACGTTGGATTGGGGTGCGGGAGAGCTCAGCGATCGTATCTTTCCACAGGTCGAGGGACGGCGCACTCTGTGTTGGTAACGCGATTCCCGACAACTTTGACTGGAGTGCGACGAGATATTGGGACAAGAATTTCACTTTTCGTGCAGCCAATGTGCCGGCGGGCAATCCCCAAATATGGGCGATCTCGTGGTCCTGGAGCGTGGTTTGATCGGATGTGCGTCGCTCTTGTTCGGCCTGATCAAGCCGCTTCCTGAACCGTTCGGCGTAGCGCAGCAGAGTCTGGAGTTCGATGGCCAGGCGGTATCGTTGAAATTCCTCGGCGGAGATATCGTCCTTCTCCCATCGTGTGAGCAGGGCTCGGATCGCCGGTTGTGGAAGAGCCGTTCTGGCTTGAGATTTAAGGCCGGTCATTGCCTCGGCCGGCACACCGCGCTCTATCAGCAGTGACTCGGCGCATCCCGCCATCGCATCGGCGGTTTCAGACAAGGTTCTGAGGGCGGTGCATTGCAGCGATGTGCGTTCCCGCCGTAGCCGTACGCGCCGGAGATATTCATCCCGGCGGCTGGTCATCGCCGCGATGGACTCTTGCGTCATGGTCGTGACGGGTTTTTTCCCGGAAACACACCGGGGATCGGGCCGGTCGGAGACCATGAAGAGAATCTCGTCATGCGTCACGTCCAGATATTGAAGGAGCAACAGCTTAAGCACGACACGGCCTTGAACGGGCAAATTCGAGATCACTGTTTCGATTGTCTCCGCTGTCAGGGGGGGCGTCATGGGTGTCGTCGTCATGTGAATATGCCTATGCCGAACCTGCTCGTTGGTGATGCGCCTCAAGATATTGTGCGACATATTCCCGTACATCCTGTACGGAACCATTGACGAACAGGTCGCGAGGAATTTCGACTCGGACCAGTTTGACGGGATCGATCCCTCGTTCCATGGCGTACTGTTCGTCGATATAGAGGCTCACAGACCCGTCCGGAAAACGCAGGGCATAGAGCGCGGTCGTGTCGGCCATGATCACAGGTATAGGTTGGAAGTCATTGATACTGACCCTCGTGGTACAGGTATCACAGGGTTTGTGACGGCTGCAAGCGCTCAAGCGATCGCCAAGGTGACAGGGAACCCCATACCAAAAATGACAACGGCCTCCGGTCATCAGACCGAAGGCCGTCTTCTTTTTTGGGCATACCCTCAGCCGTCGCCTTGGCCTCAGCCTCTCTGCATCATCCCCCCAGCGTATCGAGGGTTTCCTTGAGGCTCTTGCGGATGCAGGTGAAGATCGGCGTGTCCCGCAGCGTATAGCGCGAGCCTTCCGTCTCCCGTAACGCCATCACCAAGTCCAGAAAGTCCTCCGGCTTATCGCTCTCGAACGCCACCACCCATTCTTGATCGTCCAACCCAAACGAATAGGTCGTGTTCAGCTTCACCGAGGGAAACCGATGCCCCACTTCAATATGCTCGTCCATCATCCCTTGCCGAGCCGCCTTGGTCAGCAAGAACCACTCGCGGGTCTTCAAGAACGGATAGACGAAGATGTACTTGCCCTTGCCCGGGACCACCGCCAGCCGCTTGCCTTCTTGTCCCTCGTGGCTGTGGTTATCAATGTAGATCGAGCGCTTGGTCATGGCCAGATAGGAATAGGGCGTCGTCAGGTACTTGCCGAGCCCCGAGGCCAGCATCTTGGCAGTCATGTCCTGAAAGAGGTCCAGGTCGTAGCTGATGCGCCAGAGCATGAAGTCGCAGTCCCCCCGGATGCCCACGGCGGAATAGGGCACCACCAGGACTTTGCCGGTATACTCTTCGACGGCCCGCAAGAATTCCTGCTTGCCCTTGGTGCGTTCGTCCTCAGGCAGCCGCCGCCAGGCCGGATCGACTTTGTAGAAGGCAAAATTGACAAATTGCCGGCGCGGGGGCGCGGCCGCAGGGGTGCCAGGTGTCGGTGCGGGTGCTGGAGCGGACATGGGTTCCTCCGGGTAACGGC
>VGXE01000078.1 GCA_016873455.1 Nitrospira sp. | reverse complement strand
CACTGCACCACAGTCAGGAGGTGCAGAGATGTCTGACACTGAAACGAATTTCCGTTCATACCATCGGTACCCCGTCACTTACCCAGTGGTGTTCGGGGGTGCACCTTTCGTAGGCGAAGGGACAGTGCAGAATCTTTCGCTGACCGGCTGTTCTGTGACCTGTGACAGGACGGTACTGGCGGGAAGCTATGTCAGATTGAGTCTGATCTTGCCCGATCCCACTTCCTCATTGTTTATCGAATTGGGCAAGATCCGCTGGGCACGCGGGAATCAGTTTGGCGTGGAGTTCATTCGATTCCCAACCCTTACTCGACACCGGCTGGACCGCGTCATCGAAGAACAACTAACTGTTCTACTGGAGAGTCGCATAGACTCGGCTTCTCATCAGAAATCGCCTGCAGTCCTCCAGGCCTCACCAAGACGACGGTTGCCGACCGAACAGACATAAGCTGCCCGCCGTTCATCCCTTCAAGCTTTAGCTATTACAACAAACAGAAACGGTGGAACGGGCTCTACCTGATTGCCCATTCCACCGTATCAAGAGAAGAGAAATTTTCTGCTATCCAGTCGAAAACCGCCTACGGCCTGATGTCAAAGTGAATGGACAGGCCGGCATGCACAAGGATCGTTCTGATCAGCGATTCATAATGATCTATGGTGAGATCACCGCCAAATGGTGTGCCAATCCCGAACCGATCCGTCCCCAGTTCTTCATGATTGGCATGGATGTACTTCGCCTCAACAAACGCTCCCACGTACTTGAAGATATGCGCCTTCACTCCGCCCAACGCTTGAAACGCGATTTGCGTATCCCGTTGATCGCCGATAGGATTGGCAAAAGACACTCCACGGGTTCCACCCGGTCGATACGAGAGCTGATGCGCTCCCACACCGACACCGACGTACGGGTGCCACCGCCCATTGGGATAGGCTTCGGAAATCGCCATCGGTCGTCGAATCAGCACATTGGCACCGATGTAGATAGCTTGGATCTCCGTCGTGGTGCCTTGAAAATCTCCGTTCGAATCAGTTACTCCATTAAAATTTTCACGACAGCAGGCCACGTCCGGCCACCATACAAAACCGGCGATTTCAGTGCCAAGATCGAATCCCGCCAACTTGTTTCTCGTTGGAAACCAGATCCCCGCGTTGCCACCAATCGACTGCTTCATCTGATAATCGACGTTCCGGTCCACATCGCCATTACGAAACGTGGCGTCCTCACTGAATGGGAGGGCAACGCCCGCCATAAAGGAAATATAGGGCTCAATCGTCCCGGACGAGATATTCGGGAGCTCAGTACCCGCTGATGCGGATAGAGGAGAGCCGAGAACACAGAGGAGGCCAATCATCGCCGAAATTCTCGTTTTCATTCATCGCCCTCCCAAGGTAAAGAAAACATGCTCTTCGACGAATGTGAGTCGCGATACCTGATATCCGTCAATATTTCGTCGGCTGTTGCGCTTATTGGCATGCATGACCATCCAACTATCCACCTCCAGAGCGATCATGTAGTGATGATCTTCTCACGTCGGAGGGCGGACGGCGCCAACACTAGCAACTCCCTCTTCATTTTTGAAAATAGATAAAACAAATTAGAGTTATCGGTAAATCCAATATCACAACAGTGCCGCCGCGTAGAGGGAACTGACTGCTTCCCTCTGAATGAAGCCACAATCCACACCGGTTCATGGCCGTTCCCATCTCGACGCAACCCATCCGATAACCGATTGAAAGGCCTGGTGGTCGTCACTCTTGCAGCACGGTCTGAAACAGACAGAGAGCCCGCAGGAACAATACACGGGCAATTGGAATGGAGGAATGTGCGACGGGAAGAACCGGCCGTGAAGAATTTATCGACCTAGCGCCTTCTTGACCGCGTTGCCAATTTCGGCAGGATTCTTCACGACAGTGACACCGGCAGACTCCAGCGCCTTCATCTTTTCCGTCGCCGTGCCTTTGCCGCCGGAAATAATCGCACCGGCATGGCCCATGCGGCGCCCGGGAGGTGCCGTGATGCCGGCAATGAAACTCACAACCGGCTTCTTGACGTGCTTCTTGATGAACTCGGCGGCCTTTTCTTCCGCATCCCCGCCGATTTCGCCAATCATGACAATCGCCTGCGTTTCCGGGTCCTTCTCAAAGAGCGGGAGCACATCGACAAAACCTGTTCCATTCACCGGATCACCCCCGATGCCGACACAGGTCGTCTCGCCAAGGCCTAGTGTGGATAGTTGATGGACAGCCTCATAGGTGAGGGTCCCACTGCGGGAGACCACGCCGACGACGCCTTTTTTATGGATAAACCCCGGCATGATACCGATCTTGGCTTCATCGACCGTGATGACACCGGGGCAATTGGGGCCGATCAGCCTGACATCCCGGCCGCGTAACGCCCGTTTCACCTTCACCATGTCGTTCACCGGAATGCCCTCAGTGATGCAGATCACCAGCTTCACCCCGGCATCGGCGGCTTCCAGAATCGCGTCGGCACAGAACGGCGGCGGCACGAAGATGAGCGAGGTATCGGCCTCGGTCTTCTTCACGGCATCAGCCACCGTGTTGAACACGGGAATGCCTTCGACTTCCTGCCCGGCCTTCCCCGGCGTGACCCCGGCGACGACCTTCGTCCCGTACGCCTTGCACTGCGTCGCGTGGAACGAACCTTCCTTGCCCGTGATCCCCTGCACCACCACCCGCGTATTCTTATTGACCAGAATGCTCACGATTCGCCTCTTTTCCTCCCCTTCCTTCTCTAGAAGGGTGCCGGGCCGGGTCTCATACTGCGCGCAACCACCGAGCACCGCCCATATTAATAATTATTTCATCAATCTTGGTGCGCGGTGGGCGAGCACTGAGACTCGGCCCGGCGCACTTTCCTAACTACGCCGCTTTTCCCGTCAACCCCACAATCTTCTGCGCCGCTTCCCACAAATCGTTCGCCACTTCAAGCTTCAAACCCGATTCGGCCAACAACTTCCGGCCCTCTTCGGCATTCGTCCCTTGTAATCGCACCACGAGCGGCACGTTGATCTTCACTTCCTTCGCCGCCTCGATCACGCCATGGGCAATGCGCTCACAACGGACGATCCCACCAAAAATATTGATGAAGATACCTTTCACGTTTGGATCTTTCAGGAGAATGCGAAATCCTGCCGCCACCGTTTCTTTCGTCGCACCACCGCCGACGTCCAAAAAGTTCGCCGGCTCGCTACCGGCCAGCTTGATCACGTCCATGGTGGCCATGGCGAGGCCTGCGCCGTTCACCATACAGCCGATGTTACCATCCAACTTCACATAGTTCAGATTGTTCGCGGTCGCTTCGATTTCCAGCGGTTCCTCTTCGTTCAAATCCCGCATCTTCAGCACGTCTTCGTGCTTGAAGAGACCGTTGTCGTCGAAGGAGACCTTGCCGTCCAGGGCAATGAGCGTCTTTTCCTTCGTGATGATGAGCGGATTGATCTCGACCAATGCCGCGTGCTTGTCCATAAAGAGGCGATAGAGATTGTCGAGCATCTTCACGAATGGATTGATGACCGCCGGCTCGATATTCTGCAAACCAAGGGCGAAGGCCACGTTACGGCCATTATGCCCCTGAAATCCGACAGCGGGATCGATGGCTTCCTTGATGATCTTTTCCGGCGTGTGCGCCGCGACCTCTTCGATTTCCATCCCGCCTTCGGTACTGGCGATAAATGTGGGCCAGCCCGTGTCGCGATCGACGAGGATCGAGAGATACAGCTCCTTGGCGATGTTCGCGCCTTCTTCCATCAGGAGACGATGCACTTGCCGGCCCTTCGGACCGGTCTGATGCGTCACGAGCGTCTTCCCGATCAACTCCTTGGCAAACCCTGCAACGGCGTTCTTGTCCTTCGTGATTTTGACTCCGCCGGCCTTGCCTCGTCCTCCGGCATGGATCTGCGCCTTGACGACGAACACCGGCGTGTTCAGCTCATTGGCCCAAGCTGTCGCCGCTTCCGGAGAGGTAATTTCCTTCCCACGCGGCACCGGCACGCCGAACTGGGCAAACAACGACTTGGCTTGGAATTCATGCACATTCATTCTCTACCTCACCACTCCTACGGACGGCGGCGGAGGCGTTTCTTACTGCGCGCATCCACCGAGCACCGCCCGATTCCTGACATTTCAGATTGGCTTTGCGTGCGCGGTGGGCGAGCACAAGAAATGCCTCCGCCGCCGTCCCCTCACCCTACTTTTCTCGTATACGCCGGCAGGATCATGGGCGAGATGACACCGCTGACATTCCCGTGCTTCTTGGCTTCCGTTCGGAATCGTTCGAGGTGCTTCAACGTCAGCTTGCCTTGTGTGACCGACCCGGTTCGGGAGGCCGCCGTCAGGCCAGACCGCTTGCCGAACACCATCAAATCGAGCAGCGAGTTGCCCATCAACCGATTCCGCCCATGTAACCCACCTGATGCTTCGCCTGCCACGAAGAGATTCTTCACGTTCGTTTCTGAATTCGTATCGATCTTCACGCCGCCGTTTTGATAATGGAGCGTCGGATAGATGAGCACCGGATCTTTGCTGATGTCGATGCCGAATCGCTCAAACTGGAGCATCATGGCGGGGAAATGCTTTTCGACTGTGCCGGGTCCATGTTCGGCATCCAACAGCGGCGTGTCCAGCCAGACCCCAACGCGACCTGACATCGTGCGGATGCCCCGGCCTTCTTCGCACTCACGAATGATCGAGGACGAGACCACGTCGCGCGTATCGAGCTCGTTGACGAACCGTTCACCCTTGGCGTTGACCAGCTGCCCGCCCTCGGACCGAATGCCTTCGGTCACCAATGCGCCGATCAATTGCTCGGGATAGACCGCACCTGATGGGTGATATTGGAACGTATCGATGTGGTCAAGCTTCGCACCCATCCGGTACGAGAGACACAGCCCGTCGCCCGTCGCGCCATAATGGTTGCTGGTGGGGAATCCTTGAATATGCAGCCGGCCTATTCCACCGGTGGCTAGAATGACCGATTTGGCCGCGACGACGACGTGCTGCTGATTGTCGAGATCCTTCAGGATCGCCCCGGTGCACCGTCCATCATTGTCGCTGAGCAATTCGACGGCCGCGCAGAATTCCAGCAGTTGGATCTTCTGGTTGATGACCTCGTCCTTCAGCACCCGCATGATTTCCAGACCGGTATAGTCGGAACAGGTCAGGAGACGTGGTTTTGAGCTGCCGCCGCCTTTCTTGACGTGCAAATTGCCGTCGGCTTGGCGATCGAATAACACGCCGAGTTCGATCAGCCATTTGGCAATCGAGGGGCCTTCCTCGACCATCACCTTGAGCAGGTCATGGTCGTTCTGCATGTGGCCGCCCTTGAGCGTATCGATGAAATGGGTGACCGGCGAATCCTCCGGCGCCACAGAGATCTGCATGCCACCCTGGGCCATCACGCTGTTGGAGTCACCAAGACGCAGCTTGGTTGCCAAGATGACCTTGGCCCCGGCTCCGTGCGCATGCAATGCCGCCGCACAGCCGGCGCCGCCGCCGCCGATCACGAGTACATCCGTCGTATGGTGGGGAGTCAGGTCAGCAGAGCCATCGAGGGAGCTGTCCCCCTCAAGCAAGGTCGCCAATTCGACGACGGTCTTGTCGCCTTCGTTCGGACCGAATCGGATCGGCCGATAGGCGCTCGCTCGCCAGTCCGGATGGTATTTGTGAATCAACTGATCGCGGTCGGCAGGAGAAAACTTAGCGATCGTCTGCTTGCGGCGCGCATCCCTGGTCTGATGCACGATTTGTTGGAGCGCGTGGATGTCCATAATTTCTCAGGCGCGAGGCGAGAGGCCAGGGGCAAGGGGGCACGGAGAGAAGACTTCTAACCTCTCGCCTCTAGCCCCTAGCCTCTTACCCAATCTTATTTCACCGTCGCACAATGATCCGCCAGTTCCTTCTCGTTCATCGCCAGGATCTTCTTCCACTCATCGTTGAAGCGGCCGTCCGTGATCTCCTTGATGCGCTGGTCGAGTCCAGCGGGCTTCTCCGTGAAATGCGCCCCCTGCGCACGGCTGACATAGAGCGCTACCAAATTGGGGGCGATGTCGGCAATACAGACCGGCGTGCACATGCCGCACATGACACAATCCATGAACATCTCTGAGACGCTCTGGAAGTCGCCGAAAACCGCCTTCCACACCCCTTCACGCACGTCGATCTTCTGCGGACAGGCTTCAGTGCAAGCGTTGCAATTCCGGCAAAGTGGGGCTTCGGGATACAGATTGAAGAGATCTTGTTTGGGATCTTGCAGCTTCTGAATATCGTACAGCGCCTTGCGCGCCGGGAACGGCGGCATCATCGTGAACGACATGCCGTCCTGGACCGCCGTCTGACAGGCCAGACACGTTCTGACCTTGGGATCATCTTTCGTCCGATAGTAGGTTGCGCAGGCCCCGCAGAACCCCCCGAGACAGCCGACGCCGCGGACGACTTCCTGGCCGGCGTACCACATGGCCTTGATGACGGTGATCCCTTCCGGCACCTCATACTTCTTGCCGGCAATGTCGATCGTCACCATCCGAGGTTTGAGCACCTCGGGCTGATCAATCACATTCTCGTTTGATTCTTGAGCCATTCTTTTCCTAAACCAGTGAGAAGTTAGAAGTAAAAGGTAAGGGGTAAGTGATCACCTACCCCTCACTTTTCACTTTTTACCTCTAACCGTCGCTATGCGAACGAATCAATGATCGCGTTCAGCGTCGCGCTCGGCCGCATGGCCTTGTACGCCTTGGCATCGTCCGGGTGATAGTACCCGCCGACGTCCTGCGGCTTGCCCTGCGCGGCGAGCAATTCGCCGTCGATCTTCTTTTCGTTGTCGCTCAAATCCTTGGCAATCTTTGCGAACTTCTCCGCAATCCGCTTGTCGGCGGTCTGCGCGGCCAAGGCCTGCGCCCAGTACATCGCCAGATAGAAGTGACTGCCACGGTTGTCGATTTCACCGACCTTACGGGCCGGTGACTTGTTGCTTTCCAGGAACTTCGCGTTGGCCTGATCCAACGTGTCCGCCAGAATCTTGGCGACTTGGTTGTTGCCGACTTTCGCCAGATGCTCGAGCGATGCGGCCAAGGCCAGAAACTCGCCGAGCGAGTCCCACCGCAGATAGCCCTCTTCCTCAAACTGCTGCACGTGTTTCGGTGCTGAGCCGCCCGCGCCGGTCTCAAACAGCCCGCCGCCGTTCAGCAACGGGACGATCGACAGCATCTTGGCGCTGGTCCCGATTTCCAGAATCGGGAACAGGTCGGTGAGATAGTCACGGAGCACGTTGCCGGTGCAGGAAATCGTGTCCTTGCCTTCCTTCATCCGTTCGATTGAGAAACGGCACGCATCCGCCGGCGCCATGATCTTGATCTCAAGACCGGTCGTATCGTGCTTCGGCAAATAGGCATTCACCTTCTTGATCAACTCGGCATCATGAGCACGGTCCTTGTTCAACCAGAAGACCGCCGGAGCGCCGGTTGCACGCGCACGCGTGACGGCCAACTTGACCCAGTCTTGAATCGGCGCATCCTTCACCTGACACGCGCGCCAAATATCACCCTCTTCGACCTTGTGCTCATGGAGCGTCGCACCTGAGGCATCCACGATGCGGATCGTGCCGTTACTGGCTGCCTTGAAGGTCTTATCGTGGGATCCATATTCTTCGGCTGCCTGGGCCATCAACCCGACGTTGGGAATCGTCCCCATCGTACGGGGATCGAAGGCACCCTTCTGCTTACAGAATTCCACCACCTCGCGGTATATCGGCGCGTAGCTGGCGTCAGGAATCACGCACTTCACATCTTGCAACTGCCCCGCTGGATTCCACATCTTGCCGGAATCTCGGATGACCGGCGGCATCGAGGCATCGATGATGATATCGCTCGGCACATGGAGATTCGTGATCCCCTTGTCGCTGTTCACCATCGCCATCGGCGGACGCTTCTGATAGACGGCCTGGATGTCCGCCTCTATCGCCTTCCGCTGCTCATCCGGCAAGGACTTAATCTTGGCATAGACATCGCCGAGACCGTTGTCCGGATCGACGCCGAGCTTCTTAAACGTCTCACCATGCTTCTCGAAGACATCCTTGTAATAGACCGTCACGCCATGGCCGAAGATCTTCGGGTCGGAGATCTTCATCATGGTCGCCTTCATATGGAGCGAGAACAAAATGCCCTTCGCCTTGGCATCCTCGATCTGCTCTTCCAAAAACTTTCGGAGCGCCTTCACACTCATAAAGGTCGCATCCAGCACTTCACCAGCCTGCAGCGCGACCTTTTCCTTCAAGACGGTGGTCTTGCCGTCGGCCCCCACGAATTCAATCTTCGCGGTCGTTGCGGCAGGAATCGTCCGCGACTTTTCATTGGAGAAGAAATCGCCGCCCGTCATATGAGAGACATGCGTCTTCGAATCGGACGACCAGGCTCCCATCTTGTGCGGATGCTTGCGGGCATAGGCTTTCACGGAAAGCGGCGCGCGGCGATCGGAATTGCCTTCACGCAACACCGGATTGACGGCACTGCCCTTGACCTTGTCGTACCGGGTCTTGATGTCCTTTTCCTTGTCGTCTTTCGGGTTTTCCGGATAGTCCGGCAACTTATAGCCTTGTTTCTGCAACTCCTTGATCGTCGCCACCAGTTGCGGGATGGAGGCGCTGATGTTTGGCAGCTTGATGATGTTCGCTTCCGGTGTCTTGGCCATTTCGCCAAGCTCCGCCAAGGCATCAGGCTGTTTTTGCGCCGGGGTCAAGTATTCCGGGAAGATGGCGATGACGCGGCCGGCGAGTGAAATATCGCGCAGTTCCACGGTGACGCCCGCCGCCTTTGAAAAGGCGTTGATGATCGGGAGGAATGAATAGGTCGCCAACATCGGCGCTTCGTCGGTTTTCGTATAGATAATCTTGTCTGCCTTGCTTGACATAACGCTCCCTCTTTTTGTGACTGGTTTAGTTCAACGCATTCAGCGCCGAACCCGCCTTGAACCACGCAATCTGTTGTGCCGTAATACTGTGGTTCGCCTGGATGGTGAGCGCGTTGCCATCCGCCTTGTGAATCGTTACCTGCACCGGCTTGCCTGGAGCCAGACTGTTCAGCCCCGTCACACTGATGCGGTCCTGCTGCTCGATCTTCTCGTAGTCCTTCGGATCAGCAAAGGTCAACGCCAAGATCCCCTGTTTCTTCAAATTGGTCTCGTGAATACGCGCAAAACTCTTCGTGATCACCACACGCACATTGAGGAACCGTGG
>VGXE01000077.1 GCA_016873455.1 Nitrospira sp. | reverse complement strand
ATGGTGGCGTATCCTTTCCCCTCGGCGGTAACCGAGGCGTTGGTTGAGTGTTCAACCGAAAGGGTACGCCGCCGTTATCCTATTTCCACACCTAAAGATGATACCTCCAGCAGCAGCTTCCACTATCCTCCACCATTGAGCTTCCCTCCTTTACCTCCTCTTGGTTGTTCTTGATGAAGCGGCGGTGGCTGGAGTTCGCGGTCGTAACCATCGTGCTTGTGGGGTTTTCACACTATTCCAGCCACCCGGAACCAAACTGTACTGATCACACTGCTGGAGCCATCGCACAACCGGGAATGCAGGGCACAGTGTATCTCGTTCCGATCGGTGAGTTCCCCCCACTGGAATTGTCCCGCTTGATTACGCACTACGCAAACGCCTGGCACATTCCGATCCAGGCGCTCTCACCGCTCTCCCTCGACAAGAGCCTCGTGGATCAGGCACGGAATCAACTCGTGGCAGAGCGCGTGGTGGCGAAGATGAAACGGCACTTTGCAGACCTTTCTGCCCACCCCAATACCGTACTGATCGGGATAACGGCCCTGGACATGTATCGGGATCAGTCCTCATGGCGCTATGCATTCTCCCATCGAGAAGGGGGCCGCTATGCGGTCGTCTCCAGTGCACGCATGCATCCACGAACACTTCCCCTTCACTTGCCTCATGGAAGACTGTTCTCACTGGACCAACGCGATAACGACCTATCTCAGTGCCGGCTTACTAAAATGATCGGCAAAAACATTGGGGTGTTGTATTACCAATTGCCTATGAAGGACGACCCCACCAGTATGCTCTACGACAATATCGGCGGACCCGACGACCTCGATCGCATTAAGGAGCGCTTCTAGCCAACACTGATTCATCAATCGGAGTGCCGATCAGACGGTTCCGGCATCAGACTTCAACGCCCCTCGAACGGGGGATAGGCGCAGCCCCGCATGCCGCGCTACAGTCCCCCCACCCATGGAACCAGCACCTCCCTATCAACGTGAGCACTACCGTCTTCCTCTTTCCGTTACCTATCCGGCGATGTATTTCGATCGCACCAGAATCGGTGAGGGCATCGTCACCAACCTCTCGGTATTCGGCTGTGCGATTCAATGCGCCGGGGCCGTCCCCGACAAAACGACACTGCTTGTTCGATTGCTTCTGCCAGACCGGAAGGAATCGCTCGCGATCGAACAGGCCGAGGTCCGCTGGGTGAAAGGCAACCGGGTGGGGCTGCAATTCGGAAAGCTGGAGCGGGACGCGGATCTCCGCTTACATACCTTCGTGTGGGACCGGATGTTGGAGCGGATGAAGATGCTCACGCGGTAGGGCTTGTGTCTTGTTCTACTTCCTGGGGTGTTGCGCCTTTCCCCACTGTCGCCAGACAGAGCAAGCCGATCCCGATCCATACTAACTCGCGGAAGCGCCGCAGCAGGGCGAACGTCAAGCCGGTGACATCGCTGTAGCCGAAAGCCTGGAGCAGCAGAACATTGCCCCCGTCTTGGGCTCCCAAACTGCCAGGGATGAAAAAGCTCCCTCCCTTGATAAACACGGCGAGGGCGCCGATGGAGAAAGCCGACAAGAGGCTGGTCGGTCCACCAAGAAAATGCAGGATGATGAAGACCTCTATGGACTCGGCCATCCAGCCCAAAAAATACACGCCGATCGAGACATAAAAGGCCCGCTGGTGGTGGGTGTAATACTCCTGAATCGTCCGGTCGATCGAAAGCAGATGCGCTTCTTTCGATTCCAAAAACCCGATTCGCAGCCTCAGTTTCCTGACTAGACTCAGGATTGAGGTGAACAGCCCGCGCCGCTGGATATACACAAACCCCGCGATCGAGCACACCAATACCCCTACACTCAATAACGCGGCCGTCACCGTTTGTCCTGCTGAGTTTCCCGTCCCCAGAAGCACAAACCCCAGAGCGATCCCAACGAGAATATAGAACACCTCGGCAAGCGTCATAGTGGTCTTCGCAATGACGACGGACGCGGCCCCCTCAGCGATCGGGACGTTATATTTCTTGAGGAGATACGCTTTGAGCGGTTCACCACCCAAGTAGGCCGTCGGCGTCGTCATGTTCACAACTTCGCCGGCGGTTCGGATGGCCATCAGCCGCCAAAAGGGAATGGCCTGAGCGGACGGGCCCAGGACGACCTTCCAGCCATAGGCCTCAATGGCGTACATCAAGAAGGACGGAACCAAGACGACCAGCAACGCCAGCGGACCCAGCCGAGACGCCGCCTCATAAATCTTGTCGGGGCCGATATGCCAAACAAGGAGACCGAGAACGGTCAGACCGAGAGCGAGTAGGAAGTAGCGAAGCACGCGGGGTCAGCGACTCATGATTTGGTCACAGCGACGGCGGAGGGGCGAATCACCCACAGCATAATACAGGCGAAGATCAGCGAGCCGGCCGCCGCGAACAAGAGAAACCAATCGAGCGCGGCAAAGAGCGCGAAGAGCACCAAAGACACCGAGAAATCGCGGCTGGCGACATTCTTCAACATGAAATCCCCCCAAGCCGCATGGTCCGGCGTCCGCCACCCGCTGGCCGACTTAATTTTCTGCGCCCGCTCGACCAACAGAAACGACAACCCATTCCCCAGCACGGCCACCGCTCCGCAGGCCAATGGCTTCCAAGCCCCCGGCTCTCCAACCTGAGCCGTGTAGAGTCCGGCGGCGATGCCGGCGAAAATGGCCATGTGCACGACGTTATCCATGGCCATGTCGAGCCATGCGCCGAACGGCGACTCGGTGAACGTCAGACGCGCCACCTCGCCGTCGCAACAATCGATGACCGCCGCCAATTGGAACAACAGCGCCGCCGCCACACCCGCGGCATACGTCCCCATGCCGAATCCTGCAGCCGACACGAACCCGATCAACGAGGCCACGATCGTCACGGCATTGGGCGAGAACCCGGCGGCGAGAAACAGGCGTGTGAACCAGCGCGAGAGTTTGCGATTGAAATACCGATCGACAAAGCCTTCGGAATCGCCCTTGAGTGAATTGAACAGCTTCTTTTCAGCCACAGACACATCGGCTATCGTACTGACGTCCTGATACCAGGTCCCCTGCTTGTCCTCCGCCGCGATCACCCGCACCCGGCCATCTACCGCCGCCCGTTCCAACCAACGGCGGATCGGCGGCCGATCCCGCTCATACGTACCCTGGCCCGCCGCATTCATGAGGCCGGCCGGCAAGACCACCAATTCTGCTGCGCGTGGCGCCGAATCGTCGAAGTGCGATGGAGCGAACGATGTGAACCGATCCGACTGGACCTTCAACCGAATCCCCCCTGCCGCCGGATCGTCAAAGTGCCGCGGCGCCGTCTGCGCAACCACGATGGCTTCACCGTCCCGCACTTCGTGCCGCAACCGTTCGACCAAGCCTCGCGAAAAGACTGCGCTCACCCCCGTCACCAGTGCGAAGCCGCGGACTTCCGCCGCCAAAAATTCCCACGTCCTCGGATCGTCCAGCGGAAACTCCCGGAGGGGCATCCAACGTACCGGAATCGTCAGGCGCGGCCCATGCCCCAAGGCCTGCTTGAGCTGATCCTCCGGACCGGCCAACACGATCAATTGGCGAATACCCGCCCGTTGTAATGTGAGAACGGTTCGTTGAAACAGGCCGATCCCAACGACACTCGTCAATGGTCCGACCGCACTCGCTCGGTGCTCGCTCGACCCGGCGAACATCCCGACCGAAGGCAGCAGGACAGCCGTCGTCAATCCGGGGATCTCGACTCGCTTCTGTAACACGCTCTCATTCATCGCAGAAATCTCTGCTTCAATCTTCGACTCACAACCTTGTTCAAGAATCTCTCACAATTTCGGCAAAACGTCCAACTCCGCCTTCTTCACATCCTCGACGAAATCGATCTCCGTCCAGGGCAGGCCGCCGATCTTTTCATGGCCAACCTTGACCGTGTGGAAAAAATCCAGCAACGCGTCCTCGTACTCCATATTCCACGAACCCTGATCGACATGGGACTGAAGCGACGCCACCAGATGAGGCGTATCGGCGTGCCGCACCCGCAGAAATCCCACGCCCTCACCGGCGTAGTCGTACTGCTCCGGCATCTTCTTCGAGAGGGCGATGACCCGGCCTCCCGCCACCACGACCATGCATTCCTCACCGGTCTGCGTGACGGTTTCGTCCATCAGCAGCGCATTCTCATGCCGCGACTCCACCAGCCGCCGGAGAATATCGCGGTGAAACAGCACGTCGGCATCCATCACAATCGTGTCGTCGTCGAGGGCCGTGCGGGCGATCCAGAGCGAGGAGATGCTGCCGCGATGAAACTGGTCGTTGACCAGGAAGTCCACTTTGACGCCGCAGGCGTCGCGCGCAACCGCCTCGCGGATCATCTCCTGCCGGTAGCCCACCACGATGGTCGCGCGCGTGACGCCTAACCCGGCCAGCCCTGCCAGGTAGCGATGCAGCAACGACCGGCCGCCGATCTCGATCAAGCACTTGGGCCGATGTTGGGTAATCTCCCAGAGCCGCTTGCCAACGCCCGCTGCAAGAATCACGGCTTTCATGCGGGCTTACTCGCCTGCTCGAAGGCATCGAGAAATCCGTGAAACTGCGCTTCGGTCAACGCACCCATGTTCGCGACGCGGAAGATCTTGTTTTCCAGATTGCCCTGGCCGGAATAGATCACGTAGCCCGCCGCTTTCAGCCGATCGTGCAACGTCTGGTACGACACGCCCTCCGGCAGATAATAGGCCGTGATGGTATTCGACTGGCGATCCGGCGGTAGAACGGCCTTCACACCCAGCTGGGCCATCCGGTCTCGGATCAACGTCGCCATCTTCTTGTACCGCTGCACACGATTGGCCACACCTTCTTCGAGCAGCTCGCTCAGCGCCTCGTCGAACGCGTAGTACACCTGAACCGCCGGGGTGAACGGAATCGTGCCCCGGCCTTCGCTGTCGATGTAGTGCATGAGATGGAGATACCAGGATCGTTTGGGGTACCCCCGCATCTTTTCGACAAACCCCTTGCGTACCAGGACGAAGGAGACACCGGGGAATCCCTGGATGCACTTCCCCGCCGTGCCTGTCACCATATAAATGTGCGACTTTGCGATGTTGAGCGTTTCGCCCGCCAGAGCGCTAACCGAATCGAGCACAAAAACACGATTCTGATTGTCGACGATCTCGGCAATCTCATGGACGGGATTGAGTAACCCGGTTGTTGTTTCATGATGGACCATGCCGACCACGTGCACTTCCTGGTGCTGCCGGAGCGCCAACAGCAACTTGTCCGGATCGGGCCGCGTCATCCAGTCATACTTCAACTCGCTCACCCCGAGACGGTGCAAACCGATGATCTGGGACATCCGCTCGCCGTAGACACCATTATTCAGGATGAGCATGCGCCGGCCATGGGGCAAGGACGACAACAAGGCGGCTTCGACGGCGGAGGTCCCGGAGCCGGTGATGACCACGGCCACGTAGTCTGATTCAGCCCCTGGCACGAACGCCTTCAACAGCTTCGATTGGATACGATGCAGCAGCTCCGTAAATTCCGACTCGCGATGGCAAATGTCGGGACGGAGCAGTGCCTGGCGTACACGCTCCGTAACATTGACTGGTCCAGGGTTGAGTAAAATCATTTGGGGGCTCCGTCAATCGTCATTGGTCAACCGTCAATCGTGGGAAGAAGTCCACGGAGCGAAATCGAAAACCCCTCTTCCGCATGACGAATGTCGCTTGACGCATGACGTTACGCAATGGCCTTCATGAACCGTTTCGTCAGGTCCGGCGGATCGAGCAGAATCCGGTCTGCCTCTTCCTGAAACTCATTGACCTTGATCAGCAGCATGCTGGGCCCATCTTTTTTCAGCAGGTCTTTGAACTCGTACACGAGATCATCGCGATCGAGCACACGGACCGTGTTCACGTAGCCGGCGGCCTTCGCGACTTTTTCCAGAGGCACGACGTTGGAAATTGTCGGCTGGTTCCCGGTCGTCCCATAGACTTCGTTGTCGAATACAACATGGATAAAATTCTTGGGCTTCAGGGCACCGACCGTCGCCAGCGTGCCCATGCCCATCAGGACATTGCCGTCGCCATCGAACGTAACGACCTGTTTGTCCGGCTTGGCCAACGCCACGCCCAGCGCAATGGCCGCCGCATTACCCATCGAGCCAATCATATAAAAGTGCGTGGGCCTGTCGGCGATCTTCTGGGCCTCGCGTGAGGGGAACCCGTTGCAGACGATGACCGGCTGGTCGGTCAATAACTCCAGCAACGCCGCCATCGCTTGCGACCGGCTGATTAACGTACCCTGTTCTGGCCTCATCGTCATGGGTGCAACCCCTTCACCACGCCCTTGGTGATAAAGAGTGCAACCGGAATCTGTTGTTTCTTGTATGTCTCGGCTATCCATCTGAAATCGTCGGTCGCTGTTTTCTCCGTCAGGGTTCGATGCGGAATTTTCATCGTATCAAGAAATTGCGGCATGACTTCGCCCATCACGAGATGCTCCGGCGCATCCTTCCCGCCCTGCCCCCGCCACGACACGATGAGGATGCAGGGCTGCCGATAAATCACGTTCAGGGAAATCAGCGTATTGAGCGACGTCCCCAAACCTGAATTCTGCATCAACACCGCCGGCATTTTCCCAGCCATGTAGGCGCCGGTCGCCATGCCCACCGCTTCATCCTCGCGAACCGCGGACGTATACAGCCGGCGGTTCATCAACTCGGCAATAATGCCACCGAGGATCGAATCAGGCACGCCGGTAAAAAAATCCACGCCCACATCTTGGAGCGACTGCACGAACACATCGCTGTCCATCATACTGATATCCCTTGCTGCCCATATCTCGCCGCTTCCACATGGATGCGCCTCAGGCGGTAAAAAGACCGCGCATTATATGCCAGGGCCTTGCACTACAGCAAGAAAGCGCGGCGGGTTGCGTTCACTGCATTCACGTGATAGCGTTTGCGCACATCACCGTGCCATGGCGCTCGCACAGATTATGAGAGCAGACACTCAAACAAAACCAAGCATTTAAGCGCCCTACAGCGTGATTATTTTTGGTGTGTAGCAAAGTGTGTAAGCAAATGCTTGCTGCGCTGTTACACAACAACGAACATAACGATGACGCAATATATCACTTAAGCAATGTGCTGCGCACATTCGCCAGTCTATGCTGCTCTGCTGTGTGCTGTTAAACTCAACAGTAATCTTTTCGACAAACGGCAGCGGTAATGACAAATGACACACACACCACAAAAATCAGGCCAACGCATCCAGTCCAGTGTTCGAAATAACCTCACAAGCGCGGGCATTCAAACTGAGGAACGCCTTGAAGTTTTCTCTACAAACCATCAAGGGTATATCCTTCCAGACTTAGTATATTCAGTTTGTTCATCTGCTGATATTGGTGTTTGGTCTCACACGAGCAAAAACCTACTTAACTTTGTTCCCTCAAAAAATTATCTTTTAATCGTTCCGGACAGTGATGTTGAACTCTTTAAAACAATAACAGATCGAACATTCAAAGTTGTTCCGGAAAGCGTGTTTGTGCCGGGTCTTAAAGAGATACTGAGGAATAAAATTCCACCATCATCTATAGGTCGTATTGGTTGGTACCTCCAGCAATTTATAAAGCTCTCCGTGCTGAAAGAAGCCAGAGATTATGAAAATTTTGTAATTTGGGATGCTGACACTGTTCCACTTAAAAAGATTGAGTTCTTTCGTTCAACTGGGGAAGTTGAATTTTTTACCGGTACGGAGGCACACCTTCCATATTTCGATTTGACTCAAAAACTTATGGGTTTTGGAAAAAGAGCTAAATTTAGTTTCATCGCTCAATGTTTTCCATATAAAGGTATTTGGGCCAACAACTTTTTTAATTTTATCGAAGGCAAGTTCTCTGAGAGCTATGAAAAAACCCTTCTAAATCTTATAGATTTCAAGGAAGGTTCTGGGTTTAGTGAGTATGAAACTTTAGGCTCATTTGCTTATCACAACTATCGCAAGCAAATTATTGTATCCGGCAAAAAATGGGAAAGAAATGGTACCGCTCTAATTGGCGGTCCGCACAATATCTATCGAGAACCCTATAAGCAATTAATAAAGGATTATGAGCATCTTACTTTCGAAAGATGGCAAGAGCCATTTTCCACCTTGAAAGCACAGGATGACTCTGCCAGAAAATCGTTCTTGAGTATTGAGTCCTATACACTTCCGAAACTTGAAACTTATCTTGACGACATCTTTTTATCGGATAAGGTAAGAACTGTTGTTCAGATAGGTGCCAACGATGGAGTTCAAAATGATCCGCTCAGAAAATATCTGAAGGATCAATCCGCTTTAAAAGTCCAACTAATTGAGCCAATTCCATATTACGTCGAGAAGCTCCAGCAGCTCTACTTTGGACGAAGCGACATCACGGTGAGAGGCGTAGCTGCCGGATCCGCTGAAAGTATGAGAGAACTATTTTTTATTCGTCCTGAAGTTGCTGATGAAATGAACGGGGATGGCCCAAAAAACGATTGGGCGCACGGACAGGGTAGTTTTGATAAAGCGACCGTTATTCATTGGATTAAACAAAATTCCTTTCAAGGAAAAAAGTATGTTGCTAACATAGATCATTATGTACGTTCCATAACATCGATTAACGTTAATGTTGTACGAACTGACTCGTTGCTCGAAAAAAATAGATGTGGATTGCTACTCGTTATTGACGTACAGGGTTTCGAATCAGAGGTGCTTGACGGAATTGATTGGCTGAATCCGCCTGAGTGGATTGTCATCGAGGATGATTTAGGAAAATCTTTTGATCATATTGCCTATTTTGCGAAGCACGGCTTTCGCTGGGTTGCCGGAGAGCACGATAAAGTATTCTCCCGACTTTTCGGAAGTGCCCATTGCGATCTTACTGCTCGAATAGCAAACACTGATCAGTTCAATGTCGAGTGGATAGCGAAGAAAATTAAAACGAGAGCTTTTTTGAAGAAAGTTGCCAAGAAACTTATCCCAACATTCGCGCAGCTACTTGTAAAGCGCATATTAGGAGGTTCTTAGATCCTAAATCAACTCCACCGCAGCCTTAACAACACTGGGCCGCAAATCAATATACCTCTGCGCCGTCCGCTGGGGTTCTGCCCCGATTTTACGGACACCTCACTTAAGGCCCATAATGGGCCAGGAGGGGTGTCATGGGAGCACGACGGAAGTTTTCAGTGGAGTACAAACGTGAAGCGGTGGCCATGCTCGACGCACCCGGGGTAACGGTGAGTCAAATCGCCGCCGACTTGGGCATCGGGGCTGGTCTGTTGGGACGCTGGCG
>VGXE01000076.1 GCA_016873455.1 Nitrospira sp. | reverse complement strand
CGTGATGGGTGAGATGTGTGTAGTTCATTCCGGGCTACTTTGACTTGGCGGTTGAGGGGCTCGGATGCTATCGCATCTCGCCCACCCAACCCGTTACTCAAAGTTGCACTTCGAATTTGAACCCGCGAAATCATCGAACCAAAATATCCTTCACATAGGAAGGCGAATATCCGAAAGCAAGATGCCGACCATCCCGGTGGAAGAAATGCCCGTTTGGTCCCTCCACTGGGTGAGATAGCAACGCCAAGACCATGCTGACCACAGAATAAGGGCTTATCTCTGATCCCTGATTCATTTCTGTTCTAGCCTCTCCTGGCACCAGGACATTGATCTGGATATCCTTATCCGGGAATTTTGCTTTGCATTCGGCAGCAAACGAAATTCCCAGCGTATTCACAGCCGCCTTACTAATGTTGTAAGGTCCGAAGCCTGGGGTATCGGCCCATCCAGCCTCGGACGTAAGAAATAGCACACGAGCCTCGTCACCAGAAGTTAGAAGTGGCAAAGCAGCTTTAGTGGTCAACCACTGCGCTGTTACGTTTGTCTGTATGAGCTCGGTCCAACGCTCCGTGCTCAGTTCAGACAGTGGATATCTACCTGCGTCAGGTTGTGGAAGCGCAGCACAGTTGATCAATCCAGACAGTTGCCCGGTTTGTCGAGCTATCGACTCAATGGCACCGGCAAGCTCTGCCTCAGAGGTAATGTCGGCAACCACCGGATGGCAGAGTTCGACATCAATGCCAAGCGCACGCCCCTCGGCTTTTGTTTCTTCCAGCTTTGCAATGCGTCGCCCAGTAATGAACGCTTGGGCACCCGCTGCGGTTAGCGCCAATGCGATTGCACGACCGTAACCCGTGCCAGCCCCCGTGACCCAAAAGGCGCGTCCCTTTAGACGATTCCATCTTGGCTTCGACAGACCAAACCGGTGATCTCGCCATGAGTCAGGCTCGGCATGTTGCAAAATGCCTTGGGTTGACAGAGCTTGGCTCGGAGGTGCAGCAACAGCCCGGCGCTTCCACCACACTTAGGCAACCTGCCTTTTTTCTTTACTACGAGAAATCACTTCGGACTCCACTGCATCACGCGAAACATCTCGAATGACACCCGGCATTTCAATGACATCCACCTGGGTCAGATCAATAGGACCCAAATCAAGCGGCATCCCGTACACCCATCCCTCATAGGAAACAATGTTGTAACCCTCAGACTCCATCGTCCCCAACAAAACTGGATCTTTGGAAATAACTTGCTCAATGGCTACTGGCATGCCTGGCTCTGCTGAAACATTTACCGGCACCGATGCATTGGATCGACTGTCGATCGCACTCACCACATCTGCAACATTTTCGCCAACCAGCATTCCCGGGACCGCGGCAAGGGCGCCAGACTCCCAATCGACCGAAGCCCCGTGCGGTACGCCGTAATACATTCCATCGAACTTAACGATATTGAAGGCTCCAATCGTCCACATCAACTCGGGCTGTGCGTTTTTTGTCACAACCGAGACGATAGAAAATTCTTCACCCTGAACCTTCGCGCCGTTCGTCAATACCTGGCTTGCATTGCGCCCCATGACTGCATTTCGCAGACGAGCAAGCGGTCGCTTAATATAGGCATCACCTAATGCCTGAGCGAGCATGCCAGCGAGTTGGCCATCGCTTTTGGTGGCAAGCGGTCCCGTAGCCATGCCACTGCTATAGGATTGCTGACGAATAAGGCCTCGAACTCGTTCCACAACCGACGGAGGAAGCCGTCCTACCATTCGACGAACCAGTGTTCCACCGGGGATAGATCGGACACTCTCCGCAGCCGTTTCCCCGCTCTTGCTTCCCGATCCGTGACCAAATCGGCGTGAGGTAAATGCATCAGCAAGGGTTGCCTGATCGACCGCAATAAAACTTTCGTTAAAACGAAGAATTCTAGGTTTAGGCGGAAGCGCAGCCTTCAATGTCATCTCGCCGACACTATCGGCTCGCATGTAGGATCCGGCGGCACGTTGCTTCTTCTGATCATCATACTGACCTCGTGAATTGGCCCATTGAGCACTTTCCTCAATGGCTGCAATGACTTCCTCTTCACTGGAAAATCTGAGTATTCCTGACAGCGTTGAAGTTTCGGGGGCAGCAAGATCAACATCGGCCAAGGCGTGGGGCACACCAAAATACCAACCGTTGTAAAAAATTACATTGTGCGATTCAGTCTTTCGAACGAGGCGCGGCGCCTCACCAGCGACTCCGTATAACGGGGGAGTCGCGGCGGACTTTGTCGCGTCATGATCTTTGGCTTCGGTGTGTTTAATCGGAATTACCTTGCCTGTACGCGTTTTTTCCTCCAGAGGCGTGCGGTGACTAGCCACTTCGACGGCCAGTTCCCCCTCAGTCAAATCCTCCGTATGCTGTTCTATCTCTCCACCTGCGATTGTGAACTCGCCAAAGCTGCCGCTGTCGTTCTCGCCCCCCCCGGTGCGCGCCTTATCTCGAGAGAGCTTTACATCCTCGATAATTCGATTGGCCCAGGCTCCCACTTGGAAGCCCGCATCATGCAAGGAAATCACAATTCTCTCAAAGCGCGCCTTGCGAACCTGCGCGTCAATATAGGGATTCGTGCTGTGCCACTGATCCGCCGGCAGAGCACGCGGGTACTTCGCGTAGATTTGATCTTTGGGTTCTTTAAATACGATGTTGTGCGCTTCTGGATCAATCCAATAAACGCTTCCATTCACCAAGATCAGCGGATTGATATTGGCGAGCCTTCCGATGTATTTGCTGTTCCTCAGAATCAGTTCGATACCTTCTGCAACATCCTGATCGGTCTCGCCTGGAACGCCGATAACCCAGTTAACTTCGGTGAAAATGCCAACCTCCCAGCAGTCGCGAAGATTCTGCTCGATCATTTCAACCGTGTAGCCCTTTTTCTGCAACCGCAGCGTGTTTTCAGAGAACGCGTCGATACCAAAACGAAGGGCAACGAAATTTGCTTCCCGAAGCCGTTCAAAGAACATTCGGGTTTGATTCTTGTTGACACGCAACTGTCCGGTAAGCTTTACCTTGCGATGAAGCCCTCTTCGAATGATTTCGTCACAAATTTCCACCACCCGCTCAGGCATTCCCCCAAGGTCACTCTCATTGAACATGAACAGGTGGCAACCCTGATTGACCAACCATTCGAGTTCGTCGACAAAATTTTCAGGCGTACGAATGCGCCAGTAGAAGCGCTCGGCGCAGAACGTACAGCGTGACCAGCGACAGCCACGACTCGCGATAATCGGTGTTAGCTGGTAATCATTGAAATTGCGATAGACCTTCAGGTCACACCACTCATACTTCGGAAACTCGATCTGATCCAGATCATGGATCATCGGAGCAGGAAGGTACTTGTATTCAGGCGTATCAAACCGGGAAAGTACCCCCGGCTGGTTAAATGGACGCTTGCCTTGGGCCAATGCCTCAAGTAGCGGACCCACGGTGAGATCAGCCTCGCCAATGCACATGTAGTCACATTCCGGAAACGCCCGGCGGCCAATATCGGCGTTGTAGCAACTGAAGCCACCCACGACAATTACAATATCAGGCAGGCGCGCTTTGACCCCAATCGCAACTTCTCGTGCCGCAGCCTCGTTGCAACCCTGAATTGAAAGGCCAAGCACCTTTGGCCTGGCTTGGACGAGCGCTTCAATGGTTTCATCAATTACGGGCCTGAAAAACTCAAGCACCTCATTGCGACCCGTTTCGCCCGAAGCACCACCACCGGTTGTCGTCCATAGGTCGTAGTGTTCGGCTTGCCAAGGATCCTCTGGCAATACAAGATCCCCAGGCAGAACAATGCTGCCTCCCATGTCGTACAAACGGTGAACATGGAATCGGTGATAGGAGATGATATCGAGATCCAGTATCTGGAACGAAACACTGGTCTTCTTCAGGGCGTTATTTAAATACGCCAGTCCGTTAGGCATCAAAGAAAGGTTGCGCGAAGGTGCATCCACAATCGCGAAATCAAGGCCACCTTGAAATTTAATCTCAGGTATGTCGATGGGGTATATATTGCGTGGAAGCGGTGTCCATCCACGAGCAGGAACCACTTCAGGGGCAATCTCAGCCAAAACCGTTGGCTCCAGTGCCTTCACAGATGAAGGCAAGAGTTTTTTGATTTGCATCCGAGGAAACGTCAGGGTCTCGCAGAGAAAAACCGTCTGAGTTCCAGGCGGCAACACTTCCATATCCATGACAACCGATGCAAGACCATGTCCATTGACATAGTCACCGGCATATTCGTATTGCAAAGTGCCGATCAAAGAGTCAGCCAAATCCGGAACATGCCTAACAAAGTACTCAATGAACCGTGCCGAACCCAGAAAAACCAGTCCTGGCATGTCCTTGAGATATCCCGCCAAGGAGCGCAGGCATTCAATATCCGCTGCGCCATTATCAAATGCAAAGCATTGATGTGGGCTGAACGCTACTCTTGTGCCTTCGATCTTGGCAATCGCTTGATTCTTACTAAGGGTCAAAACAACGGAAGTATCGCTCATGCTGATTCTCTCTTATTGGACAGACGTGTATCTCTGGACATCGCAGTGCTCATCAATTTACACACGAATACTTGGGAAGGCTTCTGACTTGGTCTATCGTCGTCAACAGTTGCATTGCGTCCCAGTCGCAACATGCGTCACACAAGTTGGCAACTTCATCGGGAACCGAGGTTTCTCCGATTACAGGAACGCCTATCAAAGGCTTGTTGTGCTTTCGGGCCATTTCTACTTCCAAGTCAAACCAACGACGCGCACTAACAATCGAGTAGACACCTGTCAGCAGAACCACCGCGTGAACTGGAATGATTTGAGTTTCCAGAAAATCCCGGATGAACCGCCCGCCAACGTCCGTATTCGCATTCATCGCAGGATCATGCCAAGGCAGACTGAAGTTCCGCCACGTGACGCCTGGGGCTTTATCAAGCAATTCTGAGAACTTCGTCCAGTCATCATGAAAACGCCATGCATGAGTGAGGAAGATGTCGTAGCAATTAAGTTTTTCCATAGCCAATAACGCGTGATGCGTTCTCAAAGTCTCATTGTTTGGATGCTTCTCGCACCAATTTCAGGAGCGAATAATAGCCAGTCGAAATCAACAACTCAGGATGACGACGCCCCTCTTCCGTCGTCAAATCCAAGCCAAGGCCGTGACGGGCTGCGTAGAACTTATCTAACACCTTGACTAGATTGTGGCCTTTGTATGCACACAGCAATACTGGATGCTCCGCGAGCATCGAATGTTCAATTCGATAAACTGCCAAATGTTCATGGTAAGCAGACCGCAGCTTTGAGTAGAGACGTTCGCCAAGAATCGTCCGTATCGAGCCACGAGCGGGCTTCCAAAGACGATCATCAAGATATTGGCCCAGGATTTCTCGAAAGAGGGAAATCCACAACTTACGAACAAACCATGGCGAAAACCCCATTTGACCGGTGAGGTTGGAATAACGAGTTTCCAACTCTGATCCGATTCGACGATCGCTCATGCGCAATGCCCATATTTTTGGGTTCTCTTGCAACGGCTGGAATCGCCCGGTAGAAAAGGATTCAACAGCAGTTAACGCGTGGCCCTGCATGTGTGGATGCGCTTTTTCCATCAATTGCCGTAGGGAAGCCTTTTGGCCATTGGTGCCAATCGGATCGGGATGAGCAAAGTGCCACAAAGCGACTGAACTGTCATGCCAAACCTCGGGCCAACCGGCATTGACGAGGCGCCATGCCAAGTCATAAGGGCCACAGAGGTAGCCCAAGTAACTTGGATGCTCGTCAAACCCACCAAAACGAACTGCATCTGCTCTACGAACGGTGACACAAGCCCCCTCATTTACGATCAACGGCCACCACTGCCAGCGCGCAGAATTTTTAAGAGTTTCCGCGTCAGTAAGATCGTCTGGATAAAGCAGCGATGTACGCCATTCATAATGCATGAGTACCAGCGGCTGTGCCTGACCACCACCTTCTATACCGAATGATCGAAATACCGAACGCACAAAGTCGATGGGGAAGACGGCATCGCTGTCACACACGCAGATGAGGTCGCCGCGCGCCTGTAGCAGCCCGACGTTATAACCAAGGTGCTTGTGATACGTTCCCCGCTGGTTGCAAGTGATGACAATGTCCGCCTTCTCCATCACCTCATCCATCACGCGGTCATAGAGCTCGACCCAAATCAATTCATACTGGTCTCGAGGAATGTCCTGCTTGTTTAGCCAGTCAAGCGTTGTAAACCGCTCACGACATCCCCAATCCAACAGGATGAAAGACAGCCGCGGTTTCTCTGGTGCTGAATTCTTGTGAACGATCTCGCTCATCATTAGTGCCTTCCCCTAAAAACAAGACGGTACGCTGAGCGCAGCAAGCGATACACCGAACGACTCATTCTTACGAATGGGTTATTAACAATCCTCCCCAACTGCTCCTGCACCGATTTCAACTCTGTACCCGTTCGCAACTGCGCCTCATCTATGTGCGCCCGCATCTCATCTAATCGCTGGTCAGTTTCAGCACCATGAGCAACGGCAGCCTCTTGCTGTTCCTTCAAGCTCCCCAACCGCTCCTGCACCGATTTCAACTCTGTACCCGTTCGCAACTGCGCCTCATCTATGTGCGCCCGCATCTCATCTAATCGCTGGTCAGTTTCAGCACCATGAGCAACGGCAGCCTCTTGCTGTTCCTTCAAACTCCCCAACCGCTCCTGCACCGATTTCAACTCTGTACCCGTTCGCAACTGAGCCTCATCAATATGCGCCCGCATCTCATCTAATCGATGGTCAGTTTCAGCACCATGAGCAGCAACGCCAGACTCCTGGCCCGCTATTGCCGCGCCCATTTCCTGAACGGCCAGGGTGATAATTTCGACCTTAACTTCCGCCAAACTTCCACCGGTGACGCACTGCTTCATCCTGCACATCGTTTCAATTGAACCCGCGTCCAGGCGCGAAATGTCTATCGGCCCTGTTCCATGCCTAAATCCATACCACCCTCTCGAATCTCGAAGAATATTGAATCCACAATAGCCCTCGACTACTAGGCCACTGTTTGTTGCATCACCAAGTAGAAAACTCAATTCAAGTATTTTTTCCCGTAGCCCTTGGGCATCATTGTCACCAATTAGGAATCTGTGGCCAAGTTCCCGTTTTAAGTCTGCCAATTTCGATCCGCGCAACTCGATTTCACCAACGTCTTGCGCAATTGCAATCCACTTCCCTCGGAATCTCATAATGTTGTAGCCTTCGCACACCGCTACCAACCGTGGATCGTTCCATTGTTCACATGAATCTAGCCGCAAAAGAATGTCGGAAAGCCGAATGATCTCCAAGGCTTCGGCACATATCGTGTCCGTTGCACCGCTTTCACGCACGAGCAACTCGAGATCACTGCCAAACTGCTGCTTAAGGATCGGAGTTACTTTGTCGCTCATTTTGGTCACAACTGGCCCGGCTGAGAACATTCCTTCGTCGTACCAGCAATGCGTAGCGCCGATTCGACCAAGAGATAGGCGGGGCGATCTTTTCGTGTTTGCAGTAGCGTTCCATTCCTTTGGCACCGCAATGCCCCATTCGTGCTCGAGGTAATCCCGAATCTCACTCCGCCTTTTTGCTAGAACACCATCAACAAAGACTGCGATCTCCCTTCGCAACGGAATTTGGATCGGCGTCTCGTTCTTCCGAAGTGTAGTTTCTCCGCTTATTGATACGTTCGTCGCGCAACCGAGAAACTGCACAATTCGATCTAGCTCTTTTGGGTCTCTAATGAGATTCTCAAAGAAGCCAATATGGATTTGCTCTCTGCCTATGCAGGAGCACCATCTCTTGATCATTGCGACATAGTCGCATGCACACAGTAGGTAGTCGTCAACCAATAGCCTCTTAATCTGCTCGTCGTTCTGGAGATCAGCGGAGTCGAGATCCACATCGCCCTTAATCGAACCAGGCATCCGAAGTTCATTGTTCAGCAATGAATGCTTGAAATGCGACCACAGTCGGTGAGTTGGCGATCGCAGTATGATTACGATCTTAATTCTCGGATTGTTCCTTACGATGCAATTGACGGCAACCGTCGGGAGAATCGAATAAGTCGGCGACACCTCGCCGCAGATTTCTTTCTCTGAACTAAATTTCGCGACATACCAATCGATACTCTGTCGTTTCCAATGTAGGTCAAAGTATCTTGTCTCCTTTTCCTCTGGTATAAATATTTGTGGATGTGCCCCCAACGCGCCGGCAAGCCACGTGGATCCAGTTCGTGGTGGCGACACAACCAAGAAATCTGGAAATCCTTTCACCTTTTTGCCACGAATGGTTTTGCCAACAACTCTCTCGGCATAAGTGTGCCAATCTATCGATGAATCAAACATACGGAGCCCTTTCGAGACGCGGAAGGGTCGAGAAATCAGAGGCGATTTCAAAAAAACCTGAGCATCTCATCGAGTCTGCTATCGCAAGATGAATCAACGATCGCCTATTGTCCAAGGGCTTCCACAATCCTTCCTTATCCCTCTCCCCAACGCCTAAGTCCACAAAGTAATGGCCTCCTGCCAATTTCGGTGCAAGGCTTATCACATAAATTACAGCTTCCCCTTCGCGCGCGGCGGCAAGATCAATGTTCTGAAGTTCGGTGTTCGTACCGGCAAGGTGTATGCCATCAATGCTCGCAATCGCCCAGCCAATCTTTGGTCTTTCAACATCTCGGCCAAATTTCACCTTGACGTAGATTGTTAGGATCTCGGTGCCCTTCAATGAATCAAAGTACAATTGCCCGTCCGCTATCAGAAGAAAATCGATAATTCTTGCATCGCCGCTACCAAGGCGCCGTTCCGCGGAATTGTAGTAATTGAATTGCTGTCCCATACTCGAGTCATCGTCCTGCGTAAACTGATTGAGTTCGGGACATGGAGACTGTTCCATTGAGTTCTCACGTTTGGAACATACGGTATCAATGACATTGTTCGTGACCGCAATAGGGTTGACTGCCTTAGCGCCATACAACAAATCATGATACGCAGCAATGACAGCGTCAGCATGGCCATCCTTAATCTTCCGACCCTCATCGAGCAGCAGCGCCGACTCACAGTTCCGCTCAATAACATCTGTGCTGTGGCTCACAAAGATGATGCTAACGCCCTTATCGCGCAAATTGCGCAACCTGTTGTAGCATTTCTCCTGAAATTTCGCGTCCCCGACTCCAAGAATCTCGTCAACAATCAACACATCAGGCTCGACGTTTATCGCATGAGCAAAAGCCACTCGGGCATACATCCCTGATGAATAGACCTTCATCGGTTGATCGAAGAACAACCCAACATCAGCGAAGGACTCTACCAACGAGACACGCTCTGCAATCTCCTTCTCACCTACGCCCTGAATCGTATTGACGAGTACTACGTTCTCTCGACCCGTCAGATCCGGATTGAAGCCGGCGCCCAATTCAAGTAGGGCGGATATCGTCCCTGCAACCCTGATGCTTCCGGATGTCGGGTTCAGTACACCCGCAATGATTTGCAGCAGTGTCGACTTCCCCGCG
>VGXE01000075.1 GCA_016873455.1 Nitrospira sp. | reverse complement strand
TGTACATCCGCCAGTCCATCCGCAATCTGTTTGAACAGGCACTGCACGGCTCGCTCCTGGCCGCTGCCGTCATTCTCATCTTTCTGCGTAATCTCACGAGTACGATGATCATCTCTGTCTCCATTCCCCTGTCCATCCTGGTGACCTTCATCGTCCTCTATCTGAGCGGCCAGACCCTCAACGTGTTCACGCTGGGAGGGCTCGCGCTCGGGATCGGCCGCCTCGTCGACGATTCCATCGTGGAGTTGGAGAACATCCAGCGTCACCTCAACACCGGCGCGCGGCGCTGGGACGCAATCTTGGAAGCCGCCCGCGAGGTAGCCATGCCGATTTTTGCCTCGACAGTGACGACCGTCGTCGTGTTTCTTCCGATGTTCTTCATCGTCGGCATTACCCGTCTCCTGCTGATTCCCCTCACCATCACGATCGCCATCGCACTGTTCACATCATTCTTTATTTCACGCACGGTCACACCGGCCCTCTGCTACAAGTTTTTGAAACCCGAGCAGGATGCCCATCGTGCCATGCCTCGCTGGTTCGTCCGCATGATGGATTGGAGCCGTGCGCGCTATGACGCACTCGACAAGGGTTATGAAGACTCGTTGCGTTGGGTGTTGGGGCATCGTTGGATCTGTATCACGGTCATCCTGCTGATCTTCTGCGGCTCACTCATGCTGGTCCCGTTACTTGGGACGGAATTTCTGCCGGTGTCGGACGAGAGTCAATTCCGTATTGTCCTGCGCGCGCCGGTCGGCCAGCGGGTCGAGAAGACCGAGCAACAGGTCGCCGAGGTCGAGCGGGTCCTTCGCGAACAGATCCCTCCCAACGAGTTGGAGACCATCGTGTCGAGTACGGGCGTGCTGTCCCAAGGCCGGGCGTCCTTATTCAACCCCAACACCGGTCCCCATACCTCGTCGATCCAGGTCTATCTGGTACCGCCCGACAAACGAAGCAGAACCCAAGTACAGGTCATGAACGAGGTGAGGCCGAAGATCATCAAACTGTTTCCTGGCGTCGCGATGTTCTTCGATCCAGGCGGACTGGTGAAACGGGTCACCAGTTTTGGCTCACAGAAGGCCGTTGATGTGGAGATCTACGGCTACGACTTTGAAACAGCGCGGGGTGTGATTGCCCAGGTGAAGGACATCATGGAACAGATCCCCGGCTTGACCGATGTCGAACCGAGCCGGGAGGAAAATTATCCCGAAGTGAACGTCACGGTCGATCGGGAGAAGGCGGCGCTGCTTGGAATCAGCGAAGCGGACGTCGCGAATACGGTTCTGTATTCCCTTAACGGCAACGGTCAAACCGATCCCATCATCTATACCGACCCGCAGAACGGCAATGAATATTTCATCAGCGCCTGGCTGGACGAACAACACCGGAAAGATCTCACCGACCTGGAGAACATTCTCTTGACCACCAAATCCGGAGAGCCGGTGCTGTTGAAGAGCGTGGCCTCCCTCAAGTTGAATGCCGGTCCGGTGAAGATTGATCGGAAGTATTTTCAGCGCGTCATCCACATCACGGCCAATCCGACGACCCGTCCGTTGGGCGACATTGCCAATGACCTGGAAACGGCCTTCGCGACCCTCCAACTGCCGACAGGTTTCAGCATCAAACTGGCCGGCCAGATTCAACAACAGCGGGAAACATTCCAAGGCCTGTTGTTCGCCACCGGTCTGGCGCTGATGCTCGTGTACATGGTCATGGCCGCACAATTCAAATCGCTCGTCGATCCCTTCATCATCATGTTCGCCGTCCCAATGGGATTTCCCGGTGTCATTCTCATCCTGTTCCTTACCGACACCACCCTTTCTACCAGCTCCATGATGGGCATCATCATGATGTTCGGCATCGTCGTGTCGAACGGCGTCTTGCTGGTCGACTACACGAACGTACTGCGCAGAAAGGGCCAGCTGCTGCTCGACGCCGTGGTCACCGCCTCACGGACCCGCCTCAGACCGATTCTCATGACCTCGTTGGCGACAGTCTTCGGCTTGATCCCCATGGCCATCGGCTTCGGAACCGGAGGGGAAACCAACGCCCCCCTCGCGCGGGCGGTGGTGGGCGGGCTGAGCGTCTCCACACTCCTGACGCTGTTCTTGATTCCGACGGTATACGTCATCTTGGAAGAACGGATTCGACGAAAGCTGGAGGACAGGCTTGAGGATGAAGGAGTTCCACCCGCTCAGACAGCGGGTGTGACGAACTAGCAGATCTCTTGTCTAGCAGGCTGCGGAAGAACTCTTTTGACCAAGCCGAAATACGCGATACTGGAGAGTCTCATCCTGCTACAAGGATTCCCGCAGGATGCTCAAAAAGTTCGTCGTTCTCACCCACCCAACCCCGGCGCGCCAGGACGCGCCACTCCGCAAGAAGGCCGCAACGAGCGAAGAGGCGAGGAGGTACATACCAAGCTTCGCTTGAACCGCTCGCTACAATAAAAGGCGAGCGGATAGGCACCTCTCTTTGGCTCTCGGTACGTCGAGTCTCTGAACGATGCGAGAACGACGCTGGCGGGCTTTTTCAGCATCCTGCTAGCGGCCGATGCCTGGGAACAGCGACTTCAGCCGCATAGCCAAGCTGATATCGCCGTCGATCTGCACGCGCCCGGACATGGCCATAGCCATGCCGCTGATCTGGCCGTTGAGCAGCCTGATGCAATCATTTCCGTCCATGGAGAGCGTGACATGCGGATCGGCATGAATGCCCTCCTTCATCTCGCAGGCTCCATTGTGGACGAGTAGGTGATACTGTCCTCCCTGCTCTCCTTTCAAATGGAACTGATAGACCGCGTCGAGATCCTCGGCCGCGTCCTTGTCGAGCATGGACGGAAGGGATGCCAGCCACTCTTTGGGGGTTGTCGGTTTCATGGTGGGGATATGCTGGTACGGCACAGCCTAAGCAGCAGGGGCCGCGGGATCACGGCCCCTACCGGTTCACATGCGGGCCATTACCTCAATATCGAAGTGTCACCGTGGCTGTGCTTCGCCGGGCGCCGAAAAATTCCTTCGAGAAGGATTCGACAATTGCCGGGTCGTATCCTTTGCAGCTGAAAATATCGAGATAGGCGTTGTTGGTGTCATTGGCAAAATGGCCGCTGATCAGTGAGGTCGAGATCAGCTGTACCATAGAGTAACCCGCGACGCGGCCTTCACCGAAATCGACGACCTGGCATTCGCCGAAACGCTTCATGCCGATGAGCTCACAGAGCTCGACAACGTAACGCTTGATGTAATCGGCATCACGAATCAATTCGGGGTTGCAATCCTGGAGGTCGACGGCGGTGCAGAGTCCCCAGGCCTTACCTTCGCCCACCATTTCCTTGGCGGGGAGCGAAGCGGCCACGGGGGCGTGAGATGGAAAGATCGCGGACTCGGAACTAGCCGAGATACTCATAGAGGTTAGTACCTTTCTGTGAGAAGGTTAGAACACCGGGCGACATTGCTGACTGGCTGCACTATACCATGATTTTGAAATGACGCACGGTCGGTGGCAAGATTTTTTCGCTCGGCTTCGTCGTCTTCTGCATGCGCTCTCGGTTGACAAGGTTCGCAGCCCTCGGAGACAATGCCCGCCATGACTACACCTCAACACAGCTCTCCAACCACCCCCCCTGACCGGCTCTGTACCTGGTGCCGCGTTCCGATGAAGAAGCGCCTGGTCGGCGGCAACCAGTTTGTCCATTACACCTGCCCGAAATGCATCTTTCAGCACACGACCAGACTCGGACTCAAGCCGGTCGAACCCAAACATTGAGCGAGTCTCCGCCCGGATATTCAGCCTAGAGCATCCCGCCTACCAGCCGCCTGATCTCTTCCATCCGTTTACGATTGACGCCGAGATCGCCGTAGCCGGTGCGGGACGCCGAACGGAAATGCAGCGTCTTGGTCGCGTCGTCGAAGACAAACTCCACGTCGTCCACGAAGCGGAATAAGAGACTGGTACACTCGTAATGTAGGTAGGACTCGTCTTCTTCAACGAGGGCGACGCGGGACAGCGAACGAATCGCCTGCTTCAGAGCCTCTTTTGCCTCAGCCCTCGCCTTCCGATAGCGAATGGGGGCAATGGCGTGGCCTTCGTCGGTCGCCTGGGTCGAGACACAGTTCGGGCTGGAAGGACAAGGAGGGAGGGTGCGTAGGCTCATCAGTGCGAACTGTACGCCTCTGACGCGATCGACTGCAACTACAACACAGGCATCAGGGCCCCTCGAACCTTATCGTTGCCGGTTCGGCAGGCCGGATGGGGGCTGATCCAGACGTTCTACGGAGGTCAATACGACACCGTGGTCAAGATCGGTCGGGCGGCGTCCTGGGCCTCGACCGTCACGGCGATCCGTCCGATGATCCGCCCGTCTTCGGTTTCTACGTCCACCCGCCAATCGCCCGGGTCAAGGCGCTGCTTGAAGCTATAGGCCCGATAGCCGCCAGCGCGGCCTCCCGAGATCTTGAGTGGAATCCGGTCCGCATGAGTGAAGGGCCGGCTGCTGCTGGCCCGAACGTACCAATGATGGTAGATGGTCGTATTCAAATCGACCGGCGCGAACACCGCGCTGAAACAATAGATCGGCTCATCGGCCGGGAACGTGGTATCCGAGCGCTTCCAGACCTGATACCACCGTTTGTCAAACGACAGCTCGAACCGATCCCCGGCTTTCTTCACTTCATGATAGATGCCTCCATACTTGAGCGAAAGCGGCACGGGCGGAATCCAGTTCAGAAAGTAAAAGCCAATCAGGATGCCGATCAGCGAAAACGCGGGCGCCGTCACGCGAACCGCTTCGAGCCTGGAACGATCCGGATTGTTCCGATAGATCAATTGCACGACACGGAAGGTCGCGGCGGCGCTCAAGACGGCACCGAGTAAAAACACCGCCACATTCATGTAGCCGGTCATCACCGGCAGGAAAAACGTGAAAAAGGCGAAACACACCAACGCATAGAGGCTCACGAGTAGGCAAAGACTGGACAGCCGGTTGCGCAGGAACTCGTTGACAATCAACAGCACGACCAGCAGCGCAAAAAACACGGCGGTGCCGGTGAGCGTGGCACTCTGCGAATAGAAGACCGCATAGGCGCTAAACAGACTGCCCAGCAAGAACTGTATGCCCAGGGGGTAATAGGGTCTCATTCGCAATGCCCAGCGGACAGCCGGTGAAAATCCTGCCGCCAGCTCGCGGTCCGGCGGCGGCTCAATTCCCAGCCGGCCGGTCAGCACGATGAGCACACCCAGGAGCAGCACATAGATCAGCAACACGAGGTTGTCGAACAGCCGATCAATGCGCGTGAGGGTCAGCGTGTCATAGGTGACGCCGGAAAGAAAACACACCGCTGGAAGAAATGGCCTGCTGAAGGCCGATTGGATCCTCGCCAGTGGGCTCATACCCCCACTGTGCGGAATCGGCAAGGATAGATCAATGAAAATGGCAATCCGAATCGCACATCGTCACTCGTCATCCGTCAAGCGTGAACATCCCGGCACATGCCATCAGCAATCTTGTACGGTTGACAATTGACGCTTGACGAACAACTTCTCAAACGAAGGCAGGGAGCGGGGCGTAGACGACGGGATAGCCGATGAGCCGTTCCAACCAGGCTGCCATGGCATCCTCGTTCAGCGGTGCTTTATTCAAACGGATTTCAATGCCGAAGCCGGTGTGAGACCCGACAAGACCGATGATCGCCGATGCATCGTCTCCCTCTGGGAGCAGGTCCTGCGTGTGGAATTCACAGAGCGTGGCATAGAGACGTCCATCCGGGCGAATCGCGTCAAGGATTTCCGGCAACTCATCGAGGGGACAGTGGACCGAGCAGCGATAGGCCAGGCGGGCAGCAGGTTCAATGGCTTGAAATTCCGCCAACGCCTCTTCGGAAAATCCAGTCAGGTACGCACGCACCCCGGCAGGCTCAGGCGCATAGGTGTCGGCGAGCTGGCTGGCAGGAACGAGAAATTCGTAGGCGTCCGACGTGTTGTATTCGAATTGGCATGGGCCAAAGGCGTCCGGCCACGAGCAAAAGAACGGATTCGACGGATCATGCGGCGTGAGCGTCACCGCCTCCTTCTCGATCCCTGTGTCGACCGGCAGCTCCAAGGCCGTGATCGCATCAAGAAACGCGGCGCGCCGTTCATCCAGCCACTGGACTCGCCGGCTATCCCCCCGCGTTTCACCCGGCGCGATGACCTCCCCGGTCTGAAGACGGATGCGAATAAACGAATGCGTGTGCCGAAATCCAAGCCAGAGCATGGCCTTCTGTTCGTGCAGAGCCAGGCGGTCTCGGATACGCCACGGGTGGCTTATCGAACAGTAGGTACCGACGTTCTGATAGCGTTGATAGACAGTGTGGTAGGCCCCGGCAAGGAGAAAGAAATCCCCCCGCCACTTCTCTCGTATCTGAACCAGGGTGACGTCTTCTGTCGCCCACGGATCGAGCTGATCGAAATCGTCGGGAGCGTCAACGGTCCACTCTTCGACGTAACAAATGACATCGTTGGCCGGCGCCGTCGGCTTCAAACCGATCGCCAGCAACCGGTCGCCGACGGCAAGCGCTTGGCTGAACGTCAGCGGAGCCGTCGTCTCCCAACGTCGTTCACGCACCGTGGAAAATTCCTTAGGTTGAAAGCATGGTTCAGGTCAAAAACCCTCACGCTCACTCAGCCTGAACCTACGCCTCAACCGGCTTGAGTTACCGGACCGGGCGCAACGCCTTCTCTGCGATTTTTGTATCGGCGATCAGCCGGTCGATTCCATCCATCATCGTCGCCGCCAGCAACTCCTGCACATCTGCCTCATTGAACCAAAAGACCGTCCGGGTCTGTGCCCCCTCGATACTGCGCGTCGTCGTGCTCTTATCACCAAGATTCTTGGCCTGAATCGTCATTCGGTTCTTGGTATCGACCACGGTGGAAAACACCCGGCTCCTGGCGTGTGCGGAGAAGTCTTGGATCTGGCCGCTGATGACAATGTCGGCGTCGGCCTCTGAACCAGCCTGGCCCAAACGCACATTCCACGGCCGCTCTCCCCAACCACGCGATTTCAACCGGGTGACCAGCGCCTGAGTCACGACATCGGCCGGATGCCCACCCGCAACGTCGAAATGTGTCACACCGCCCCAAAGATGAGTCCGCGCTCCGATATGCGCCTTGTCGGTACGTCGATCCTCAAACGGCTCAATCACAATCTTCACCGGCTCCACACCGGATGGCTGCGCCGCCGGCGGCTTCGTCTGAAAGCTGAGCACATGGGTTTCACCTTTCCCTGCGCACCCAGCCGCAACGGTAACCGTCAACACCGCACCCACAATCAACGACATTCTGCCAAGAGATGGTTTCACAAGATCCTCCTTCCAATAGACCACTGCACACATGACGATGAGCAGCCCACAGTATTCATGATGGTTCGTGACCCTTCGACAGGCTCAGGGTCCCGAGCATCGTCGAGGGACGAAACCGGCGAGACGCCAGGCGAAACGGGCCCTCGGCTTCGCCGCGAGGCGAGCACGCGGAGCCTCGAGTGACCGAGGCCAACTTGAAACAGTATGTCGAGATCACGAGGGGCGAGCCTGCAAGCCTGGCCGTGCGAAGCTGACGGCGAGGCGTGTCGGAGCGGCGTCTCGGCGGTTGCAGTAGAAGCATTCATGAATACTGTGGGCTAGTCTACCCAAGTTACCGGGCGGACACAATCGGATGGGAAGGACAACTCAGGACGCGACCAGAGGGAGCATGGCTCGGACGCTCTCGCAACTCAACTGCGGCAACTGCCCCGTCCGAATCCGATCGTCGGGCAGCGGCACACACCGGATGATTTTGAGGAACGATCGCTCCGCCAGCACGGCAGCAAGCCGGGCTTTCCGATCGTGCGTGATTGGCAGCGTGTAGCCCTCGCCCCGTTTCCATTCCCAGAGAGTCGGTGCGAGCGACAGCTCCAACTCCTGTCCGGCCAGTTGGTGGAATCGATCGACAAAATGCTTCTTATATCGCCGCATCTCCGCCCCCTCGAGAATCAGCGCGCAGGACACATGGTGCCCCCACCACACCAAGGTGCGAATTGTGAACTTGTTCACCCCGTCAAAGTGCTTGGGATAATCCAGATACTGAAAAGGGAAGTCTTCCAGATGCTCGCCCTTGACCAACTGATGGGTGTCCGGATTAAACCCGGGTGGCGTGACCAACCGTATTCCGCTCAGCTCCGACTTCAACGCACTGAGCGTGGCCTCCAACTGCGCGCGAATCTTCGCCGTGATCGCGGCTTTTCTGCGGAAGAGCTCCGCATCAGCAAGTAGGCCGATTTCATCCGGAGTAAATGGCATGGGCTGGATCACTGTGAGATGAGCGGACACGCATCACGCTGACATGCTGGCCGCAGCATCAGGAGCACGGTATCTCTCGACGTGTCAGTTTGCTCGCCTGTCAGCTTCTTACGCTCACCGCTGATGCGTCTCAAACGCCGACACATGAAGTGCGTAGTGGCGTCGACAGTCCGCACAGCGGAGGGCCACGACGTCTTGAAACACGTCCATCTCACGCAGCGTCAAGGATGCCCGATGGGTTATGATGCAGGCACCGAGCAACGTCTCCGCCGACACATCCTCGTCGATCTGACCGGCTGCGGCCGTTCCCTGACCTGCCGGATCTTTGGAAACGACCCGGTCAATCGCAAGATAATGCCCCGACCGGCATGAACTGCAAGCCAGTACCATCGTCCGATCGTCCCCCATCCGCTTGACCGCCACACAGAGGGGATGAACCGACCAGCATTGCTGAAGAAACGCGCCACTGCGGACAATGTTCACCATCACCCCTCATCGCTGCGAGAACACTCGCGTACATCACGCTGGAGGAGGCCGGCGATCATGACCCGACGGCGGTCGGAGCCCCGCGTTTGTCGGTAGAAGAAAGGGGAGCTGTGCCGTCTTGCACAGCCCGGCAATCTTTACAAATCCGAGGCCGTGCTTTCAGAAAGGAGACTTTTCCGTTCGCGAGACAGCTGTAGTGGACAAATTCATCGCACACCGTGCAGCGGGACCACCCGCCGCGGAACAGCGTCGTATCCCGATAGAGGCCTTGCTTGCACACCTTGCAGTGCCGAGGCTCAACCCCAAGGAGCATCGGCTCCCATTCGCCGCCCGCTTTTCTGATACTCATGGGAAGGGAGTATAGCGAGGCGCCCGGCGGAAAAACAAGCACACGAATCGGGAGAAAAGCCTATTGGGAACTGAGATTCAAATAACCGGGTTTGCGCTTCAGATACATCACAGCAGTCACGCGATAGGGGTCGGAGGTGAGGAGATTTCAGGGGGTAGGAATGTCGTTGATTTGGAAGAGCACCGTTACGCAGCCGTGCGCTTTCGTCGTGCAGGTCCTCGTCGTGAACGTCGAGGCCGCCCTGCTGTCACACCAGCGGCATCCCGCAATGCACGCAAGGCCCGATTCACAGATGCTGAATCAGGAAATATTTTCGCCAACTCCGGGTCGACCAGAACAAGGTTCGTTCCAGTCCTTGCCCGTTCATAATACTTCCCCCTGACGCCCCCCTTTAACTTGGTCAAGTCGTATTCAGGCCGAAGATCGTCTGCCGTTGTCTTAGAGGACACCTTCCGCATACTGTTTCCTTTCATTCAAGGTTGCCCTTCTAGCGCTGATGATTCGAATCCGCCCCGCGGAGGTCTTGTCAATAGGTGTGTAAATGAGGTTCAGGCGGCGGTCCTCTCGGACTGATCGTTTCTGTCGCGGTTCACACTTCCTGACCGTCTCATTTTCCCATCCTTGAACGGCACACCGGCGGCGAC
>VGXE01000074.1 GCA_016873455.1 Nitrospira sp. | reverse complement strand
GACGGACACACGCCCGATCGCGTGTTTTGGGACAACCGGCCCACACAGCCTGCTGCTGCGTAGGCCTCAACCGCCAGGTACCACTTATGAACTGGCAGAAACTGTCCAAACAAGCGGAGCCACCTCTGAACTGCGTACGCTGAAGTCGACACGCCTGGGATCGATCAACGGCAAATGAATCAAGAACAGCGGATTGACCAGGGAGTTGAGAGCGGACAACTGAATCCGCGAGAGGCCAAGCGTCTGGAGCGGCAACAAAACCGCATCGATCGCATGGAGCATAGGGCCAAGGCGGACGGAGTCGTCACAGCTCGGGAACGGGCTCGGATCGGCGCAGCTCAGAATCAGGCTTCTCGCAACATTGCGCGCGAGAAGCACGACCGGCAAGGCAATCGGCATCGCTGATTCTTGACCGGGCGAATGGAGTCAGGGGGAGGCGTTTGGGACAGGGGTCCTGAACGCCTCATTCGTTTTTCTGAGGAGTGCACTGAATGCCGGCCTCACCCGCATTCCTTGAAGGTGAAGACCCTGCTAGAATGCCTCCATGGAGGTCATCGCCACCCACAGCAATGCGGATTTCGATGGTCTGGCGTCCATGGTTGCGGCGCGCAAACTCTTTCCGGACGCCAAACTCGTGTTGCCTGCCGGCGGGCAGGAAGCCCTAAGAAGCTTTCTATCTGTTCACGACCTCGGTATCAGTAAACTCAAAGATATCGATCTCTCGAAGATCACCCGGTTGGTGCTGGTCGATACTCAGGAACCGGATCGGATCGGTGCACTCAAAACGTGCCTCGACAGTCCATCGGTCGACGTCGTCGTGTTCGACCACCACGTCGAAGCGGACTCGCTGTGTGCGAGACGCTCCAGCCTCTCCATTGTTGAATCCGTGGGGGCGACCATAACACTTCTTATCGGGCAACTCCGAGAACGACAGATTCCAGTCACCCCTTTCGAAGCAACGGTGATGGCCTTGGGCCTGTATGAAGAAACCGGCTCATTCGCCTTTGCTTCCACAACCAGCCGGGATTTCGAAGCGGGGGCGTTTCTCGTCGCAGCCGGGGCGGATCTGAATCTGGTGACAGACACGCTCCGCCGTCCCCTCGATCCCGATGCGGTCACGCTATTGAACGATTTCCTGGAACACAGTGAACTGCATTACCTGGAAGGCCGGAAGATCCTCGTGGCGACCAGTACGATCGACCGCTGCCGCGGAGAAGCGGCGGGTGTGGTGCATGTCCTTGCCGAGTTGCAGGGAGTCGACGCCGTCGTCGTTGCGGTCATGATGGACGATCGAGTCGAAGTGATCGGGAGAAGCCGCAGGCCCGAGATCGACGTCGGGTGGATCGCAAGGGAGTTCGGAGGCGGGGGCCATGCCGTGGCGGCCGCGGCCACGGTGAAAGGGCGGCCGCTTGCGGAGGTCAAAGAGACACTGGTCCGGCTGCTGACCACCCACTATCGCCCGACCCTGTTGGCCCAGGACGTCATGACTCGTCCGGTGAAAGCGATTGAGACGGATACAGCTGTCACGGAGGCCGGGGAACGGATGACGGCGTATGGACTCAATGTGTTTCCGATCCTGGATGAGCAGGACCGCTATGCAGGATTAGTCAGCCGAGAGTTGATTCAAAAGGCGCTGTTTCATCGGCTCGGCAAAATGGCGGTGCGGGAGATCATGCAGACCGACGCGTACCAGGCGCAGCCGGAGACACCGTTCCACGACGTGGAAACCGCGATGATCGAACGGAACCAGCGGTTTGTCCCGGTCATCAAAGACGCCAAGGTTGTCGGCGTCATTACCAGAACGGATTTGCTGCGGACCTTGCACGACGATGTGCTGAAGAGCGCCAGAATAAGAACCCTGCGCCCCAGCGCGACCGAGGCGGAGATCGGAGGGCCGCACCGCAACGTCAGAGGGCTGTTACGGAGCCGTTTGCCCCATCACCTGGTCACGCTGTTGGAAGAAGCCGGGCAATTGGCTGACCGGTCCGGCGTGTCGCTCTTTGTCGTCGGCGGCTGTGTGCGAGATCTGCTGTTGGACATCAACAATCTCGACCTGGATCTCGTGGTCGAGGGCGACGGCATCGCCTTCGCGCGGCAGTTGGGTGACCTGTTGCGCGCTCGCGTCAAGACTCACGAACGGTTCGGGACTGCGATCGTGCTCCTGCCGGACGGATTCAAACTCGACGTCGCCACCGCGAGGACGGAGTATTACGAGTACCCCACCGCCTTGCCGACGGTCGAACAGGGCTCGATCAAGAAGGATCTTTACCGGCGCGACTTCACAATCAACGCGCTGGCTGTCCGATTGAATGGAAAGGGCTTTGGCGATGTCCTGGATTTCTACGGCGGACAGCGTGACCTGAACGACAAGGTCGTACGTGTGTTGCACGGATTGAGTTTCGTCGAAGATCCCACCCGCGTCTTTCGAGCCATTCGATTTGAGTCCCGTTTTGGCTTTCATCTCGGCAAGGACACAACGGGGCTGATCGCCGGTGCCGTGAAGATGAATCTATTTCACCGGCTCTCCGGCCACCGGCTGTTGGAAGAACTGAAGTTGCTCTTGGGCGAACGCGAGCCGAAACAGGCCATCAAGCGGTTGGCTGATCTGGACGTGCTCCAATTCATCCATCCGAAGTTAAAGTGGTCCGATCGGCTGCATGTGCTCTTGAGTGCGATCGAGGAGGCAGTCGATTGGTATCGTCTGCTGTATTTGGACCGGAAGATCGAGGTCTGGCTGGTCTACATGATGGGATTCTTGGAAGTGCTGCCGGGACGAGCCGTGACGGATGTCCTCAAGCGGTTTCCGTTTTCCGAGGCGGAAGCACGCACCCTCAAGTCTGCACGGTCCGGCTCCCAGGGGATCATGCGCCGGCTCGGCGGAAAAACGAAGCTCAAACCGTCCGAAACGTACCGCGTACTCTCAGGCTTATCAGACGAAACCCTGCTTGGCGTGATGGCCAAGAGTAAGGGAGATGCGGTGAAGCGCCAAGTCTCGGCGTTCCTGACGACCTATCAGCACGTGAAGCCGATCCTGACCGGTGCTGATCTGAAAGCGATGGGACTCAAACCGGGACCGAAATTTAAGCAGATTCTTGATCACTTGCTCGAGGTGAGACTCAACGGAGAGGTCAAGACAGAGACGGAGGAACGAGCGCTCGTTCAGCGTATGGCGAATCTCTCCGCGTGATGCACTTTCAGTTCATCGGCGTGATGGTGGCAGACACTTCGTTGGGCAGGAGCAGGGTGGCCATTGCGCGGTTCTGTTCGTCCGGCTGAATCAGCGCGAACAGCGGTATTGGTTGCGGCACGCCACCAGGTGGCAGGGCCAGCATGGCCGGGAAGTCAATCAGCGGAGAGAGTGTCGTCTGACCGGCCAAGCGGAGGCGAAAGGCCATCAGCACATCGCGGAGCCGTTCGGTCTTGTCTTGTTCTGACAGTCCCTCTACCGGCTCAATCCCAATATCCCAGAGCGGCTTCGTGATCGTGATTGGGAAGGTCAGGCCCAGCTTCTTCGCATCCTCCGTGACGTCGATTAGAGCCCCTGCCTGGATGGCTTGCTGGCGATTTGTGATCAGTTGAACGGGCGGACCCTGGGTCTGTGTCTCCGATATCTCATCTGCCTTCATAGAATCTTGTATCTTGGATTCTGGAACAGCAGGCAGCGCAGGCATGGTTTCCACTTCTTCTGCTTCAAGAGTCTCGGGTTGCGTCTGCTGTTGGAGCGGAACTTCCTCCGGTAACGTCGGAAGGGCGTGAATCAGCCCCTCGTAGACCTTCTTGGCGGATTCAGACCAGTCAGGATTGAAAGGTCTTCCTGCAAAGGCCGCTTCGGCTGCTTTTCGTTCATCGTAGGTGAGGATTCGTGGGGTGCGTGTCGTTTCCATGGCTGGTAGATAAGCCGCGAGACCAAGAAGTCAAGACGATGTCTGATCATTTCTGAGAAGTCATCCGGCAGACGTAGCCCTAGGTTTCTGGAAGAAATAAAAACACAAGAAGTCCAATGAGATAGGGAGCTCCCCTCGCATCAAAGCCCTACCCCTCAAGGTGAAGCAGTCAAAACCCTCATGCTATAGTCGCCCCATGGCACGTATGGACTACTATCGCATCCTGGGCGTTTCCCGCGAGGCGTCGGACGACGAGATCAAGAAAGCCTACCGCAAGCTGGTCTTTCAGCATCATCCCGATCGGAATCCGGAGAGCGAATCTGCCGATGAGAAGATCCGTGAGATCAATGCCGCCTACGAAATTGTCGGCGATCCGGAGAAGCGCCGGAGTTATGACCGGCTCTTCTGGGGAGGAGAGCCGCGTGCCGAGGCCGTTGATCCGACAGTCATTCTTGATCAGATGGAGCGCACACTCTTCGATGAAGGGCGCAAGGAACTCTTTGCCCTGCTGATGCAGCGTATCACACGGATCAAGGAGGAACTACAGATCATCCGCCAGCGGACCGTCGCGGTACAGGGCTACGACTCGTTTCTCGAACAGGTTGTGGAAGGGCGCGCGGCTGAAATCATGGATGAGTTCCTCACAGACGACATGCAGGGGCGCGCGCAGCGCCTGGTCGAAGTGGCGACGGAGATGATGTTATCCCAGGGGGTGGCCAAGCGGAACGACGAGGGCGGGGTGCGTTCACTTCGCAACAGACTGGAGGCGTCATTCCGAAAAGGCCGTCTGCACGGGATTGCATCGGCGTTGGAATTATTCTACGAGAGAAGCTAGTGGTTCTGTCTATGAGGAGTGGTAGTGTCGTGGAATGCGTGGGCCGATCGTGCACAGGACTTCATAGGCGATGGTGCCGGTCCAGTTGGCGATGTCGTCGGCGGTAATGCGATCGGCGCCCTGGGAGCCGATGAGGACAGCTTCATCCCCGATGGCCGCTCCGGCAATCTTGGTGACATCGACCATAATCATATCCATGCAAACAAGGCCGGCGATCGGGGCACGTTGGCCATGGATCAGGACATGACCACGATTGGAGAGGTGGCGGCTGATGCCGTCGGCATATCCAATCGGCAGCACAGCAATCCTGGTCGCTTGTGTTGCGGTGAAGGTGCCGTTGTAGCTGACCTTCTGTCCTGGTTGAACGGTCCTGAGCTGAGCGATGGACGTCCTCAGGGAGAGGACCGGCTTCAGGTCCGGAACCGGAACGGACTTGGGCAGGGTATGATAGCCGTAGAGCATGATGCCGGGGCGGACGAGCGAGAATTGGGCCTCAGGAAAACGGATCGCGCCACCGCTATTGGCGGCATGAATCAATGGGACCCTGAATCCGTTCGCCGTGACGAGACCAATCACGTGGCGGAATTGCGTTAATTGCTTCTGCGTGGCATCTGGATCTGCCCCATCGGCATCCGCCAGGTGAGTCATGAGTCCTTCCAAGTGGAGCGTGCGCGGGAAGGTCTTTGACCCGAAGAGCTGTGCCACCTCCTCCTGTGTGAATCCCAGCCGACCCATGCCGGTATCGACCTTGAGATGAATCGGGTAGGGAGTTTGGAACGATGAGGCGGCTTGTCCCAATTTGGGAAGGATGGCGGCGTCGCTCACCACCGGAGTTAATTGGTGGCTAAACAGATCGGTGAACTGTTCCGGGAAGAGCGGCCCGAGGATCACGATTGGTGCGTTGATGCCGGCTTGTCGAAGCGTGATCCCTTCCTCGATCGACACGACGGCGACACGCGACACCCCCTGGCGAATGAGTGCCTTGGCCGTTTCAACGGCCCCGTGGCCGTAGGCATTCGCCTTGATGACGGTCATGACATCGCAGCCGGGAACGAGTCGGTTTCGGAACTGGGACAGGTTGTGGACCAGGGCGGTCAGATCAATTGTGGCGCTGGTTGGGAGAAAGGTCGAAGTGGTTAGCACATCGGGGGACAGGGGAGAAGCCTGAACCTCAGACTTCCATGATCTCCTGTTCCTTCTTCTTGATGACGTCGTCGATCTTCTGCCCGAATTGATCGGTGAGCTTTTGGGTGTCCTGTTCGGCCTTCCGCAGCTCGTCTTCGGTGAGCTTGGCATCTTTTTGGAGTTTCTTCAACTCTTCGTTCGCATCGCGCCGGAAGCCGCGGATCTGCACTTTGGTGTCTTCCCCGTGCTTCTTGCAGATCTTGGTCAGTTCTTTCCGGCGTTCCTCAGTCAGCGGCGGGAGCGGAACGCGGATCATCTTTCCGTCGTTCGACGGGGTCACGCCCAATCCCGAATTGGCCAGCGCTTTCTCGATTTCCTTGATGAGCTGCGGCTCCCACGGTTGGATGGTGATCAATCGCGCTTCAGGCGTGGAAATGTTGGAGACCTGCTTCAACGGCGTCATGGTGCCGTAGTAATCGACCCGGACTCCATCGAGGAGGGCGACCGACGCGCGGCCCGTGCGGAGGCCGGCCAGATCACGTTTCAGATGTTCCAACGCCTGTTCCATATGGGTGGTGAGCTTTTGTCGAACCGCAGCTGCGTTGGACATGGCGATACTCCGTGTTGAGATCAGCGCTGGCCGGCGGTGACGAGCGTTCCGATCGGCTCGCCGGTGGCCACGCGCTTGAAGTTGCCCTTGACCTTGAGGTTGAACACGATAAGCGGCAGATTGTTATCCATGCAGAGACTGATCGCCGTGGAATCCATGACCTTCAAGTTCTGATTCAAGATAGCCATGAAGGGAATGTCGGTGTATTTCGTGGCGCCGGGGTGTTTCATCGGATCGGCATCGTAGATCCCGTCCACCTTGGTGCCTTTCATGATGACGTGCGCCCCGATCTCCATGGCCCGCAACACCGCGGCGGTGTCGGTCGAGAAGTAGGGGTTGCCGGTCCCGCCGGCAAAGATCACCACGCGGTTTTTCTCCAGATGGCGAATGGCTCTCCGGCGGATGTATCCTTCCGCCAATTGGCGCATTTCAATGGCGGATTGCACACGCGTATGGATGCCGGCCCGTTCGAGGGCATTTTGGAGCGCCAGGGCATTAAGCACCGTGGCCAGCATGCCCATGTAATCGGCAGAGGCGCGCTCCATGCCGGACGCGCTCGCGGCGATGCCTCGGAAGATATTCCCACCGCCGATGACGACGGCTACTTGCACGTCGAGTGCCACGACAGAGGCGATTTCTTCCGCCAGGCCTTCGAGGATAGAAGGTTGGATGCCGTAGCCCTGCTCACCGGCCAACATCTCCCCGCTCACTTTCAACAGGAGGCGCCGGTATTTGGCAGTGGTCATGCTTCGCCTAATTGGTAGCGGGTAAACCGGCGGATGTTCATGTTCTCGCCGATCTTGGCTATTTTTTGGGATACCAGGTCCTTGATGACGACGGCCGGGTCCTTGATGAAGGACTGTTCCAACAGGCAGTTTTCCTGGTAGAACTTTTCCAGTTTGCCCTCGACGATTTTCGGCCATGCGGCGGGCGGCTTGCCCATTTCTTTGGCCTGCGCTTCGTAGATCGCGCGCTCCTTGTCCTGGACCTCTTTGGCGATATCTTCCCGTTTCACGTAAGAAGGCTTGGCTGCGGCGACCTGCAGCGCGAGGTCGTTGACGAAGGATTTGAACTCCTCGTTGCGCGCCACAAAATCTGTTTCGCAATTGACTTCAATAAGGACCCCGATCTTGCCTCCCATGTGGATGTAGGCATGCACAAGTCCCTGGTTTGTCTCGCGCCCGGACTTTTTCGCCGCCGCCGCGAGACCCTTTTGCCGGAGATAGTCGATCGCCTTTTCGATGTCGTTCCCGTTCTCGGTGAGGGCCTTTTGGCAATCCAAAATCCCGGCACCGGTCTTTTCACGAAGCTCTTTCACAAGCTGACTTGATCCTGCCATGGTCCGTTATCCTTCGCCGTCTGATGAAATGAAATCGTTGACTGCCGTCCGAATGATCGAATTTAGGATGCCGGGACACTTTCCAGGCGAGCGGCCGGCTTCTTGTCATGGGCCGCAGGGGACGCCTGAAATTCCGCTTCTTCGCGCTGTGTTTTGAGGTGCGCCCCTTCGATGCAGGCGTCCGCGATCTTGGACGTGATCAACTTGATCGACCTGATCGCGTCGTCGTTGCCTGGAATTGGGTGCGTGATGTGATCGGGATCGCAATTGCTGTCCAGAATGGCGATCACGGGAATATCCAGCCTGGTTGCTTCTTGCACCGCGATCTTCTCGATTCTGGTATCCAGGATGAACACGGCGCCCGGCAGGCTCCGCATGTTCTTGATGCCGGACAAATACTTTTGGAGCTTGGCGATGTCCTTCTGCATCAATAGGATTTCTTTCTTCTTGAGCCCGTGCTCGCTGGGGTTGAGCAACGTGGCTTCCATCTTTTTCATCTTGTCGATGCTGCGGCGGATCGTTTGAAAGTTCGTGAGCATGCCGCCGAGCCACCGCTGATTGACGAAGAACATATTCGCGCGCTTGGCTTCTTCCTCAAGGATCTCCGCGGCTTGGCGCTTGGTGCCGACGAAGAGAATCGAGTCGCCGCCCGCCACCGTATCACGGACGAAGGCATAGGCCTGCTCCATGCGGGTCAGGGTCTGTTGCAGATCGATAATGTAAATCCCGTTGCGTTCACCGAAGAGGAACTTCTTCATTTTGGGATTCCAGCGGTTCGTCTGGTGCCCGAAGTGCACGCCGGCTTCCAAAAGTTCCTTGATAGCTACAACTCCCATGCCTTCACCTCCCTTACAGGCTTGCAGAGCACCCGCGAACGGGCGAGGGGCGTCCAGCCCCTTATTCTCAAGCCAGGCGGCGTGTGTTCACGCCGATGTTGGATTTGAATAAAGTCCCATCCGCCGGTGGGCGGTATAGGCTGGCCTTCACTATCGGGCTATCACCCGACCGCGCACGCTATCACAGTCATGGTGGCTTTTCAAGCCGGCAGGGGATGCATTCGATGGCTATCTATATGGTTTTTCTACAATCAGCCATGGGGATAACCGCACACACGTACGAGCTGATGGTCACCGAATCACCGTCCTGACCTGCCGCCAGTCGGTCAGCACGATTCGCGCGAGGTGTACAGTCGATCAACGACCGCATCTTACTCAGGCTCATCAAGCTTTTGGGAATGGTTGAAACCGATGCGGCCTGAAGCATAACCGTTCCTAGGCATTCGAAGGGGGATTGTCTATAATAGGGAACGTGACCCCTTGGTTCTCGTTCCGATAATGAGGTAAACCGCTATGTCCACGAGAAGTTATACCGCAATCGTCGAAAAAGAAGGCGTAGGCTATGTCGCGCTCTGCCCGGAACTGGACGTAGCCAGTCAAGGGGAGACCGTCGAATCGGCCACAGCCAACCTCAAAGAAGCGGTCGAACTCTTTCTGGAGTGCGCCGATCCCGCCGAAGTCGAACGCCGGCTCCATACGCAGGTCTTTATCACCCGCTTCGAAGCGGCCCATGGGTAAACTTCGCGTCCTGTCCGGACGAGACGTCTGCCGCATCCTCGAACAATACGGGTTTCAGACCGTCCGCCAACGTGGTAGCCACATCGTGATGCAACGGCGTACGGATCTCGGTACCGTCACAGTTCCTATTCCCGATCATCCTGAACTTCGAATCGGAACACTCCAATCGATCATTCGGCAAAGCGGGATTGCGCGCACGGCCTTCGAGAGCTAATCCGATGCAGGGAAGTGGTCCATTCTACTAGCCCGCATTATTCATGACAGTTCGTGACGAAACCGCCCAGACGCCATGCGAGACGGGCATGCGGAGCCCTGAGAGGCCGAAGCATACTTGAAACAGTATGTTGAGGCCGTGAAGGGCGAGCCTGCCCGCCGGCCGCAAGAAACTTGCAGCCAGGCTTGTCGGAGCGGCGTATCGGCGGTTGCAGTAGAAGTGCTCATGAATCATGCGGGCTCGAACGTTGGCGATGTCGCGTCGTATGGAACAGATGGGCGGTCTGGGCGCGTAAGTCAATCCGGCCCATGGCTAGATCTGTCGAATGCACGAAACAAGATTTGACCCCGACTGGGTATCACTTTCCTAAAGGGACACGGTTTGCGCAGATCTCTCGTGCCGAGATCAAACGGATCCAGGCGATGTTCAACGATCGGCCCCGAAAGATTTTGAACTGGCATAGTCCCGCTCATGCCTTTGCCCAACTG
>VGXE01000073.1 GCA_016873455.1 Nitrospira sp. | reverse complement strand
TGCACTGGTGCACCGCCTCGATGATGACCGCGACGCCCTTGGGCTGAAGCTCCTCGTTGATGACGTTGGCGATCTGGGCGGTCATCTTTTCCTGGATGATCAGGCGGCGGGCGAACACCTCGACCAGGCGGGCGAGCTTGCTGATGCCGACCACGCGCCGGTGCGGCAGGTAGCCGACGTGCGCGCGCCCGATGATCGGCGCCAGGTGATGCTCGCAGTAGGACTCGAAGCGAATGTCGCGCAGCAGCACGATTTCGTCGTAGCCCTCGGTTTCCTCGAAGGTGCGCCGCAGGATGGCGGCAGGATCGGCGCCGTAGCCGCGGAAATATTCCTCGTAGGCGCGCGCCACCCGCGCCGGCGTTTCCTTGAGGCCCTCGCGCGCCGGGTCGTCGCCGGCCCAGCGCAACAAGACGCGCACCGCTTCCTCGGCTTCTTCCCGGCTTGGGCGGATAACGCTCTCGCCGTTCGCTGCCCGATTGACGAGCTTCAACGATTTACCGCGACGATTCATCGATGACACTTTCAATGCATCCGCGTCGGCTGGTGCGGGCTGTCGAGGGAAAAGGCGGGCACCTCAATCTCGAAACGCTCGCCGCCCTCGGCTTCCATCTGGTAGGCCCCGGCCATGATGCCCGACGGCGTCGAGAGCGGCGTGCCGCTGGTGTATTCGAACGCGCCGCCCGGCGTCAGCTTGGGCTGCTTGCCGACCACGCCTTCGCCGCGCACTTCGTGCACCTGGCCGCGCGAATCGGTGATCCGCCAATAGCGGGTCAGGAGCTGCACGGTCTGGTTCGAGTTGTTCTCGATCCGCACGTGATAGGCCCAGACGAACCGGTTTTCGTCCGGCTCCGACTGGTCGGGGAGGAACGTGGGCTCGACCGAGACCGTAATGGCGCGCGTGGTCTTGGCGTAGGATCCGGCCGAACGGCCGGCGGGCTTGGCTTCTTCGCGGGGCATGGCGGTTCTTCCTTGGATAACGTTAAAGTATTGGCTGCCCCGGAACCGTATGCAACCCCGTGCGTTGAGGGGATTTCGCTATTTTTTCTAAGCGGTTGCCAAAGGCGCCGGCGCGCGCCAGGCGAAGCGGCCGGGCACGAGCGGCCGCCCGCGCCTCAGCCGTTCCGCTTCGGGCATCACGCTCATGTCCGGCCATAGTCCGGACGTCAACGCCTCGGCGTAAGGCGCGGCCAGGTTGACATCCTTCATGCGCCGCGCGGCCGACGCGTGGTCGTAGGCGAGCGGCAAGTGCCGCACGTCGATCCCGTCTTCGCCGGGAACCAGCAGCGAATACCACACCTCCCGCCGCCCGTCGTTGGCGGGCATGCCGATGACGCCGGGGTTGTGCCAGAGCCGGCCGTCGACCCGCGTGCTGAACGGCACCCCGCAATGGCCGGCGATCACCGCGTCGGTCGGCGCTTCGCGCTCGAGCCGGTCGAATTCCTCGCGGAAAGAACCGGGCGGGCTGGCGCCGAACAGAAAGCGGGCGATGTCGCCGGCGCCGCCGTGCACCACGGCGAAGCGCGCGCCGCCGAGGACGAAGCGGATGCGGCGCGGGCGCGCCGCCATCCACGTCTTGGCGTCCGCGTCGAGCGCGCGGACGGCGTAGGCGTACCATTCGACGGCGAGCGTGTCGCACGCGCTGCCGGCCTCGAAGCCGCAGCCGCAATCGTCGCGGCCGAAACCGAGCGCTTCCTCGCAGTTGCCCATCAACACCTGGACGCCGGCGGCGCGGAGCAGGGCGACCGTCGGCGCCGGATCGGCGCAGTAGGCGACCACGTCGCCGGTGCAGATCAGGTTGCGCGCGGGGATTCCGAGACGGCGCGCTTCGGCGAGCAGCGCCTCGGTCGCCTGCAGGTTGCCGTAGGGCCCGCCGAAGGCGAGCACCGGCCCATCGAGCCGGCCGAGGTCGAGAGTGGTCGTCGGCGCGGGCGCAGTCGTGCCCGTGCCCGTACCCGTGCTCATGGGCGCCCCTCGCACACCAGCCAGCCGGTGGTGTCGGGTCGCGCTTCGGCGAACAGGCGGCGCGGGCGCACCACCTCGGGCCGGTAGCCGTGGTCGCGGAAAACGGCGAGGCAGCGGTCGTGAACGTCGCGCCCGTGGGTCTCGACGATCCAATGGGGTTTGCGCCGGGCGAGCAGCTCGCCGGCGCCGGTGAGCGCGTCGGCCTCCCAGCCCTCGATATCCATCTTGACCATGTCGGGAACGAAATGCTCGCGCGCGGCGCGATCGAGCGACACGGCGTCCGCTCCCGACCCCACCGCTTGCGCGACGACGCGGATATCGAACCCGTTCAAGGCGATGTTGGCGCGGAGGCGAGCGAGAGCTTCCGGGTCGGGCTCGAACGCGACCACCGGCCGGCCCGAGAGCCTGGCGAACATCAACGCATGATAGCCGGCGTTGGCGCCGACGTCGAAACAACGCGCGCCGGGACGGACCAGGCGGCGCAGATGAGCGTTCAATTCGAATTCGTAGAGGCCGAGGAACATCCGCGTCTGGTGGGCGAAATCGACGCGCATGACGACCCCGGCGGCGGGACCGAACGGGATGCGTCGCGGTCGCGCCGCGCGGGGCAATAGGGCGCGCTTGAGCAGGGCGAGCATGGGGCTAGCCCCGACGGTGCCCGCGGCCGGGGGCGCGGTCAACCGGGGCTGCAACTGGCGCCGCCGAGAACGCAGAAGCGCGCGCAATGGGGGTGGTTGAGCGCGACCGCCGCCGCCGAATCCGCGAGCCGTTCGCCCAGCTCGAACGCCGGGTCGTAGGGCAGCAGCGTGCACGGCACCACCGCCGGGCGGTCGGCGCCCTGGCGCTTCACCACCATGCGCGCGGTCGCGCACATCATCGATTCCGGCGCCACGCCCAGGATGTCCCAGCACTGCATGGTGATCTCGGGCACGTCCAGCCCCGCGTCCATTTCCGGGAACAGGACGGTGACGGCGGGATCCAAGGCGTCGAGCGGAATGTTTTCGTCCGCGTAGAGGCGAGCGTAGCCGGCGCGCGCCGCATCCGCGCTTTCGTCCCAGCGCATGCGGCCGGCGACCGCGATGCGGAATCCTTGCCGCGCGAGCCAGCGCAAGCCCTCCATGGTCGGCGCCCAGGTGCGGGGCCCGCGCACCGCCTCGTGGTTTTCGGGCGTGTAATGGTCGAGCGAAACGCGCAGCACGAGCGCCTCGCCGTGGCGCTCCTTGAGGGCGAGCAGGTCCTTTTTCCGGTGCTGCATCGGCTTCATGGCGTTGGTCAGCACCAGCGCGCGGAAGCCGCGCGCGAGGGCATCCTGGAGCATCGCCGGCAGATCCCGGTTCATGAACGGCTCGCCGCCGGTGAAGGCGATCTCCTCGACCGGATATTTTTGCGCGGCAATTTCGTCGAGATAGAGCGCGACCTCGGCCCGCGTCAGGTAGGCGAGCCGGTCGTTGGTCGGGCTCGAATCCATGTAGCAGTTCTGGCAGGTGATGTTGCAGAGGCTGCCGGTGTTGAACCACAGTGTCTTGAGCCGCGTCAGCGCCACCACCGCGCGGCGTTCGCCCCTGGCGGTGACGGCGGGATCGCGGAACTTGGCGGGATCGAGCGGTTGGATCGCGGGCGTATTCATGGCCCCGTTCATACACCGTCGGAGGGGCGCGGGTGAACTAAACAAAATGTGAGCGGAATACCCGGCGACCACGGGGCTTTGCTTTGACCGTTCCGCCGGGTATCCTTTTCGTCCCGCGCGGGTGTAGCTCAATGGCAGAGCAGAAGCTTCCCAAGCTTACGACGAGGGTGCGCTAACGCGCAGGCTTCGCCACTGATTCCCTTCACGTATCCGCTCTTCCCGCAGCGGTGCTCCTGTACTTCAACACAGGAGCAACACAATTCATGGCGACCATCACCCGCAGAGGGCCTGGCAAGTTCCAGTGCCAGGTTCGCCGCATTGGCTATCGGACGCAGACCAAAACCTTCCCGACGATAACGGAAGCAAAGGCGTGGGCCACACGCATTGAAGCCAATCTTAGGGCTGACCGAAGCTCGGAACTGTTCTCGACCATCATCGAGCGATACCGGGACACGGTGACGCCCACCAAGAAACAGGCGCGGCAGGAGCTATATCGGATAAAATGGCTGCTAGCTCATCCCATCGCATCGGTTCGTCTGGATAAGCTCTCCCCGCACCACATAGCTCAATACAAAGCCCACAGACTCGCCCAGATGCGCGAGAAGGGACGGGATGGCTCCCAAGCCACTCTTCACTGCCTGAACCTCGTCAGCGCCATTCTAACGACTGCTCAGAAGGATTGGGGTATCAGGGTCGATAACCCGGTGAGGGAGATCAGGAAGCCTAGGCAGAAGGAGGGAAGGGCGAGAAGGCTCACCAAGGACGAACATGACGCCCTACTGTCCGGAAGCGATGGGCTGTTAAAGGATATAATCGTCGTCGCCTTGGAAACCGGCATGAGGCGAGGAGAGATACACAGGATCAGTCAGGACGATCTACGGGAAGGCAAGCTCCTCCATATCCCCATATCCAAGAACGGGCATTCCCGCACCATTCCTCTCAGCACGAAGGCTTACGAGGTTATCTGTGGTAGGGAGTCGTTCCACATGACCGAGCCGCAGTTTCGGCACCAATGGGCCGCGTTGCTCAAGCGGTGCCAGATAACGGACCTTCACTTTCACGATCTCAGGCATGAAGCCGTGAGCAGGCTATTCGAGAAAGGACTGAACGTTCCCGAAGTCGCCTTAATATCCGGGCATCGGGATTACCGGATGCTCCAGAGGTATACGCATATTTGCCCCGAATTGCTGGGCAATAAGCTTTAGGCTATCATTTGCCCCCCTTTCCCATGAAGGGATACGCCGTGATGCGAGTTGCAAGCCTGTTCAAAATTGTGACCGCTGCATTGATGTTAAGCGGTTGTCAGACAGCCGCCGAACACGCTGCGAATGTTCGTTCCGCAGAAGTTCAGGGCGACCGCCTTACCGTTGGCAAAGTTCAAAGAGAAATCCGTGAGGGGATGTCAGGAGCAGAGGTCGTTCAAATTTTAGGGTCACCCAACATAGTCTCGACCGACGAAAACCGCCGTGAAGTATGGGTTTACGATAAAATTTCGACTGAGCGAATCTACTCAACCAGTTCCGGCGGAGTGAATGTGTTGGTGTTAGGCGGCGCACTCATTGGCGGCGGCTTAGTGGGGGGAGTCCCCAGCGCTGGTTATGGCTCATCTGCTGGAGTGCAATCAACTTCTCAGCGCACCCTTACGATAATTATCAAGTTCGACGCAGAGAAAAAAGTTCGGGATTTTGCTTACCACAGTTCTCAATTTTAATTGGAGGCGGAACGTTATGGCGCTAAAGACACGCGATGTTATTTGGGTACTAATGGCTGGACTCCTGATGGGATGCGCGCCGGGCATCAGGACAGCTACGGAAAAGGACATCATCACTAGCGCCGATGTGTACACTGGTCCGGCTGGAACCATTAAACGATTTGATGAATCGCGAATTATCGACGGAAAATATACTGAAGTCTTAAGGGCCATGATGGATGCTTTGCAGAACAAAGGGTTTTATATAGGCGAGGTTGATTTCCAAACTGGCTTTCTGAGGGCCAATACCCCCGACAGTTTGTTGGGAGAAAAGGGGTTGGATAAATATCTGCCGCCACTACCGAAGTTATCTTTGGGTCTCGTTTGGACCACTTACGCTGGGGTTACTCATCAGGTTGTCACCATTGCCGCAGAGGAAATTAGAAGCGGTAAAGTTAGAGTGAGAGTATCAGCCTTGAGATACCTTCATGTGGTCGGGGCTCAAGGCGTAAGTATGAACGGACACTATCCGGAGTTTGACCCTGAACTCATCAGCAGCATTTTTTCCGAACTTGATAAAGAATTGGTGACGCGCAGAATTATGAGCAAGTCTTGAATTGTTCTCAATGTATGATTTCAGGATGTGCCCTAATCGCCGCCTCTTGACATTGAAGACGACTGAGACTAAAAGGACCGCACATGGCTCGGTGGGGGCAAAAATGTCGTTGCTCCGTAAATCCGGCTATCAGGTGTGATTGAGTAGTCTCGCTTCGCACCTGATCTAGACAGCGGCCACGCCGCATCCCTCAAGACTCGGAATGTGCGTCCTAGGCATTCGCTTGCCCGGGATATTCGCGTGCGCTGTTGACGCTACGCGAAGCCCGTGGGCTGTGAAAGGAGGAAAACTTCATGTCCTTAATAGCAAAGAACCCTATCGACCTGACGTACTCTCGCCGCAATAGGCCAACCCTTTTCTCGTCAGCAGAAGAGATGAAGCAACTATGCGTGAAGCTATTTATGAATTATTTCTTTCTTCGCCGCGCAAAAGGGAAGAGGGGAGTCAACCAAGCAGATATACCAAAATACCTGCGCCATTTTGAAAACATCATCGTTGACCTTCATTCCGCATGGCAAAGCGATCCGTCCTTGTATGTCGGATACAGCCGGGGAAAAGGCAATTACACTAAGGAGGGGGCGTATTGGGATGCTGTCAAGGCCAGGCCGTATCTGAGCCAAGAAATGTATTTAGGTGTGATTGAGTATTTATCCGAGGTGGGCTTGGTTGAGAACCATATAGCCAAGAGCGGACACAATCGTTTTTCATCAAGGATGAAGGCTACACCAAATCTCATTGAGAGAATTGACGAAAGAAAAATTAACTGGGCAAGCGCAAGCATCGACTTTGACGCTAGCGCAATCATTGTAAAAGATGAAAATAAAAAGGTAATCTCTCCACCGAACGAGCCAAGGTTTGATTTGGCGAGGGCTGAGACAAATCTTCGCCGTATTAACGAAAATCTTGAGTCGTCATTGATTAATTTAAATATTTCAGATGCGGAATTCTGTTCACTACAGAATCAACTTCGAACGAATGCCGATGATGAAACTGACATAGATGATGATGAATACATAGAGCCAATAGACTTTTCGAGTCGTTACCTCAAACGCATTTTTGCCCATGGCAGTTTTCGATGGGGAGGAAGATTCTATGGAGGGTGGTGGCAATATGTTCCGAGCAAATATCGGAAATTTATAGAGATTGAAGGATGCATAACTTGTGAGATGGATTACTCAACTCTTATGCCGCGAATTCTTTATGCAAAAGTGGGCGTAAGACCCCCGAAGGACTCATACGTAGTGCCAGGATGGGATGAGGGTATCCGGAAAATAGCTAAGAAAGCTTTCAATCAGCTTATTAATAGCAGCGAGGACTCAAGAAACGAAAGGCAGTGGCATCGCTTTGCTCCCAATCTGACGCCTGATCCGCTTCCAAAGGGATGGGTAAATATGAAGAAGCACCAGCGTAGCGAACTACGTCGAATGGAGTTTAGAAAACTGACAGGGAGGGAATATACAGAGCTGCTTAGAGATTTGAAGGCAATGCATGAGCCAATCGATCAATATTTCTTTACCCAAGCGTGGAAGTGGTTGCAGCGTATGGATTCGGATATTGCCGAAAGGGTCATGCTCAGGCTGCTCGATGAACAGGTGACCTCTCTTCCGATACATGATTCATTTATTGTCAGAAGAGGAGCGGAAGATTTATTGCTTAGAGTAATGAATCAAGCCTTTAGAGAGATTGTAGGGGTAGACGGCCAAATCGATAGAGATGAAACAGTCTATGACCCGCCCCCAGGATATGATGGCCCCCGCATCATTCGAGGGAGTGATCTAATTGATAAAACGAAAAAACATATAATCGAATGTAGTTCATATCATAGGAGGGCATACGAATGGGAGCAGGTATGGGGCCCCCTTTAACCCTAAGGTGGTCTAGTAAGATAGCAAGAAAGTTTTAAGTAAGAACGGCGCAAGAGCGCCTACTGCCAAGAAGTAAAGATATTACATTTATTATTAGTTTTTCGAAGATGGATTCGCGATTATTCCAATCACATCCATGAAAAAGAGATTAAGCGATATAACAGTAATGCTATCGATTATTATCATTCCTTCGAAGGCGGATTGATTATGTTCGATAAATACTTTGGGATATTCAGATGGTAATTCTATACTAGACCACGATAATTTCGAGGCGAGAAAAGAATATACAATAATCCCACAACCCCTGCTGCCTCCCTATGGATAGCGAAAAAAATCGTCTGTCCTACCCATATTCCCCGGGAAAAGATCGAATTTATATCGGTCAACCTCTGGCAACGATCGATACGACTAAACCATATAAAAAATTAAACGTCATTATCGTAGGTATTGATGCAAAACTGTTTAGTTATTCATGAAATTCAACAGACTGCATTGTTTTCGTTCAATAGCAGTTCCTTGTTTATCCGCGATGTGTGGATGCTCGCTTTTATCGCCTTTCCCACGTTTTCTCGATAAAATTTTTTGAACAACGAGGTTTAATAGAGGAGGCTAACGGGGCTTATGGGGCATTCTTCACCCCGCTGGGTTTATCCGGCCTTTTTTATTTCATCCCTGATCCACTTTAAAACTTTTCTGGCTTTTTTGCCGTCGTAGTGGCCGGACAGCTTCTGCTGGCTTACCGCGAAGTCCCATAACTTCAGAAGTTCGTGGCCAATGGTGCTCAAGACTCCCCTATAGATGTGGTGCTCACCACTGGTCAGCTCGTCAGCAAGTACATTCAGTATCAGAAGAAACGCTAAGGTCCGTGGGCTCAGGCCGTCTTCCTTAATTGACCGTCTAGTTTTATCAGCGTCCTCAACGACCTTTCGAACGACAAGTGGCTTAATTAGGTGCAGCCACTCCGCACCTTTTTCCTTTTCGATAGCGTCTAATTCCGCTAAAACATTCTTCACTTCATCAGGCAGGGACTTAAAGTCATCTCCGCAAATTAATTGAGTCTCTGATTGCTTCTTGGCACGCCATTGCTCGATTCCCATTCCTCCTTGGATAATGATAGCGGCTAGAAACCACAACCAAACTATCCAATTGACTGACGTTGAATCCAAACGAAGTATTCCAATTACGACAAAGAGAATAGCGAGCAGTTGGACGAAAAATAGAGCATTGGTAGTCGCCATATTTCCTTGTGGCTCTTTACTTGCCATGTAGGAAAATGGCGCTGTCGCGGTGCTGTAGCACCAAAGCAAAACATCCCAATCATAAAAATTAATCGTTCCATATGCAGCGTCCTGCACAGTGGCTCGCGGAGTGATCCCAGTAGAGAAGGGCAGGAACGAAAAGACACCTCCCACGAATATCAAGTACAGAAAGGCGTTGTAAATCAGCCCAATGACTGCGAAAGGAAAAATAAGCAGCTTTCCAAATATCCGCTCACGTTCAGATAACCAGTAGATGAGAAGACCAATCCCCATACTCGGAAGCATCGCAATCCAATAAATGCCAGGGAGGGCAATGGTAGCACCAATACCCCACAGGATAAGCTTCCACTCTCCGTTAATGCCAAGAGCAATGCCAGCCACGGGAAAGGCCGCGACGTTAATCAGCATTAGTGGCATTGAAAGGCCAGTGGCTAATACAAGGAAGGTTTTAGTAAGCCACATTGTTGGCTCCCCTAACCGTCTCGTATTTCAAGATTGCTTTCACATAATTCGGTGCATCCGCCGCTTTGTTCAGTTTATCGGGGTGCAATATACTAAGCAAATGCTCAGGCTTCTCGCATGGACCTGCGGGAAGTCTTTGCTTGGAATCTGCGGCGCTTGCGACATGCGAAAGCGATCTCGCAGGACGAGCTTGCCTATGAGGCGGGAGTCAGCAGGGGCTACTTGAGCCAGCTTGAGAAGGGCACATATCACGCGAGCCTCAAGATCATCGGGAAATTAGCCGTCACTCTGAAGGTCGAGCCCGCCGAGCTCCTGAAGTTGCCGCCCCGAGTTGGAAAGCGCCAAGGCTAAAGAATATTGTTGCCTTAAAGTGGCCTGAGTGTCGGTAAAAAATTATCCATGTTTTCCGAGCGCCTTTTTCTGCAACTTTTTCTAAAAAACGTTTCCGGTACCTACTACCACCCTAGTTTATCCGAAGCCGCCCCCCTCCCCCCAGAAGTGCCTTATTGTTGCCGCTCCTTCCAAAGATTTATATGCGATTGGATGAATAGCGGTGCTATCGGTTATTGATGCCGGACCTCGGTAGCATGTCTCCGCCTCTCAGGACTCATCAGAAGGCCAGAAATGACTCCCACATGCGTGATTTCAGTTAGGGTGGTGGGTAGATAGCC
>VGXE01000072.1 GCA_016873455.1 Nitrospira sp. | reverse complement strand
CTTGAGATCATGCAACTTCATGGCTTTCCAACCTCGAGCAAATATCCCACCTTGCGAATCATCCCGCGAACCTGAGCCGTGTCCGGGCGGATGACAGTTTGCCGAATATGCCGAAGACCCAGACCTCGCAGAACAAGCCGATGAGACTCGGGCGTTCCGATCGGGCTGCGCTTCAGCGTCACACGCACACCGGATAATTGCGACTTGCTTGCTTTCGATTCAGCTCGCGCAGCCATCAGATCGTCGCCCCTTCCTGCCTCGCGGCCGAAACCTGACGGCGAAGACGCAGGACCTCGTCCGGATTTCGCAATTGAGTAAGCCCATCCAGCGTAGCCCTGACCGTATTGAACGGATTCCCCCGACCGAGCGTCTTGGCAATGACATTGTGGGCTCCGACCAGTTCGACGACGGCACGCACGGCACCGCCGGCAATGATCCCCGTTCCATCCACAGCGGGCTTCAACAGCACATGCTCCCCGCCAAACAAACCATGGACTTCATGGGGAATCGTTCCGCCCTTCAAAGGCACATGGACCAGATGTTTCTTGGCTTGCTCGACGGCCTTCGAGATCGCAACCGGCACTTCAGCGGCCTTACCCTTGCCAATCCCCACCCATCCATGGCCGTCGCCCACGACGACCAGTGCACAAAAGTTGAACCGCTTGCCGCCTTTCACCACCTTCGCCACGCGATTGATGAAAACGACTTTGTCTTTCAGGCTCAGTTCATCAGGATTAACTCGCACGCGTATACTCCCGATCGGTTGAGGTCAATTAGGCGTCACTAAAATTGCAGTCCACCTTCGCGCGACGCGTCAGCCAGTGCTTTAATCCGGCCATGATACATTCGTCCACCACGGTCAAACACCACGGCACTAACCTTTGCGGTTTTCGCTCGTTCAGCAATCAATTTGCCGACCGCCTTCGCGGCCTCGATGCTACCGGTCGATTTCAGCGAAGCCCGCAGCGACTTGTCGAGAGAAGAGGCCGCCGCCAAGGTTTTACCGTCAATGTCATTGATAATTTGTGCGTAGATATGGGCACTGCTCCGGAACACGTTCAAGCGAGGCCGTTCCGCCGTCCCCATAATCCGGTTTCGCACCCGTTGCCGACGCTGTTCAAGTTGTCGCCTTTTTGCTGCCGTATTCATCGCCAGTTCCTACTTCCCTGTCTTGCCTTCCTTCTTCCGCAAGGTTTCACCCACAAAACGAACACCCTTTTGCTTGTAGACGTCGGGCGGCTTGATTGCACGGAGATTCGCCGCCACTTGACCGACTAACCGCTTGTCAATTCCCTTCACATTGATCAGCGTCTGTTTGTCCACCTTCACATCAATTCCCGCCGGCACTTGATAGACGACCGGGTTGATATACCCGACATTGAAACTCATGGTTCGGCCCTGGATTTGCGTCTTGTAGCCGACTCCGGTGATTTCGAGCGATCGCTCATAGCCCTTCGTGACACCATGAATCATGTTATTGAGCTCGGCCCGCACCAAACCGTGCAGCGCACGGACTTTCCGATCCTCACTCGATCGGCTCACCACAACCTGTCCCTGGTCCACGGCGACGTTGACACCCCGCGCCACCGCCCAGTCCAGCTTCCCCAAGGGCCCCTTGATCGACACGTTGGACCCGGCCACCTTGACTTCCACTCCACCAGGAATTGCGATTGGTTTTTTTCCTATGCGCGACATACTTGTATACGCCTTTGCTTCACCGTCGAAATTCGCTCACACTACCAAATCGAACAGAGTACCTCTCCACCCAATTTATTCTTGCGGGACTCTTGATCCGTCATAATGCCCTTCGAGGTTGAGAGAATCGACATGCCGATTCCATTCCGAACTTTCGGGATGTCTTTACTCCCGACATACACCCGGCGTCCCGGCTTGCTGATTCGCTCCAGCCCGGTGATCATGGGCTGCCCCTCGGACACATAGCGCAGCCGCACGGTCAGCATGGGATGTCCATCTTGGACCTGATCTTCGATGGCATCGACATACCCTTCCCGCTTCAGAATCTCCAAGATGGCACGTTTCAATCTTGAGGTCGGCACGGCCACCGTCTCATGACGGCGCTGTGCGCCATTCTTTAATCGAATAAGGAGATCACTGATCGGGTCTGTAAGCATCTGGTATCCTTCTCGCTTCCGTAAACACTCAGCCGAACATCGGCTTCGTCCCTACCAACTCGATTTCCTCACACCGGGGATTTCCCCGCGAAGACTCAGGAGCCGAAAACAGATTCGGCACATTTGAAACCGGCGGAGATAGCCCCGCACACGCCCGCACACCCCGCAACGGTGATATTCCCGACATGAGAATTTCTGTTTCGCCGCGGCTTTATTTCTCAACGCTAATCGTGCCACGAATACTCCTTCCCCTCCCCCCCCCTCTGTCCGGAGGGAGGACGCCGATGGACCCGGCGAGCCGCTACGTGCGGAACGGCATCCCCAGATGCTTCAACAGGGCTTTACCCTCTTCATTCGTTTTGGCCGTCGTCACAATCGTGATATCCATGCCATGAATGGATGCCACTTCGTCGTATTTAATTTCCGGGAAAATCAGCTGTTCCTTCAGGCCGAAGGTGTAGTTCCCACGCCCATCGAACGCTTTGGGAGAGACGCCGCGAAAGTCACGGATGCGTGGGAGTGCCAACGTCACCAGCCGATCAAAAAATTCGTACATTCTGCGGCTGCGGAGCGTCACCTTGGCGCCGATCGGCAATCCTTGCCGCAACTTGAACCCGGCAATGGCCTTCTTGGCGCGGGTCACCACAGGCTTCTGCCCCGTAATGGTTGCCAATTCCGTCACGGCGCTTTCCAGCAACTTGACGTTTTGAATGGCTTCCCCCATGCCCACGTTCAACACGACACGCTCGAGCTTCGGCACCTGCATAATATTCTTGTAGCCGAATTCCTTCATCAATACCGGCACAACCTGCTGCCGATAGGTATCGCGAAGCCGTGGCTTAAAGTGCGACTCATCGCTGCCCTGATCAAGCTGCTGCGGTGCCGGACTGTCTTTTTTCGACGGCTTTCGCTCCGACGGCTTGCCGGTGCGGCCCTTTTCTATCTTCGCCATCCCAAACTCTCCCGCCTACTCTACAGTTTCGTTGGATTTCTTGCTGAACCGAACTCGCCGCCCATCGTCCAAGGTCCTGATGCCCATTCGTGTGGGCTTCTGCGTCACAGGGCACAGAAACATCACTTTTGAAATCTGGAGAGGAGCCTCCCGTTCGACGATCCCCCCCTGTTTCATTTTTTGGTTCGGCTTCGTATGCCGCTTGATGATATTCAGCTTTTCCACGACCACGTGGCCCGCACCCAAGTCCACAGAGAGAACCTTCCCGGTCTTCCCTCGGTCTCGACCTGAAATGACCACGACGGTATCGCCTTTTCTGAGTCTGCTCTTTCGAAGTGCCTGCACAACGTCCTCGCTCACCGGCCCCTACAAAACTTCTGGGGCCAAGGAAATGATCTTCATGAACTTCTTCCAGCGCAACTCCCGGGCGACCGGACCAAAGATGCGTGTCCCGATGGGCTCACCGTCTTTATTGATGAGCACGCATGCATTGCGGTCGAATTTAATATAAGACCCATCATCCCGCCGGACTTCCTTTGTCGTCCGCACAATGACCGCGCGGCTGACGTCGCCTTTCTTGACGCTCGCTTGCGGAATGGCTTCCTTGACGGCCACCACGACGATATCACCCAAGGAGGCATACCGCCGTCTCGTTCCTCCGAACACATGGAAGCACATCGCCTGCTTCGCACCGGAGTTGTCGGCCACATCCATGTAGGTATAGTTCTGAATCATAGAACGAGTTTTCCTTGTCCCTATCAGCCCTTCGCGGCACGCTGACCGCCCCCGATGACTTCAACGACACGCCAATGCTTATCCTTACTAATAGGACGAGTCTCGACCAAGCGAACACGGTCTCCGATCTGACACACATTTTGTTCGTCGTGCGCCTTCATCTTGGTCACCCGACGCAATACTTTTCGATAAATCGGATGGATGACCGACCGTTCGACCGCCACGACGACGGTCTTGTTCATCTTGTTGCTGAGCACCCGACCGACCCACTCTCGCTTCTTAATAACTTCGTCCGCCACGATCACGACCCTCCGGCTTTCGCCGCTTGCCTAGACACTTCCGACATCACGGTTTTTACCCTGGCGATATCGCGTTTCGTCTTTCGAATCTGCATAGGATTCTCAAGACGCCCGGACCCGAACTGAAAGCGAAGATTGAACAGCTCCTGTACGAGTTGCTTTTCCTTGTCCGCCAGCTCAGCCCCAGTCAGTTGTCGCAGTTCTTTAAGATCCAATGCCATGTCTCTTGCCTCTCAGCACGCACCCATCCTCTACGAAAACTCTCCCCGTATAACCAGCTTGGTGGCAACCGGCAGCTTGTGAGAGGCCAAACGAAACGCCTCCCGAGCCACATCCGGCGTGACGCCATCCATTTCATATAAAATCCGCCCTGGCTTCACGACAGCCACCCAGTATTCCGGGTTGCCCTTCCCTTTACCCATTCGAGTTTCCGCCGGCTTTTTCGTAATCGGCTTATCCGGGAAAATACGGGTCCACACCTGGCCACCCCGTTTCACATACCGTGTGATTGCAATACGCGCCGCCTCGATCTGACGGCTGGTGACCCATCCGGGCTCCAACGCCTTCAATCCGAATTCGCCCAGCGTGATCTGCCCGCCACGATACGCCTTGCCGGTCATCCGGCCCTTTTGCATTTTTCTGAATTTGACTTTCTTCGGCGCTAACACAACAGTATCTCCTTACCCGAACCGCCTCTCCAGAACCGCCTCTGACTTCAATGGCTGAATCGGGAGCAGCTCTCCCTTATAAATCCATGTCTTCACGCCGATCTGGCCCATCGTGGTATGCGCTTCGGCAAAACCGTAATCGATCTCAGCCCGAAGCGTGTGCAACGGCACACGGCCTTCGCGATACCACTCGGTCCTCGCGATCTCCGCGCCCCCCAAGCGCCCCGCGACCATGATCTTGATCCCTTGCGCACCCAGCCTGAGCGCCGACTGCACGCTGCGCTTCATAGCCCGCCTGAATGCCACCCGTTTTTCCAGCTGCGTTGCAACGTTCTCGCTCACCAACTGGGCATCCAGCTCAGGCTTCTTGATCTCCTTGACCGTGATATACACTTGCCCGCCGTATTGTTTTTCAAGGTCCGCCTTGAGCTTGTCCACCTCGGCACCCTTGCGGCCGATAATGATCCCTGGGCGCGCCGTATGGATAATCACACGGGTTTGATCGCCAGAGCGTTCAATTTCCACCTTCGCGACGCCAGCATGGTACAGCTTAGCCTTCACCACTTTTCTGATCTTCACGTCCTGGTGAAGCAACTTCGCATAGTCCTTGCCGGCATACCAGCGCGAACTCCACGTATAGTTGTATCCCAGCCTGTACCCAATTGGATGTGTCTTCTGACCCATATGATATCCGCCTCTAGTAAGCGATCCCCGTGAATGTGCCGCTATTTTCTCTTGTCTTGACTCGTCGGCGCCGCAACCACCACTGTGATGTGGCTCGTGCGCTTCTGGATCGCATTCGCACGGCCCATCGACCGTGGACGCGCCCGACGATATGTCGGGCCGCAGTTGACGAACGCCTTCGATACCACCATCGACTCACTGTCACCCATCTCCTTCTGCTCAGCATTGGCCACAGCCGAACGAAGGATTTTCTCGACCACACGGGCCGCGTGCCTGGGGGTATGCTTCAGCATCGCTAACGCCGCCGGCACCTGCTGCCCGCGAATCATATCGATTACCGGCTTGGCCTTACGAGGCGCCACTCGCACAAATCGAAGTATGGCATGAGCTTCCGTCATCGTCACAATCCTGTCATCGGCCACCGGCTAGCTAAACGCGCACTGCGGCACCGACAACGCTGATCTCCTATTTAAGCGCAACGGCCTTTTCCGTCTTGGCTTGGCCGTGTCCTTTGAAAAATCGGGTCGGCGCGAACTCGCCAAGTTTATGGCCGACCATGTTTTCCGTCACAAACACCGGAATGAATTTCTTCCCGTTATGCACCGCGAACGTATGCCCGATCATGTCAGGAATGACGGTCGACCTGCGCGACCACGTCTTAATCAACTTCCGATCTTTCACTTGATTCATCTGCTCAACTTTCTTGAGGAGATGGCCGTCGATAAACGCGCCCTTACTAATCGATCTAGGCATTGCGCACTCCTGACTTCCGTCGAGCGATGATAAACTTGTCGGTCTTCTTGTTCTGCCGGGTCTTGTACCCCTTGGTCGGCACACCCCACGGCGACACTGGATGCGGATTCCCCTGACCCGACTTCCCTTCACCGCCACCATGCGGGTGATCGACGGGATTCATGACGACACCGCGGACATGCGGACGCTTTCCCATCCAACGGACTCGCCCAGCCTTTCCAACCGTAATATTTTCATGATCCAGGTTGCCGACCTGCCCGACCGTCGCCATACAGGTTCCCAAGATCCGCCGCATCTCACCGGACTTCAGCCGTACTTGAACATAATCGCCATCACGGCCCATGACCTGGGCTGACCCACCGGCGCTGCGAATCAGCTGCCCACCCTTCCCGAGCTTCAGCTCGATATTATGGATGGTCGTACCCAAAGGCATGTTCGCCAGCGGCAGTGCATTGCCGGGCCTGATTTCGGACTGAGGCCCCGATTGCACCTCATCATTGATCGTCAATCCGACCGGTGCGAGGATGTACCGCTTCTCGCCGTCCTTATACTTCAACAGGGCAATGCGGGCTGACCGGTTGGGATCATACTCGATCGCCTCCACACGCGCCGAAATCCCGACCTTATCGCGGCGAAAGTCGATCGTCCGATAGAGCCGCTTATGTCCTGCACCACGGAAACGAACGGTCGTCCGGCCATCGTTGTTTCGACCGCCACTGCGAAGATGAAACGACGTCAGCGACTTCTCAGGTTTCTTCTTCGTCAATTCTTCGGTCGTGACCGCCGTCATACCCCGCCGTCCAGGAGACGTCGGCCGATATACTTTCAATCCCATAACACCAACCCTACCTTCTTCAACGCACCTAGGCGCTTTCGTACATTTCGAGTTTTTCGCCCTTCTTGAGCGTGACGAATGCCTTCTTCCAGTCCGAACGACGACCCGAGAACCGCCCCAACCGCTTCACCTTTCCAGGAACGTTCAGGACATTCACCTTCTCGACCTTCACTTTGAGCAAGGCTTCGACGGCTTGCTTGATCTGCACACGATTCGCATTGGGATGCACAATGAATCCAACAGTATTGGTCTTTTCTCGAAGAGCCGTAATTTTCTCCGTCAACAGCGGCTGCACCAGCACGGCATGCGTTCCGACTTTCACGACCAGACCTCCCGAACAGATCCAAGTTCCCGCTGTGAAACCACAATCATCCCCGCACGAACGATATCGTAAACATTCAGCTGGTCAATGCTGAGGACTTTCACCGCAGTCAAATTCCGAGCAGCCTGCATCACCGATGACTGCTCCTTTCCGATGACAACCAGCACATGCTCGCCTCCACTCAAGCGGCCCAAAGCCCGCGCCAGCACCTTGGTCTTGGGCTCTTGAAGCGAAAGGTCCGAGAGAACGACCAACTTGCTCTCCGCCACCTTGGCCGACAGGGCGCTTTGCAGAGCCGCGCGGTACTTTTGCTTCGGCATGGAGTAGGCATAATTTCTCGGCTTCGGACCGAATACACTGCCACCATGGCGCCATACAGGAGACCGCACAGACCCCGCACGGGCTCGCCCCGTATGCTTTTGCTTCCACGGCTTCTTGCCCGATCCCTGAACCTCACCTCTGCGGAGCGTGGAGGCCGTCCCCTGCCGCTCGCAGGCTCGCTGCATGATCACTGCCTCATGCACCAAGGCCGCACGCGGCTCACAACCGAAGACTTCCTGAGGCAACTCTACAGTTCCGACCTTCTTATTCTCTAAATCTACGACGTCGACAGTGGGCATAGCTCAGCTCTTTTTCGACTTTCTGATCTCAACGATCCCATTCGCGGCACCAGGGATACCTCCACGAACGAACAACAGGTGCTCTTCAGGACGCGACTCGACCACTTTGAGCCGATGCGTCGTGACCCGCTCCGCTCCCATATGGCCCGGCAACGTCTTCCCCTTCCACACACGGGATGGAAATGAACTGGCACCGATCGAGCCAGGATGCCGATGGAACATCGATCCATGGGATTCCGGACCGCCGGAATAATGGTGCCGTCGCACGACACCCTGAAACCCCTTGCCCTTGGAGACGCCAATCACATCGACCCAATCACCGGCCTTGAACATCCCGACCGTAACAGCGTCCCCAACCACGGAGTCGCCTTCCTTCTTAAACTCGCGCAACACACGAGTCGCCGGCGCTTGATTCTTCTTCAAATGCCCCAACTCAGCCTTAGACAGCTTGCGCTCTTTGACTTCTCCAAAGGACAGCTGGACCGCTTCATACCCATCCCGCTCTTTCGTCTTGACCGCCACAACACGGCACGGCCCTGCGGCGATAATCGTGACAGGCGTCAGCCGGTTCTGATCAAAGACCTGCGTCATCCCAAGTTTTTTCCCGAGCAATCCGTTTGTCATAATCACATAACCAATTTCAGTTTTGAGTTCTCAGTTGTACGAATTCACCGATCGAAACTCACCATTCACAACTCAAAACTCATAATTTGATTTCAACATCAACCCCAGCCGCCAGATTCAATTTCATGAGTGAATCCATGGTTTCCGGTGTCGGCTCCATGATGTCAAGCAGCCGTTTGTGCGTGCGCATTTCGAATTGCTCACGGGACTTCTTATCCGCATGGGTCGAGCGCTGCACGGTGATGCGTTCCACTTTCGTTGGAAGGGGAATCGGACCAATGATCTTGGCGCCGCTCCGCCTGACCGTCTCCACGATTTCCATCACCGATTGATCCAACACGCGGTAATCAAACCCGCGCAGCCTGATTCTGATTCGTTGATCGACCTTCACTTCTCGCTCCTTAACTGACAACAGTCAGCCGATAGGTCCAGCTTCAGGCTAAGATTTCCGTGACGACGCCGGAGCCGACGGTCTTCCCGCCCTCGCGCACCGCGAACCGCAACCCCTGATCCATCGCGATCGGGCTGATCAATTCCGCCGTCACACTCACGTTGTCCCCCGGCATCACCATCTCTACCCCCGGATTCAACTGCACCACGCCCGTCACGTCCGTGGTCCGGAAATAGAACTGCGGCCGGTACCCATTGAAGAACGGCGTATGCCGCCCCCCTTCTTCCTTCGTCAACACATAGATCTCCGCCTTGAACTTTGTATGCGGCGTGATCGACTTCGGCTTGCAGAGCACCATGCCCCGCTCGACGTCTTCTTTCTTCGTCCCGCGCAACAGCACCCCGACGTTGTCGCCCGCCTGCCCCTCGTCCAGCACTTTGCGGAACATCTCGACCCCGGTCACGATGGTGGTCTGCGTCGGCCGCAACCCCACGATCTCGATTTCATCGCCCACCTTGACGATCCCCCGCTCGCAGCGCCCCGTCACCACGGTCCCGCGCCCGCTGATCGTAAACACGTCTTCGATCGGCATCAGGAACGGCTTGTCGATCGGCCGCTGCGGGGTCGGAATGTAGGTGTCCACCGCCTCCAGCAGCTTCAGAATGCTCGGCACGCCCAACGGCCCCTGATCCCCTTCAATCGCTTTCAAGGCACTCCCCTGCACAATCGGGGTCTTGTCGCCCGGGAACCCATACTTGCTCAACAGCTCCCGCACTTCGAGCTCGACGAGATCCAAGAGCTCTTTGTCATCGACTTTGTCGGCCTTGTTCAAGAACACGACGATGTAGGGCACGCCCACCTGCCGCGCCAACAGAATGTGCTCGCGCGTCTGAGGCATGGGCCCATCTGCCGCCGACACCACCAGGATGGCGCCGTCCATCTGCGCGGCCCCGGTGATCATGTTCTTGACGTAATCGGCGTGGCCCGGGCAATCGACGTGGGCATAGTGCCGGTTGTCGGTCTCGTATTCGACGTGGCTGATGGCGATGGTCATGATCTTGGTGGCATCCCGGCGCCCCTGGCTCTCGCTCGCCTTCGCCACTTCGTCGTAGCTGATGAACTTCGCCATGCCCCGATCCGCGCAAATCTTCGTCAACGACGCCGTCAACGTGGTCTTCCCGTGGTCCACGTGCCCGATCGTCCCAATGTTCACATGCGGCTTCTTCCGCTCATATTTCGCCTTCGCCATACGTCTCTCCT
>VGXE01000071.1 GCA_016873455.1 Nitrospira sp. | reverse complement strand
TTGACGGCCGCCAACGCCACCTGGGCCTTGAAGGTCGCTCCGTGATTCCGTCTCGTTCTCTTCATCGCCTTGCTCCTCTGGTTCGCCACCCCTCGGTGACATGGGTGAAGCCAGGCTACCACTTACCCCACTGTCCGAATTTCCAGAGCCCCCTCTATCTTCGATGCCTATCGTGTGCGTCCGGTCGATGGCTATCCACGCCATCTGCTGGAAACGCTCCAGTCTCTTTCCGATCTCCCCGATCCAACCATCGTGATTCTCACACCAGGCATCTTCAATTCGGCCTATTATGAACATTCCTTGCTCGCGCAGAAGATGGGCGTCGAATTGGTCGAGGCCAGTGATCTCGTCGTCGTGGACGGATTTGTGCATATGCGGACGACGAAGGGTTCTCAACGAGTCGACGTCATTTACCGGCGGATCAACGACGACTATTTGGACCCGCTGGCGTTTCGTCGCGATTCCGTGCTTGGAGTCCCCGGCCTGATGGAATCCTACAAGAGAGGCAGGGTGGCGCTCGCCAATGCGCCAGGCACCGGCGTATCCGATGACAAGGCTGTGTACGCCTACGTGCCGAAGCTCATCAATTATTACTTGGGCGAGGAACCTATTCTTCAGAACGTGCCCACCTATGTCTGCGGGGAGGCCAAGGACCGCGCCTACGTCTTGGAGCATCTGGACCAATTGGTGGTCAAAGCGACGAATGAAGCGGGCGGATACGGGATGATGATCGGCCCTCACGCCTCGAAGCAGGAACGTGAAGACTTCGCGCGGCGCGTTGAGGCAGATCCGCGCAATTACATCGCCCAACCAACCCTCGCGCTCTCGCGCGTGCCGACCTTGGTGGAAGATCATCTCGAAGGACGCCACGTTGATCTGCGGCCGTATGTGCTGTACGGTCGGGAGGTATATGTGTTGCCGGGAGGCATGACCCGCGTCGCGTTGAGGAAAGGCTCCCTCGTGGTGAATTCTTCTCAAGGCGGGGGAAACAAAGATACCTGGGTCCTCTCATGATCGCTGGTGTCATGATCCGGGTGCACCCGGTCACGGAGAAGCCCCGGGAGAGGGCTCATCGATGTTGAGCCGAGTCGCGAGTTCGATTTACTGGTTGAATCGATATATTGAGCGGGCGGAGAACTATGCCCGTTTCATTGAAGTCAATCTCAATCTCTCGCTCGACCTCCCGCGTGATACGGTCGAACAATGGGATCCCCTCGTGGCCATCACGGGAGACCATGACCTGTTCAACTCCTGCTATGAGAAGCCGACCAAAGAGAACGTCATCCAGTTCCTGGTGGCCGATCCCGTCAATCCCAGTTCCATTCTTTCATGCCTCTCGTCCGCGCGGGAGAATGCACGATCGGTACGGGAAATCATTTCAACGGACATGTGGGAACAGGTCAACCACTTCTATCTGATGGTCAAAGGTGCCATCGCATCCGGCATGTCGCGGCATAACTTGCACACGTTTCTGGCAGACGTAAAAGCCGCAAGCCATTTGCTGCTCGGCATCACGGATGCCACCATGTCGCATGGGGAAGGCTGGCATTTTGCCAGACTTGGCCGCTTGTTGGAGCGGGCCGACAAGACCTCTCGGATATTGGACGTCAAGTATTTCATTATTCTCCCGGAAGCGACAGAAGTCGGAACACCATTTGACATCCTGCAGTGGTCGGATTTGTTGAAATCAGCGAGCGCACTGGAGATGTATTACAAACGCTACGGTCGAATCACGCCCAAGGATGTCGCCGAGTTTCTTATTCTTGATCCGACGTTTCCGCGAGCCATTCGCTATTGCCTGATCAAGGCGGAAGATTCATTACATGCCATTTCTGGATCCGAACAGGGGTCCCATCGAAATCTTGCCGAAAAGCGGTTGGGGCGACTGCGGGCCGAGCTAGACTTTGCGGATATCGAGGAATGCATGACGGAGGGGCTACATGAATTTGTGGACCGCTTCCAAGCGCAACTCAATCAGGTCGGCGACGCCATTTTCGAGACTTTCTTTGCCCCTCGTCCAATTCACAGTACAATCCCTACCGCGGAGGCACAATGACATTTTGTCTGGGCATGAAAGTCGAAGACGGCTTGATCGGCATAGCCGATACACGGGTCACCACCGGAGCCGAGTGCATTACGGCCAGGAAAGTTTCTATTCATCAGCATGGCCGCCACTCGATGTTTCTCATGACGTCGGGCCTGCGTTCCGTACGGGACAAGGCCGTCACCTATTTCGATGAAGCGATCGGCGAAAGCGATCAGACCTTCGACAAGCTGTACAAGGCCGTTAACGTGCTAGCGGCTCAGATTCGACGTGTGGCGGAAGAAGACAAAGACGCCCTGGATAAGGCTGGGCTTACCTTTAACCTCCATGCGCTGGTGGGCGGGCAACTCGAAAATGACCCTGAGCATAAGCTGTATTTGATTTATCCTCAAGGAAACTGGGTAGAGGTCAGTGAGGGAACGCCTTACTGCATCATCGGTGAGACCGGTTATGGGAAACCGCTGCTCGATCGTGTGCTGCGATACAATTCAAGCATGGACCTAGCCATGAAGGTGGGCTTTCTCGCCTTCGACGCCACCCTTACGAGCTCGACGAGCGTCGAATACCCTCTCGATGTCGTGCTCTATCGTCACGACACCTTCGATATCGTCGAACACCGCTTCCAGAAAGAAGACCTCGCTGAGATCTCAGCCTGGTGGCAGTCCCGTATTTGTGAAGCGGTGGAGACATTGCCATCAAAGTGGATCGATCGTCTGCTGGACGCACTCCCTCATGACACGAGATCGTCCTCCAAGAGCTCCTGCACTCCTCCATCCTCCTGAGACCATCTCACGGATGGCACGACCCTTCTGAAGCTCTTCGAGACGAGCGGGAGGCGTACAAATGGGAGCGTATGCGTGCAGGGCGATGGGGAAACTAGACGTGACCGGATTTTCTCGTGCGCTCGGCGATTTTCTTGCGCAGGCGGGCCTTTTCGAGGCTGATCTGGGCTTCTTTGACTTCCGACGGCAGACCGCCCGCTTGAAGCCGACGCTCGGCTTCTTCTACTTTAGCCGTGGCCCGTTCCACGTCGATGTCCTCGGCCTTTTCAGCGACTTCGGCCATGACCGTGACTTTTGTCGGCGTCACCTCGGCATACCCCCACAACACCGCCATATGATGAGTTTGATTATCCACGCGATAGCGGAGTTCACCGATCTTCAACGTCGAGAGGAAGTGGCAGTGGCCAGGCAAGACACCGAACTCGCCTTCTGAGCCAGGCGCAATGACCTCATCCACCTCCTGGCTCAACAGCTGCTTCTCCGGCGTCACCACTTCTAATAAGAACTTCCCTGGCATGTCGTCCTCGTGAAACGTGAAAAGTTAGAGGTAAAAGGTGACTTCCCGAAAACTCTGCTATTTCGTTTCACCTTTCACTTTGTACTTTTCACTCCCTATACCTTCACACCCATCTTCTCCGCCTTCGCCACCGCTTCTTCGATCGGCCCGACCATGTAGAAGGCTTGCTCCGGCAAATGGTCGTACTTGCCTTCGAGGATCTCCTTGAAGCTTCGGACCGTGTCCTTGAGCTTCACGTATTTGCCCGGTGCGCCGGTGAAGGCTTCGGCGACGTGGAACGGCTGCGAGAGGAACCGCTGAATCTTCCTGGCACGAGCGACAGCCATCTTGTCGTCTTCCGACAATTCATCCATGCCGAGAATCGCGATAATGTCTTGAAGATCTTTATACCGCTGCAACACGGACTGGACCCCGCGGGCCACCTTGTAATGCTCTTCACCGATGATCTGCGGATCGAGAATCCGAGATGTCGAGTCCAAGGGATCGACCGCCGGATAAATCCCCAACTCAGCCAGCGAACGGGACAACACGGTGGTCGCATCCAAGTGGGCAAACGCCGTCGCCGGCGCCGGGTCTGTCAGGTCGTCGGCGGGCACGTAGATGGCCTGGACGGACGTGATCGAACCCCGCTTGGTCGAGGTGATGCGTTCCTGTAACGCGCCCATTTCGGTTGAGAGGTTCGGCTGATAGCCTACAGCAGAGGGCATGCGGCCGAGCAACGCGGACACCTCTGAACCCGCTTGGGTAAACCGGAAAATATTGTCCACGAAGAGGAGCACGTCCTGATTTTCCTCATCACGGAAGAATTCCGCGACAGCCAAACCGGTCAACGCGACGCGAAGACGGGCCCCTGGCGGCTCGTTCATCTGGCCATAGACCAGCGCGGCTTTCGATTTGGTGAAATCGTCCGGGTCAATGACCTTCGACTCCTGCATTTCATGCCACAAGTCGTTGCCTTCACGAGTCCGCTCGCCGACACCGGCAAACACCGAGAATCCGCCGTGGTGCAAGGCGATGTTGTTGATGAGCTCCATGATGATGACGGTCTTACCGACCCCGGCGCCGCCGAACAATCCGACCTTGCCGCCCTTGCTGTAGGGCTCCAGCAGATCCACGACCTTAATGCCGGTCTCCAGCACTTCGGTCTTGGTTTCCTGATCTTCGAGTGTGGGCGCAGGCCGGTGAATTGGATAGGCTTTCTTCGACTTGATCGGCCCCTTTTCGTCGACCGGCTCACCGAGCACGTTGATCAGGCGGCCCAGCGTCTCGCGTCCAACCGGTACGGAGATCGGTGCCCCGGTATCCTGCACATCCATCCCGCGCGTGAGACCATCCGTCGTTGACATGGCCACGCCACGCACACGGTTCTCACCGAGATGCTGCGCGACTTCGAGCGTGATACGTACGGCCGGCCGACCGGCAGCCTTGTTCTCTTCTTGGACCACTTTGAGCGCGTTATAGATATTGGGCAGCTGGCCGGGAGGAAACTCCACGTCCACCACCGGTCCGATGACTTGGATAACCTTGCCTGTACTCATTGTGCACCCTTCGTCTAATGTTGAATGTTCAATGTTGAATGCTGAATTGTTTGAGTCACAATGCACCACGAATTAAACATTCAAAATCCAACATTGGCCATTGGTTTTACTTGAGCGCTTCCGCGCCTCCGACGATATCCATCAGTTCCTTCGTAATCGCTGCCTGCCGGGTTTTGTTGTAATACAACGTGGTCTTCTTGATGAGCTGGCCGGCGTTCCGTGTCGCGCCATCCATGGCAGCCATGCGGGCGCCGTGTTCAGCCGCCGCGGACTCCAGCAGGATCCGGTAGGCTTGGACTTGAAAATGTTTCGGCACCAGCGCATTCAACAGTTCCGCTTCGCCGGGCTCATAGAGGTACGCCCCTGCAGATGTCGTCGCGGCCTGTGCGGCTCCGAATTCAGTCGCGACATCAACGGGGAACAGCTTCTCGACGATCACCCGCTGTTGAATGGCAGATTTGAACTCGTTGTAGACCACGTAGAGCTCGTCGAACGTCCCCTTGACGAAATTGTCCGTCAGATCGCCGCCGATATCGATGGCATGCTCGAAGCTCAGTTTGTCGAACACGCCGGTCCATTCTTGCCGAATCAGCCACGTCCTGCGCCTGAAATAGTCCCGGCCTTTACGCCCGACAATGCTGAGATTGACTGTAAGTCCCTGCGCTTCACACTGCCGCACGAATTCGGCGCTCTTCCGCACGATATTGCCGTTGAACCCGCCGCACAATCCCCGGTCGCTGGTCACCACCAGCACTTCGACCTTCTTGCCGTCCCGCTTCTGTAACAGCGGATGGGCCGTGCGGTTCACTCGCTGACTCAGATTGCTCAACACCCCCCGCATCTTGTGTGCGTAGGGACGGGCGGCCAGGATGCGGTCCTGTGACCGCTTGAGCTTGGCCGCGGCCACCATCTTCATGGCCTTGGTAATCTTCTGCGTGTTCTTGAACGCCGAAATCTTTCGGCGCAGGGATTGTAAGCTTGGCATTTCTAGATTCTACGTCAATCGTCACACGTCATTCGTCAAGCGCCAATCTTCACGATTGACCATTGACGGTTGACGATCTTCAGGCTTTCGCCCCGTACCCCATCTTCTGCTTGAACGCCGAGAAGATCTCTTTCAACCGGCCGCCGACTTTGTCGTCGATCTTCCCAATGCTGGTAATCTCTTTCTTCAATTCCGGATGATTCTGCTGGATGTAATGCAGCAGATCGCCTTCGAATTGCTGCACCTTATCCACTGGCACGTCATCCAGGTACCCCTGCGTACCCGCATAAATGGAGAGCACCTGATCGGCGACCGGCATGGGTTTGTACTGGCCCTGTTTCAGGAGCTCAACCATGCGCACGCCGCGCGCCAGCTGCATCTGCGTGGCCTTGTCGAGTTCGCTGCCGAACTGAGCGAACGCGGCCATCTCACGATATTGGGCGAGGTCCAGCCGAAGGGTACCGGCCACTTGCTTCATGGTCTTGATCTGCGCCGATCCGCCGACGCGGGAGACCGACAGACCGACGTTAATCGCGGGCCTGATACCGGAATAGAACAAATCGCTGCCAAGATAGATCTGGCCGTCCGTGATCGAAATGACGTTGGTCGGAATGTAGGCCGACACGTCGCCGGCCTGCGTCTCAATGATGGGCAACGCCGTCAGACTGCCGCCGCCCAGCTTATCGCTCAGCTTGGCCGCACGCTCCAGCAACCGGGAGTGCAGATAGAACACGTCGCCCGGATAGGCTTCGCGTCCCGGCGGACGGCGGAGCAGCAATGAGAGCTGGCGGTAGGCCACCGCGTGCTTAGACAGATCGTCATAGACGATCAGCGCGTGCTTGCCGTTGTCGCGGAAATACTCGCCGATGGCGGCGCCGGCGAACGGCGCCAGGAATTGCATCGGAGCCGGATCGCTGGCGCTGGCGGAGACCACCATGCTGTATTCCATCGCATGGTTTTCTTCGAGGGTCTTCACCACACGCGCAACCGTTGACCGCTTCTGACCGACGGCCACATAGATACAGAAGACGTTGAGGCCCTTTTGGTTAATGATCGTATCGACCGCAATCGCGGTTTTCCCTGTCTGCCGGTCGCCGATGATCAACTCGCGCTGGCCGCGGCCGATGGGAATCATTGCATCGATCGCCTTGATGCCGGTCTGCAGCGGCTCGCGAACGGATTGGCGAGTGTTCACGCCCGGTGCCACGACTTCGATACGGGAAGAGTGTTGCGACTTGATCGGACCCTTGCCGTCGATCGGCTGGCCGATGGCGTTCACCACGCGGCCGACGAGCGCTTCGCCGACCGGAATTTCCGCGATACGACCGGTGCGCTTGACCGGATCGCCTTCCTTAATCCCGACGTCCTCGCCCATCAACACGGCGCCGACATTGTCTTCTTCGAGGTTCAGCGCAATGCCGTACAGACCGCCGGGAAATTCCAGCATCTCACCGGCCATGGCCCCATCGAGCCCATACACTTTGGCAATCCCGTCACCGACCTGAATGACGGAACCCGTCTCCTTGACATCGACCTGCTTGTCGAAGCCTTTGATCTTCTCCTTGATGATCGCACTGATTTCTTCTGCCCTGATCTGCATGACGACTCCTTCGCTAATCCCCTGCGCTAATCTCGTGTCAGCAACGATTGGATGGCTTGCAAGCGTCCCCGCACGGTGCTGTCGACAACGGTGCTGCCGACATGAATCTGCACGCCGGCGAGGTGGCTCGCATCGGTTTGGAATGTCACATCAACTTCGCGTTTGAGCGTCTCGCGCAAACGCGTTCTGATTCGATCTTGCTCGGCCTGTGGCAGCACGGTTGTGGACGAGACGGTCACGTGCTGGGTGCCCTTTGACTGATCGACTAATTGTCCAAATGCATCAGCGATATCCGGGAGAAACGCGACCCGATTCTTCTTCACCAGCTGGCCGAGAAACGTCTTACCCACCGGCGGACACCCGAACCGATCGCTTAACTCAGTCAGCACGGCGATCTTCTCGTCCACACCAAACGCGGGTGAAACCACCACATGGCGAAGGGCTGGCGAATCCTTCACGGCCTGCCCCAGACCGTTGAGGGTCTCCCGAGTCACTTCGATGTTGGATTGATCGAGAAGCTCGAAGAGTGCCTGTGCGTAACGTCGCGCAACCGCTGTCTTAATCACTGTCGAAGTCCACGTACTCTACCTTGAGACAAACCCCACCCTCATGCGCACATGCATGAAAATGAGCACGTGAACCTATCATCGGGCGATGGAGACTGTCAACATGAGAACTGGCGGGTCGGTAAGTGAGTTTCAGCGGTTTGTGGGTTCCTTATTCTTGTCCGAGGGTATAATGTCTGAAAAGAAATGGCGATTGGGAACTCCATGATGCAACGATCACTCGCCTTATCCACGGGGCTGCTCCTCTGGATGGTCCTCCAGCCGGCTTCGCCCGCGTTGGCCCATCGAGAACAATTCACGCCTGAACAGCGAGTCCAGTTGGAAAACATTCAGACGGTGCTGGTGGAAACCGTGGCGCTCACGGAGAAAGGTGGGACCGGTGCGAGAGCCATCGCCGAGGTCGCCGGCCGCCGTCTCGCTGAAATCGGCTATACCGTGGCACAAGATGCTACCCGGCCTCACGATGTCGTGTTTCGCGTCAAATGTGAGCAGCGCAAAACCTGGGAGGGCACGACCGCCGGCGGCGGCGATGCGGATCTGCCCGATGCGCCGTCCCGTCTCTGGAAGGGACCGGCCTGCCAGCTGACCTATGCGCTGGGCGGCATGAAAGTGAAATGGCAAAAAGAGGTCCGGACGGATTTTGACGATGCCGTGGCGGCGGCTCGTACGGCCCAGGCGGCAGACCCCGGCACCTATGCTCTTGGCAAGTTGCAGGAAGCGATGGAACAGTACGAATTCCCTCTCCTCCTGGCCGCGGAATGGGGCCACAGCGAGCGCCTGCTCAAGCTGCTGGACTCCGGTGATACAAGCCAAGCCAGGAAACTCAAGATCATTTCGCTGTTGGGTGAGATGCAGGCCGATGAAGCCTTACCCACACTCAAAGCGGCCTTGAAGGACCGAGACCTCGGCAAACAGGCGCTGGCCGCCATCGGGAATCTTGGCAAAGACGGCATTCCCCTGCTCATCGACCTGATGAACACGGCACCCCAGCTGGAAGTCCAGGCGGCAGCGGCCAAGGGACTCGGCCAGATCGGAGGCACCCTCGGCGACGCCTCCGTCGTACCGCCGTTACTGGCAAAGCTGCAGGACCTCAAGACCGACTGGACCGTGCTGATCGAAGTCGCCTGGGCCCTGGGCAAGATCCCCGACAAGCGATCGATTCAACCGCTGTACGATCTCGACAAAAAACTCCAAGCCATTCGCGACCCGGATAACGTGGTATTGAAGAAGCTGAAAGAGGCCGTATTCTGGTCCATCAAACAGTGCGACACCTGGGATCAGTTCAGTTGAGAGCGGCCATCATCTATTCAGGCTATCCCCTTTTTGTTCCTCAGGCCCAGGAAAACCCGGAGCTGGGCTCAATGGCACATCACGCGCACGCTTGACAGGTATCTCACTTCGAGATATTCTCACCTGTGCACATTATTACGCGGAAGCGGCTCGATGACTTCGCGCAAGCCCATCCGGACGCGCGGGTGTCGCTGCAACACTGGTTCACGATTGTGCGTAAGACCGACTACGTGTCCTTCGTCGACCTGAGAAAGACCTTTCCTTCGGCTGATCAGGTCGATCAGTTTACGGTCTTCAACATCGGAGGAAACAAATTCAGGCTCATCGCAGCTATTCATTACAATCGGAAGAAGCTGTACATCCGGCACATCCTCACGCACGCAGAATACGACCGGAACACGTGGAGGACTTGATCTATGCTCGCCAAATACATTCAGGACGCCAACACCGACTACCGCCGCATTCGGCAGCGGATTCCACTCGGTCCGTTACGGACGGAAACCGACTATAGCCGGGCCGTGACCGTCCTCGATGAGATCCTGGACGAAATCGGTCAGCAAGAAACCCATCCCCTGGCCGACCTCGCCGAAACACTTGGCCTCTTCATCGAAGCATATGAAGACGCCCACGTCCCCTACTCAACCTCTTCCGCCTCCGAAATCCTCCGCACACTGATGGAAGAACATGCACTCAAGCAATCAGACTTGTCCGAAATCGGTAGCCAAGGCGTCGTGTCAGAAATCCTCTCCGGCAAACGCGACCTGAACGTCCGTCAAATCACCCAATTGGCCGCCCGCTTTGGAGTCTCACCCGCGCTCTTCCTGCCCGTTCCGAGGAAACCCAGCAAACGCCCTTCGGCCCGAACGCGCGTAGCCAGTCGGCGGTAACCCAGCGATCGGCACTGGACCGCGCGACTCAAGAGAACCAGCCAATGCCAAGACCAAGAACCAGTAAACGAGTGACGGTTCGATCAGCCGAAGACCTGGGGCACGCGCTGGGTTTGTCTGCGGCGGATACCGCTGAAATGGAATTTCGGTCGGAACTCACCGTCGCCCTGGCCAAGATCATTCAAGCCGGACAACTGACCCATGCCGCGATTGCAAAGAGCGCGGGCACCTCGAGAACGCGGGTAACAGCAATTGCGAATGGGAATACCCACGGGGTCTCAGAGGTGGCTCCGGTTGGTTGGACAGTATCGGCCCATTCTTAAGTGGCGCCTGGCGGATAGCTGACTACGCGGCGGTCTGCCGTGTCGTCAGATGGTCATAGTACACCTGGTCCGGCGTC
>VGXE01000070.1 GCA_016873455.1 Nitrospira sp. | reverse complement strand
GGAAAATGAGACGGTCAGGAAGTGTGAACCGCGACAGAAACGATCAGTCCGAGAGGACCGCCGCCTGAACCTCATTTACACACCTATTGACAAGACCTCTGCAATGAACCACACAGGCGCTGCGCCACAGCGCGTTTGCCCAGCAGGGTTGCGCCCAATTCCAACATGGATGCAGGTACTGGCAACAGCAACGCCTTCTTTCCCATGGCCTGGGCGGTGCGGCGCAACAGTTCGGTGGTGGACACGTCTTGTCCGTCTGACACCAAAAAGGTCTGCCCGGCTGCGGCGGGGTGCTTGAGGCACGCCACCAGCAAGTCCACCAGGTTGTCGAGTGCCACCATGCTGCGGGCGTTGTGAATAGCGCCCAAAGGCAAGGGAATACCTCGCGCTACCCAGCGCATCATGGCGGCAAAATTGGCCTTCACGCCTGGGCCGTAGACCAGCGGCGGCCGCACAATCACCACTTCCATGCCGGTTTGCGCCTCAATCTCGCGCAAGCCCTGCTCGGCTTCCAGCTTGGACACGCCGTAAGGGTCCAAGGGTGACGGTACACCATCTGCAGTGAAAGGTTGGCCGGGCTGGGTTGCCTCGCCATTCACCTTGATGGAGCTGACGAACACAAACCGGCCCACCCCCACTTGGGCCGCTTGGCGGGCCAGGTTGAGCGTGCCATTCACGTTTACCTCACGGTAGGCCTGCAAGGGGTCCGTCGCATCGTCCTGCATCACATGCACTCGGGCTGCGCAATGCACCACGGCATCAACGCCTTGCAGGGCCAAGCCCCAGTCTGTGGTGGGCAACAAATCGCCCACCTGTACCAGTCCCACTCCTTCAGGTGGCGATTCTGCTTTGCGGCGAACCGCTGCCACCACACCTTTGCAGGCGGGTTCTGCAGCCAATCGCCTCACCAATGCGCCGCCCACAAACCCTGTGGATCCCGTCACCAAAATCATTGTTCTTTCTTTCAAGCCGTGGCTTTGCTTGTGGCTACAGCCTCAGCCAACAGCGCCTCCAGGCGGTCCATCAATTGGGGGCGACCAAACTCTCGCTGTGCGTACTCCCGTCCATTCAACCCCATCTGCTGCCTCTCGGCCGTTGGCATGGCGGCCAAAACCAGAACCGCTTGGGCCAAGCCAGCGCCATCGCCTGCCTCACAGGTCAGGCCAGCATGCGCATCACAGATCACAGCCGCACCCTCACCATCCAGCATGCCCAGCAAGGGAATCGCGGCCATCAGGTACGACTGCACCTTGCCAGGTATCGTCATGCTGAATACCGGGTCGCGCTTCAACGAGACCAGCAGCGCATTGGCATGCGCGTAAAACGACGGCATACGCTCCACGGGGAAACGACCTGGCAGCAACACCTGTTCGTCCAATCCACGTCGCGCCACCTCGGCTTGCAGCCAGTCGGACTTGCGCCCATCACCCACAATCACCCAGCGAATGCTGGCGTTGTCTTTCAGACGCTCAGCAGCATCCAGCACCGCCGGCATGTCTTGCGCTTCGCCAATGTTGCCGGCGAACACCACGGTGAAGCCATCAGTCCATTCGAGCACCTCTGGGGCTGGCTTGACGCCGTCATCCATGAACACGTCCTCCGCCCAGCTCGGGAAGTAACGGATCTTGGTTCTATCATCGCAATAGTGGGCAATGCTGCCTAGAAAGCCCCTCGACTGCCCCAATACGAAGGTACAGCGGTTGTAGATGTAGCGCACCAAATGCCCCACCCAAGCCAGCACCCTGGGCGAACGCACCACGCCTATGGCGGCCAGGGTTTCTGGCCACAAGTCCAAGGCCCAGAACACCACCGGCGCATTCTTGATCTTGCCCAGCCAGACCGCGGGTAGCCCCACCGTCACAGGCGAAGGTTCGAACACGAAAATCACATCAGCTGGTTTGCCCCGCAAGCGCCAAGGCCCAAAAATGCCACTACCAACAACAAAGCTCAGGTAGTTCAGCATCAGGCGCAAGCTACCACTACCGCGTGGCAACATGGGCACACGCACCACTTCGGCACCTTCGTATGTGGCGTAAGCGCTGGGCTGCGCCTGGTAGGCATCGAACACCTTGCCCGCCGGGTAATTGGGTATGCCGGTGAGCACCGTGACTTCATGGCCACGTTGAACCCACTCTTTCACCAAGTCATTGATGCGAAAATTTTCCGGCCAGAAATACTGGGATACGACCAACAGTCTCATGAATGGTCAACTCAGTATTTTTTCCACACAACTCGGTTCACGTAATCGGTGTAGCTGTGAATGATGCGCACGACCTTGTCGCTGACGTTGGGCATGCTGTAGTCGGCCACCAGGCGCAGGTTGCGGTCGGTCCCACGAGGCTGAGTGGCCAAAATGGCCAGGCCTTGCCGCACACGTTCCACCTCCAACCCCACCATCATCACGGCGGCCTCCTCCATGCCCTCGGGGCGCTCGTGCGCCTCTCTCAAATTCAGCGCTGGGAAGTTGAGGATGGACGATTCCTCGTTGATGGTGCCGCTGTCTGACAACACCGCCTTGGCCTGCATTTGCAGATTGACGTAGTCGTGAAAACCCAAAGGCTTCATCAGGCGCACCAGGGGATGGAAATGGGCACCCGTGGCATCCACCCGCTTCTGGGTGCGGGGGTGGGTGGACACCACCACCGGCAAACCATGGTCTTCGGCCAATGCGTTCAACACCGCCACCAGTTTGGTGAACGACTTGTCAGATTCGATATTCTCTTCGCGGTGGGCGCTCACCACAAAGTACTGCTCGGGCTGCAAACCCAGGCGGCTCAAGGCGTTGGACGCCTGGATTTGCGGAAGATAGTGGTGCAGCACCTCGTACATGGGGCTGCCGGTCTTGATAACTTGGTCGGGCGGCAAGCCCTCGCGCAGCAGGTAATCGCGGGCAATAGTGCTGTAGGTGAGGTTGATGTCGGCCGTGTGGTCCACGATCCGGCGGTTGGTTTCTTCGGGCACGCGCTGGTCAAAGCAGCGGTTGCCGGCTTCCATGTGGAAGATGGGCACTTTGCGCCGTTTGGCCGGAATCACCGACAAGCAACTGTTGGTGTCGCCCAGCACCAGCATGGCTTCGGGCTGCACCTGGGCCAAAACGCCGTCCACGGCGGTGATGAGGTTGCCGATGGTGTTGGCCGCCCCCGTGCTGCCCTCGGCGCTGTTCAAGAAATAGTCGGGCTTGCGCACGCCCAGGTCGTCAAAAAACACCTGGTTGAGTTCGTAGTCGTAGTTCTGGCCGGTGTGCACCAGCACATGGTCGCAATGCACTTCCAGTGCCGCCAGCACACGCGACAGGCGAATGATCTCGGGTCGCGTGCCCACGACCGACATGACTTTGAGTTTTTTCATGGTGGGGCTCAGAGTGGGCAAGCAAACGTATCGGAGCGCTGGCGGTCGAACACCTCGTTAGCCCAGAGCATCACGATCATTTCATCTGCACCGATGTTGGTGATATCGTGGGTCCAGCCAGGCACGGTTTCCACGATTTGGGCCTTTTCGGCGCTGGTGGTCAGTTCGTGGGTTTCACCGGTGTGCATGTGGCGGAACTTGAAGCGCGCCTGCCCTTTGATGACTAGGAACTTCTCGGTTTTGCTGTGGTGGTAGTGCCCACCGCGCGTCACGCCCGGGTGCGCTGTGAAGTAGCTGAACTGGCCACAATCGGGCGTTTTCAGCATCTCGGTAAACACGCCACGCGGGTCGCTGTACATGGGCACCGTGTAGCCAAACGCTTCTGGTGGCAAGTAGCTCACGTAAGTGGCATACAAGGCCCGTACCAGGCCAGCGCCCACCCGCTCAGTCATCAAAGTCTGGCGGCTGTCTTTGAAGGTTTGGATCAGGCGAGCCACTTCACCCACCGTGGTGGTGTATTGCGGTGACACCATAGCAAAGCCGTTGGCGTCCACTGAAGCATCAGCACCGTCCATCAACTCTATAAACCGTTGCAACACATCATCCACATACACCAGGGTCAAGGGGGCTGCCGGGTCATTCACCTTGATGGGCAGGTCGCGCGCCACGTTGTGGCAAAACGTGGCCACGGCCGAGTTGTAGTTGGGCTTGCACCATTTGCCAAACACATTGGGCAGGCGGAACACGTGCACTGGCACACCAAGCTGGCGCTGCAGGGCAAACAAGGCGTCTTCTGCTGCGCGCTTGCTGGCACTGTAAAGGTTGTCCAACGCCGCCTGGGTGGATGACGAAAAAACCACCGGCACCTTGCGGCCAGTGGCTTCGGCTACGTCCGCCAGCGCTTGGCACAGCGCCACCGTCAGGTCGGCATTGCCAGCCACAAACTCAGCCGGGTCTTCTGGCCGGTTCACACCCGCCAGATGGAATACAAAGTCCACCCTCGCCAGCAGAGCGGGAAATTGCTCCACCTGATTGGCACGCGTAAAGCAAACCACCTCCACATCTTTGCGCTCAGCTAGGTGGAGTTGAAGGTTCTTTCCCAGAAAACCACCAGAACCGGTGATGAGTACTTTCACAACCTACTCCTCAGCCACCGCATGTTCGCCGCGCGCAATTCTCTGCATAAAGTCCAGTTTCAGCATTAGTTGCTTCATGCCCTCCACATCCAGCCGCTGGGTGTTGTGCGAGTTGTAGTCTTCGCCATGGGCGGTCTGGGTCAGCTTTTGCTCGCCCTGGTCGACGAATTTGGCGTAATTGAGGTCGCGGCCGTCGGCCGGTACCCGGTAATAGTCGCCCATGTCTTGGGCAGTGGCCATTTCTTCCCGGCTCAGCAGCGCTTCGTAGAGCTTTTCGCCGTGGCGGGTGCCCATCACATGCACCGGATGGTCGGGCTTGTTCATCAGTTCCAGAATGGCTTTGGCCAGTACCTCCACGGTGGCAGCCGGGGCCTTCTGCACGAAGATATCCCCGTTGCTACCGTGCTCAAAAGCGTACAGCACCAAGTCCACCGCATCGGCCAGCGTCATCATGAAACGGGTCATCGACGGGTCGGTGATGGTGATGGGTTTGCCGCCAAACACCTGCTCCACAAACAACGGAATCACTGAACCGCGAGAGGCCATCACGTTGCCATAGCGCGTTCCGCAGATCACCGTCCCGGTACCTTCCAGGTTACGGCTCGCCGCGACCATCACCTTTTCCATCATGGCCTTGGAAATCCCCATGGCGTTGATGGGGTAGACCGCCTTGTCGGTGCTCAGACAGACCACGCGCTTGACGCCCGCAGCAATGGCCGCTTCAAGGACATTTTCTGTACCCAATACATTGGTGTGTACCGCTTGCATGGGGTGAAATTCGCAAGACGGCACTTGCTTGAGCGCAGCCGCGTGGAACACATAGTCCACCCCTCGCATTGCCTGCTGCACACTGCGCGGATCGCGCACGTCGCCGATGTAGAACTTGAGCTTGGGATGCGCATAGCGCTTGCGCAGATCATCCTGCTTTTTCTCGTCGCGGCTGAAGACGCGAATTTCAGCCAGAGCAGACTGTAAAAAGCGATTGAGAACTGCGTTCCCGAAAGAACCTGCTCCACCTGTAATCAATAGCGTCGCGTTCTTAAACATGCTTACCATTTCTCCTCAGCTTTATGTTCTATTTGAGGTATCGACTGCTGCAATGAAGTCGAATGTTTCTTGCGCACACCGTTGCCAAGAATATGCCCGGCTCAAATCTTGGGCCTGCATTGCCAACCGTCCCCGAAGGTCAGCGCTATTTACTAATGTGCGCATTGCTTCAGCAATGTCTTGCGGTTGTAAGGGGTCAAAGTAAACCCCTGCATTTCCAAGCACTTCATGCATCGGCCCACTTTTTGCGCATGCGATCGGCAAACCAGCCGCCATGGCCTCAATCAGGATATTGGGCAGATTCTCGCAGCTAGAAGCGAACACAAAGGCATCGGCGTCCTGATATTCGCTGTGGAGAGTAGAAAACGGCACCCCACCCTGCCAGATCAAAAACTCTTCCCCAGGATCCAGCTGGCGTAGCGTCTCACGGAATTCCTGCCCATAACGCCCCCAGTCCGCTCCGACGAACTTCACCCGAACGGGGCATCCCGTATGTCGCAACAAGCTCGCCGCCTTAGCCACTTCGATCTGATGCTTATAAGGCATCAGAATGGAAACGTAAAGAAACGTGAACGGCTGGTCGAATGTGTATTCTTCCGAATGACGTTGCGGCTTTGGGTCCACCGCAAATCGCGGCTCAACGCCGTGAGGTATCACGACTTGCATGCCTTGACCCCGCCCCAGCCAGCGACATACACCCTCGCGCGCATACTGGGTCAGGAAAATTAGGCCGTCCGCTTTTTTGAAGGACCTAACCTGAGATTGGCGCAGCAGCCACATCTTCAGGCGCATCCAGCTCCAGCGACCGAACCGAATGGCCTCATCGGGCTCAAAAGGCAGCATGTTCTGCGACATCGTCACGATAGGTAGTCCAGCGCGAAACGGCACGGTGCCTCCGGGCGAAAATAGCACATCGCAGCCGCAGCCTGCCATCTCACGGCTGAGCATCAGCTGCTGGCCCAACATCCGTGTGAATAGCCCCTTCTCAGTCCAAGCTGGTGACAGCTTCGTTAGCCATGCGTGCGTCGGCAATTGAGCCGAAGTGGTTGCACATGCCCAAACTGTGACATGGGTGATGCCGGAATCCACAGGATTCGCTGCGCTAAGCAGTTGCGAGAGATGGGTAATACCGCCTCCCTGCCGGATGTTGCTCGCGTCGACAGCCAGGTGCATTACGGCTCAACCGACATGCGGGGAACTCCCGCGATCACGTCATATTGCTTCCCGCATCCAATGCAGTCGACAGCGCTATCGCCATGTTTCAATTCGGTCGATTTGCATGCGGGGCATTGCAGCAGATCCATCAATTGAATCTTGCTGTTGCGTTGCCGTTGAGACAACAATGCCCGCGCCGTCGAAAGACCCCAGCGCCCCAATTTGGCGCGCAGCGATACCTGCAATTGCGTCGTATGCGTCATCTCGGGTGGCGCCCAGCTGGCGTCAACTTCCGGATTGACGACACGAAAAGGGATCTGATCGGTCCAATAGAACCGGGTATGGAATGTGAATGGATTGGAAGGGATCACCGAGCCAGCAATCAGCCCCTTGGCCCGTTCCTCATACAATTCCACCAAATCTGGATCAGGACACCAAGAGGATTTCTTACGCACCTCCAGCACCCCATCACGGACAGTTACTTCGGAACGGTGATCCCAATAAGGGTTGATGCGCTCCATGAAGGCATCGGGTGTCTCAATGTAACCAGCTTTGGCAACGCGCTGCAGTTCGCGCAAGAAGTTTTCTGGATCTGATGAGTGCTCCAACACGTGCGAGGCAATCACAAAGTCAAAGCTCTTGTCACGAAACGGGAGCGCCTCCCCCATACCCAACACCGACGGCCTGTCTGTGATGAAGGGCGCCCAATGGCGTTCACGCGTCTCTGCATAGGCATCGATCAGCACATTAGCGCGGAAATAAGGGCTCCCACCCGATCCAACCTCTAAAACGAGAGCAGAAGCGGGCACCGGGCAGTGCAAGCGTCGGCAAGCCCAGGCCAATCTCACCTTGCCCATGGCGAGCAGGGCACGCATCAATCGGGAATGTTCTTGCAGCTTGTTGTTCATTGGTTCAGGGAGCCTTCACGATGAGCGAGAATAAAGCGTTTACTGATACTCAGCACGGACCGCAAAGATCCTAGAAAGACGGCCCAGCCCAAGCCTATACGTTGCGCCCACCCCGCACCGACTTGCCCAAGGAATTGGGCGTACCGAATATTGAGAGCCAAGATATTGCGCAGAATCTGACCCCATCGATAGCGCGGGCGCTCCGACAGGATGTAGTCCACCAGCTTGATCGACAGGTAATAGCCCCGCGTCAAAGTTACGCACTTCAACCAAGCCAAATAGTCCTCGGCAAACGACATGCCGGGCGTGAATACGGGCTGAATCTGCTGCAACACACTGCGTCGAACCAGCACGGAGCTGGTGGCGACAAAGTTCCCCCGCGCCAGGCGCTTGGGGGAGATTTCGCAAGACGCCATGGACGACTGAGCGCTGACCGAGCCACAAACAAAGCCTACACCAGCCTTCTCGGCACAGCGCAGCTGAGCATCCAGCTTGCCGGGCATCCATACATCGTCGGCATCCAGGAAAGCGACCCACTCCGCGCTCGCCTTTTCAATCCCCAGATTCCGTGCGCGTGCAACCCCTTGGTTCGGCGTGCTCACCAGTTCAATCAGCGGAGAGCCCAGCTTTCGAATGATCGAAACAGTCTCGTCACGCGAACCATCGTCAACCACGATGATACGACGCACCCAGCCCCCCTGGCCGGTCAACACACTATTAAGCGCCGCGACGATCGTCTCCTGCCCGTTAAAGACAGGAATCACCACATCCACGCAAGGCTGCTCTGTCACAACACCGTCCAGCGATCTGGCAGCAGCCCAGGAAAGCCCCAAGCCGTCACGCTGTGTTCGGGGTCCACATTGCGCGCGGGCGCAAACACCTCAGTGCCCTGGCGCTCCTGCTCGCCTAGCCAAGCGGCCCACCACGCGAAGGTGCTGTTTCCGATGATGAAATGCCGGCATTGGCGCATCAGCCAGAAGTCTGCCTCAGAGTTGCCGGTATCGGCGTTATGCGCCACGACGGTGAAGGGACGCCCCCCCATCAATGGCGACAGGAGGGCTGCTGCATCACTGGGGCGATCGGAGAACACAAAGAAATGCGCCCCTGGAATCTTCGTCAGAAACTGTGGAACGGCCGCCGCGAAGTATGCCAGCGACATGTTCGACGAATGCGCCCCATCGCCGGTATCGAACCAGCGCACATGCAATGCGACCGAATCAGTCGATTCGATCTGCACGGCCATCGCCAAGTTCGTCCGATCCTGAGGCGCAGACATCACCAGATCTTGAAGCAACTGCTGGCGGATATCAGCAAAGTAGCGCTCACTCTGCCCAAAGGCATCGAAGTAGGTCGTGCCGTCTTGCAAACGCAGCGCCACGATACCGGGATCAAAGTCCACCCCCACCTGCTGGATATAACGCCGATGTTCAAGCGGTTTGCGCTCAGAAAGCTTGCGGGCAATCAAACGCCGGACCCGACCCAGCGGCTCCATCTGCTCGGCTGGCGTCGCCAAACGAGCGGGAATCGAAAAGCAGCCCAGGGCGTAGGTGCGGCGGTACAAGTGGTCGTACTTAAAGCCCGTGACTGCGTCGAGCACCAGCTCCGCCTCATTCGCCCAGGCGAGTCGGCGCGCGGCGGCATAGCAGAACAACTGATTGCCCAAACCGCCCTTGAGTCGAACAACGACTTTGCGAGACATTCAATCGCCCTTTGCTTCTCGGGACTGGCCGGCGTAAACACCACCCAGAATTGGCGCCCTGCCAAGAGACCTCTTGATTCTGGCAATCAACCCATCACAGTTCTTGCGCCCCAGCACCAGCAGGCCGAGGGCATACCCATGGAAAAGCGGCACGCGCCAAAAACCCAGCTTCATGAGTTGCCACAGGTACGACAGGAACGTACCCAATGAACGGTCCGCCTGAATCGACAGGATTGGGTAAGCATAGTTACCGATATCCCGCAAGATGCGTCGCCCGACTTTCGGACCATCATCAGCATCGAGAGAATAGGCGATCTCGAGCATGCCCCGCATGAAATGCACCGACGACTCCGGCGTTTGCTGCTTGGGCACAAAGAGCCCCTTCTCTGCTGCACTCGCACCGAAATCCGGTACGCCACCCAAGCGGTGATACGAAAGAATGCGGTTCAAATACACGCCTGACTCTTTCGCCAGAATCTGCCCGGCCAGATGCTGCTGATACAGCAGGGTACCGTCGAACCTCGTCGTCGCCAGCGCAGCTGCCGCGCTGCGCTTGAAGACCATGCCGGAAATAAAGACACAGCGACGAAAGAACGTCACCACCGTATCAGGGCCCGGCGGAAACACACGGTCTCCATCAAAGTACCGGAAGACCTGCACCACCTCTGCGGGATCTGTCACAAAAGATGAATAGCTTCGCAGCACCACGCCCACATCCTGCCGCTCACGCACAGCGGCAGCGACAGCAGCAAGCGCGCCGGGCGCCAACAGGTCGTCATTGCCCATGAACAACACGTAGTCGCCCGTAGCCAATTCGATCAGGCGCCGCAAGTTGCCGTCATACCCGAGGGTTTGCGGGTTCTCGTGGTATTTCAGTTTCTCGCCGAAACGTTGCTGATATTCAACCGCCTTGGCAGCAATCGCGGGGCGTTCGGGAGAGCAATCTTCGGCAATCACGATATCGAAATCGCTGAAGTCTTGATTCAGGATGGAATCGAGCAACGCCGGCAGGACGCCAGCGCGGTTATAAGCAGGGATGCAAACGGAGATAAGAGGCATGATGTCCCAGCCGGCTTAATTTCCACTCTCTTTGAGAAAGTGAAAAATTCCCAATCGGTAATGCTCTTTCGCCAGTGCGTTCAACTTCTCTGCACTGGGACGCAAGACCGTTTCATGCCCCCCCTGTTGGTCCAGGACCGTCAATTCGTCAAGACACAAGCCGGCTGCATTCGCAACACTCAAGATGGTATTGGGATTAAAAACCCAATTCGCGTTGAATTCGACACGCTCAGATCCAATCGGCGTTGAAAGATAGAGCCGGCCTCCAGGTTGCAGCAACTTTGAAAGATTCTCAATCCCACACTGAGAGGGGGCTCCGCAATTTCGGACAGTGTGATAAGTGGTAGCCTGGCTTCACCGAAGCCACCGAGCGGTGGCGACACAAAGGAGCGAGGCAATGAGACGCACGAGACGGAATCACGGAGCCACCTT
>VGXE01000069.1 GCA_016873455.1 Nitrospira sp. | reverse complement strand
GGCCACCGCTTCACGTTTGTACTCCACTGAAAACTTCCGTCGTGCTCTCATGACACCCCTCCTGGCCCATTATGGGCCTTAAGTGAGGTGTCCGTAAAATCGGGGCAGAACCCGTAGAACCCCACCCGCATCAATCAGCCTGCGTGTTTCTTCGCCACGCAACTGGTCGATGGCTTGGACGACTTTAAGATGGCTGTAGTGTTTTTCAATCATCAGCACACTCGTTCCCATCTGCTTGGCCAGCGTGTGTATCGGCACTTGGTCATTCGTTAATGCCAGCGTCGCATAAGTGTGTCGCAGGCTGTAAAACACTCGCTTGTTGCCTGTTATCGGGTCAATCAGTAAGTTGTGTTCTTTCAAATAACTCTCAAACATCTTCTGCCAGCTCGTCTGCTCTTCGCCGTTTCTCGTCCTAAACACATAGTCTTCGTTCGTCGGCACAGTCAGTTTCTTAAACGGCTCTGTAATGCTGTCATCAATGTCGTAGTTGCGTAGTGCGATGCGCTCTAATGCTTTTACAGTCCTTCCCATCCCTACAATCGTGCGTGTGCCCGTCTTGCCGCTTACCACCATCTCCACGCTTCGGTTTAAGTTCGGCAGCACAATCTCTTCGTGCTTATCGTCTGTGTCGTCCGTGTTGTCTATCTCGCCTGTCGGCTTAAGCGTGGGCTTCATCGCAAACTTAATCTGCCGCCACTGTAAGTTCAGCAGCTCCGTGCCTGGTCGTGCGCCTGTATCCAACAGCACATCCACATAGTCCCGCATCAGCTGCCGCATCTCTTTGCTCTGCTCTGTGCGTGCCGCATCAATCCAGTCATCGAAGTTCGCCAGCAGTGCCCGCAGCTCCGTCATATCAAATGCTGCCCTGCGCTCACTCTTCTTGCCTGTTGCTTCTAACTTCGGCTTGTTTGCCTCCGTTAAAAAACCTCGTATCACCGCTTCGTCAAACACACGATTCAGTGCTGCGTTGTGCGTAAGCATCGTGCTTTGCGTGGGCACTTTCTCCATCAGTTCAGCACGCTTGATGTTCAGCTCGTCCAACGCTTGGTAGTCGATGCTGGTGATGCTGCGCTTACCCAGTATCGGAATCAGATAATCGTTAATGACCCGTATGTAGTCCGTGTAGCTGCGCTTGCCTTTGCCTACAGCAATCTCGTGCTCTAAACGCTCCACTGCCAGCCGCGCCACATCCCTAAACTTGCGTGTAATGACTGGCAGATTCGAGCGTCTGCGTATCTCCGCTTCCATACGCAACTCGTGTGCCCGTGCTTTGGCTTTTTTTAAGTCGCTTTGTTGTGTTGATGCTCGCTGCCACACACCATCAACCTTGTATCGACACTGCCATACACCACTGCGCTCACGCCGATACACGATCAGCTCACGCTCAATCAGTGTGTATGTGGTTTCTTTCGGGTCTGGCATAACGCAACTGTAGTTTCGCAAACGCAAACGGACAATGATTCGACTCGGACGCTGGACAAAAAAAGAGCTGCGTTCGCAGCAGCTCTGTATGCGTATCTGGTGGGCCCAACAGGACTTGAACCTGTGACCAATCGATTATGAGTCGACTGCTCTAACCAACTGAGCTATGGGCCCGAAAAACTTTTAACTCGAATACACAACGCTGCCGTTCTTATCCACCACACGCACCATCAGTGCGCCACTGTTCTTTTTCTTCATCGCCACATTCAGTGCTTCACTCTCGCTGCTGTATGTGCCGATATTCGTCCAGCTTTCGTAAGCGTTCTTTGCTTTTTATTGTGCTTTATACACAGCCGCAGTCCCTCCGTTGCTCTGCTGCCACCGCCCTCCACAAACCCATCCCTAAAAAGCAGAAAAAGTGTGTAAGTGGTGTGTAAGCAGTTTTTACAGGTCAAAAAACGCTATAAGCGTTGATTTTACTGCGTTTCAGGGCTTTGGACAATCCGATAAAACGGATTATGAGTGGATTCATATGGTGTAGGCAGGGTATGGTGCGTTAATTCATGTGGACAGGCGTCCGTTGGAGCATGGTAGCCGGAACTGGTATCCGCTGCCAGCACAAAAACGAACCGTCTGCGAGTGTGCGAGCCTCGACATGCTCACCCGTCGTTCTCAACTCCGGCTCTTTCTGGGATTGCTCGTTCTGATCGGGGTGTATCTGCTCCTGCCACTGGTGGCCTCGGCTGTTCTGACGAGTGGACTCAGCCGCTATGGGTACGAACATGTGATGGTTCAGCTCGGCTATCCCGGATTTCAGGGGATGCGGATTCCCGTCGTGTCCTTCCGCCAAGAGTTAGGCCGGGAAAAGCTGATGGTGTCCCTGACGAACATCGACATTGAGTATAGTCTGCCACAGTTGTTGCAAGGACGGGTTAGACGGGTGGTGCTTCCGGATGTTGCGCTCCAGATATTGAGTACGCAACCGAGAGACGCCGCTGACGGAGAGCAGCCTTCCGCCGATCCCGCCGATGAAGGTGAATCACCCTGGAGCTTGCTGACGGCGGGAGACCTGCTGCACCGGTTGCCGATTCTCCCGTTTGACGAAGTGCAACTGGATCGGGTGACGATTTTTCGCGAACAGGCTACCGGTCCGCTGCGCAAGGTGCATGTGTCTGGTTCGTTGATGTACCAACATGGCGAGATCGGCGGGCAGCTGTCATTCCAGGGCAACGAGACGGCGTCCTATGGGCTCACCATTGCAGGCCATTCGGCCAGTACCTGGTCGGCAATGCTGGTGTCCCAGCGGCTCCAAGCTGTGCCGATTGTGTCCTGGCAGTCACAAGCCAGTCCAAACGGCGAACAGATCGAGGTGACCGGACGGCTTGAAGTCAATGTCCGGGAGTTCGCGCCGTTCATTGCGTTGCTGGTTCCAATCGGTCCCGATCTGGGAAAAGTCTCCGGGAATGTGGCCGTCAGCTGGTCTGGCGTGGCCGCAACTGATGCGGCACTCACATCGATTTGGCGCGATCCGCATACGCAATTGACCGGAGGCATCCACGCGCAGATCACGTTGCCTGCGCTCAAGGGAGTGGCGAAGGGCGTCACCGTGGCCTACAAGGGTTCATTTGCCGGCAATGCCGCGCAGATCGGGTGGACCTTGGATCCTGGGGTGCTGCTTGTGGCGACGATTGATGCACGCTCGCGGATGATTCCAGAATCGATCAGGAAGGTGCTCGATCGGGGCGATCAGCCGATACGGATTGACAATGCGAAGCCGGTGCGAGGGACATTGCATTGGTCGGATTCGCCGGTTCGGATGGTGGTGGAGGGGCCGTTGCACTTCAGCTATGGGGCAGCGTCAGGGCCGCTTGTCGTGGGTTTTGAAACAACCCGTGCCGAAGGACTTGGCGCGGAGTTGGTATCGGCGGCCGGGACGTTTCGCGTTGAGGGCGTGTTGCCGAAGATCGTGACGTCGGCACTGTCTGCCAAGGAAGCAGTCGCGGGATTACGAGGCTCGCTCTCGCTGGCGCGGTCGCGTGTTCAGGCGATCATGCTGCCGCCCTCGTCGATCACGGCAAAACAAGTCGAGGGTGGAACAAGCACGATTCCAGTCCTGACGGCGCAGGTGGCCGAGTCATTCCCTGTCCAATGCGACGTGACGGATTTTCATTGCACCGCGGGACCGATGGCATTGGCAATTCGCGCACCGGCTGTGAAGATGATGGGACGGCAGCTTCGTCTCGGTCAGGGGATGGTACGGTTGGAACAGTCCGAGATCACTCGGACTTCCTGGAGCACACAAGGCAACGTGTCGATTCGTACCGTGGCACTCGATGCATTGCCCCTGGAATGGCCGGTCACCGATTGGACGGCCACGTTTGCAGCGACAGAGTCAAGTGTTCGTGCGGATGTTCAAGTCGAGTCCCTGGCTCACGGTGTCCTGGTTGCGGCTACCGTTGAGCACCCCCTGAGTGCCGGGCAAGGAACGTTACACGCGACGATCGGGCCGATCGTCTTCGATGGCGCAGAGCGCCGGTTGAGCAAGCTCGTGGGCGGACTGCCGGCCTTCATAGAGATTGCCGAGGGCCAGATCGCGGCGACCCTTGATGTTGCTTGGTCGGATGGGATGGGGCCTCCTGCGCAAGCGTTTCAGTTGACCTCTGGAACGGCCACGATCTTCGCCGACAAGTTGACTGCGCAGCTTCACGAGTATCGCGCGAAAGGGATCAGCTCGACCATGGTGCTGCACACGCAAGGAATGGAATCCATCGCGACCGTGCGACCGGCTCAGATTTCCATTGCTTCGATTCAGACCGGTGTGGAGATCACCAATCTTGCGACCACTCTTCAAGGAAGCTGGACAGTGTCGCAGAGCTTCCCGATCGTCGAGATCAAGGAGTTTCGTTGTAATTTGTTCGGCGGGACGGTCACGAGTCCTGGCCTGACGATGGATCTCGCGAATCCCGTCTTTCACACGACCCTGTCGCTGCATGACTTGGATCTTGCCAAAGTCTTGAACGTCGAGCACAATTCAAACCTTCAGGGGACTGGAACATTGGGTGGCACGGTGCCTGTGTCTGTCACGCAGGCGGGCATGACGGTCAAAGACGGCCTGGTGACCGCACTCCCGCCTGGCGGAATTATTCGATACGGAGGATCGCTGGATTCGTCCAAGGCTATGTCGGAGCCCAATAGTCAGCTCCAGTTGGTCACGCAGGCGTTAAATAACTTTCATTACACAGTCCTGCGAGTTGGTGTAGACTACGGCGAAACCGGGACGCTGTTTCTGAGCGCGCGTCTGGAAGGAAGAAATCCCGATCTGAAGCATATTCCTCCGGTCAATTTCAATCTGACGGTGCAAGAACACATTCCGACCCTGTTGAAGAGTCTGCGGTTAATTGAGGATATTCCGAAGGCTGTTGAAAAGAGACGCAAGCGAAAATAGTTGAGGTGATTGATGACGCAGAGCAAGCGGGTGTGGGGACTATGGATCAGTATGGTAGGGGTAGGAGTTGGGATCGCGCTCGGCGCCTGCACGCCACGAGTGGAAGTCGCGGCGCCGGATAAGCCCATCACCATAAACCTTAACGTGAGGATTGACCACGAAGTGCGTGTGAAGGTTGATAAAGAACTTGATAAGGTGCTCTCGGACGAGAGTGACCTGTTCTAAGAGGAGATCAATTAGCCATGTGGAGAAAAACCATCGTGTGTGGAGCAATCTTATGGAGCGTGGCTGGTATGCAGCCGCTGCTGGCGCTCACACTTGAAGAGGCAAAGTCGAAGGGATTGGTCGGCGAGAAGTCCAACGGCTATCTGGGTGTTGTAGCGGCGGGCAACAGCGAGGCGCAGGCTTTGGCAAGTGACATCAACCAGAAACGCCGTCAGGCGTATCAGGAAATTGCTCGCCGTGACGGAACGAGCTTGAGCACGGTTGAGACGTTGGCCGGAGAGAAAGCCATCGAGAAAACCAGGCCCGGTAATATGGTCGAAGGCCCCGGGGGTTGGGTCAAAAAATAATCGTCTCACCCATACCGGTCGTTCTCCCAGGGCAAGGCGGTATTGGAATAGCCTCGGACTTCCCAGAATCCTTTCTCATCCCGATCCGCGAACCTAATCTCTTTCACCCATTTGGCCCCCTTCCACGCATAGCGTTTCGGAATGATCACGCGGACAGGCCCTCCGTGGTCCTTGGACAGGGGTTGGCCGTTCCAAGTGCGGGCCAATAACACGTCGTTATCATCGCAGGCATCAAGCGGGAGGTTGGTGGTGTAGTCGTCATACGACGTAAACAGGACAAACTTGGCGAGGGAGAGGGGTTTCACGATCGACAGGAGGTGTTTGAAGCTGACCCCTTCCCAGTCGTTGTCATAACGGCTCCATGATGTCACGCAATGGAAGTCAGACCGATCCGTGAATGGCGGCTGCGCTTGGAATTGCTCCCATGTCCAAGTCACAGGATTCGAGACGAATCCCCCAATGGTCAGCGTCCATTCCGATAAGGGGATGTCCGGTTTGAACCCCAAATCCAACACAGGCCACGTTTCAACGAGATGTTGGCCCGGTGGAAGGCGGGAGTCTCCCTCATAAAAGACCTCACGTTCTTCTCCTCCCCGTCGGGCCTTGGCCCATTGTTCCTTTGTCTTGGTGAGTCGAGTGGGTTCGTCCATTGCAGCCTCCAGGCCCACAGAATAGGGTAATCCACATGGCGCTGGCAAGCAGGTTGACGGACAGGGAGAAATGGGTGCGATTTTCGGTAAATCGTTGTGTTATCAAGAAGATCCGATTGCATTCTCGCCTGCTACACTTATACACGATGGACTAGGCTTTGGCGGGGAATGCATACGACGCATGATCATTGTTCTGGAGTCCAAACGGGTGGCGCTTGTCGTGGGCCTGGTCGCGGGGCTTACCTGTGTCGTATGGGCGCAACCGGCTGGGGCGGCTTCAATGGCGGCCAGGAAGGTCGTTCCCTTACACGCAGCTCAGCCATCCTCGGTTAATCAGGCGAAGCCCCCTATAAGTCGCACACTTCAACAAACTATGGGTAAAGGTACAGGCAGGCGTTCACTTCAAAAAGGCCGTAGGAAAGGGCCTTCCACAGATCGTATGTTGAGCAATCGAGGACGAGGAAAGGTTTCAGATAAGGGGGTGTCTGCTGGGGGAGTGGATAAGGTGAGCCAGGGTTTGACGTATCATGGGATACTCGAACAGCCCCAGCGGTACGATCCAGGCAGAAAGAGTAAGGGGGCCGTCCTGACCCCTGAGGCACGGGAGTTCCGTTTGGATCATTTTCACGAGTTGGATCGCAATCGGGATGGGGTTCTGGATCCATTGGAACGGGCCGTCGGGCGCCCCGATATCGAGCGGGATCTGAACAATCGCTAGTATGGCGAACGGATAGTGCTATAGTTTTAACAAAACTGACCGAAATGAAATCATTGGATCCACATACGCGATATTTCATGCGCCCCTTCATTGTTATACCGATTCTCATTGCCTGTGGTTGTGCCGGTTCGGAGGCCTCTCTGACCGATCAGAGTGCCAATGTTCGCCAAGAGGCTTGTATAACACACCACAAGATGGTCGAGCCTGACCGGCATGCACGAGTCTCCTGTCGGTATCAGCCTGGCTTGTTAGAACAAGTGGGGAATGCCCTTAGCGGGAGCGCTTCTGCACTCAGATCTCCTAATCCCTAACCCGATTGCCCGTCTCGAACTCTCCTCTCTCCATCCGGTCCGTCCTCCAGATTCGGCTCTCATGGGAGTCCGTAAGATCATGGCAGGTGGAACGACCAAGCCTGTAGCATTCGTCATTGACAGGGTACCGGAGGACTCCCCATGATACGTGAGCCAATCGCTATGTCTAGTGAGATGCCCATAGCCCAGTCGGCGAACAAGACCTATGCCGCAAAGGTGGTCATTGCCGGCGTCATTGTGGCCGTCATTGCCGCCTTCTTCTATTTTGACCTGGGTCGCTATCTCTCCTTGGAGGGGCTGAAACAGCACCGCGATCAACTGGTGCTGTTCACGGACACACACTATGCGGCTTCGATTCTGCTCTTCATCGGCACGTATATCGTGGTGGCGGGGCTAGCGCTTCCTGGTGCCGTGATTCTCACGCTGGCCGGCGGGTTTCTATTTGGAAGTGTGTTGGGCACGCTCTTCGTGAATCTTGGCGCCACGACGGGCGCGGTGGTGGCCTTTCTTGCCTCGCGGTATTTGTTGCATGACACAGTTGAGCAGAAGTTCGGTAAGTGGCTTGGACCGTTTCAGGAAGGTTTTGCCAAGAATGCGTTCAGCTACTTGCTGACCTTGCGATTGATTCCGCTTTTTCCGTTCTTTGTTGTCAATCTCGTCTCAGGGCTGACGCGTGTCAGCGTGGGAACGTATGCAGCTGCTACGGCCATCGGGATCATTCCAGGCTCGTTCGTGTATGCCTATGCCGGACGCCAGCTTGGATCCATCAATACGCTGAAAGAGATCGCGTCGCCGAATGTGATCGGCGCCTTTGTGTTGTTGGGATTGTTCGCACTGATTCCTATTGTCTATAAGAAGTTTACGGCAAAACGGGCCTGATGGCGGAGAGGATAGCTGGAATGAGCCCCTACGACGAATCAATCATCCTCCCCAACGACGAGCACAATCAGCAGCTGCTGGCCAATGTCCATCCCGCCGACTGGATCAATCCGGAGCCGACGGGCCGATACAATATTGTGGTCCTCGGCGCTGGAACCGCTGGCCTCATTACGGCAATCGTGGCAGCAAGTCTTGGCGCCAAAGTGGCGCTGATCGAAAAGCATTTGATGGGAGGGGATTGTCTGAACGTCGGGTGTGTGCCGTCTAAAGGCATCATCCGAGCCGCGAGGGTTTGGGCTGATCTGCGGAAAGCCGCTGACTTCGGTGTCCATATTCCTGCCGGAGTGAAATATGACTTCGGGGCCGTGATGGCCCGGATGCGAAAACTGCGCGCGCGCATCAGCCACAATGATTCCGTTCATCGCTATGCCAAACAGGGGGTTGATGTCTACATCGGCAGCGGTCGCTTTACCGGCGCTGACACCATTCAGGTGGAAGGGCAGGCCGGGAATCAAACGCTGACGTTTGCGCGGGCTGCTGTGTGCACTGGCGCGCGCGCGTCCGTTCCTCCTATTCCTGGACTACAAGAAGCTGGGTATCTCACGAACGATACAGTCTTTTCGCTGACGGAACTACCGCCGAGGCTTGCCGTGATCGGAGCCGGTCCCATCGGGTGCGAGCTGGCGCAGGCGTTTGCCCGTTTCGGGAGCCAAGTGTATCTGATCGAAGCCACGCACGGGATCATGCCGAACGAAGATCGCGATGCTGCTGACATCGTCGAACAACAAATGTTGCGGGATGGGGTGACACTGCTCTGTTGTGGGAAGGATGTACAAGTCCAGAAAACGGAATTCGGTAAACGCCTCACGGTCGATTCACATGGCCAGCAGTATGACGTGACGGTCGATAAGATTCTGGTCGGCACGGGCCGGACGCCAAACGTCGATGGGCTTGGCTTGGAAGCGGCCGGCGTCGCGTTCGACAGACGTGGGGTGACTGTGAACAGCCGTTTACAGACCTCGAATCCGAAGATCTTTGCCGCCGGCGATGTCTGCTCACGGTACAAATTTACCCATGCGGCCGATGCCATGGCCCAGATCGTCATCCAGAACGCGTTGTTCCCGCATCCATTGGGTTTGGGCTATGCCGACGTGGAGTCCTTGAACATGCCCTGGTGCACCTTTACCGAGCCGGAGGTCGCGCATGTGGGGCTGTACGAGAAAGATGCCAAGGAGAAGGGTATCGAGCTGGAAACCTATACGTACAAGTTGGACGAAGTGGATCGGGCGATCCTGGATGGAGAGGAAGAAGGATTCGCGCGGGTACACATTCAAAAGGGAACGGATAAGATCCTTGGCGCAACGATCGTCGCGGCCCATGCCGGCGATTTAATCAATGAATTGTCCGTGGCGATGAAGGCGGGAGCCGGCGCTAAGACAATTGCCGGCACGATCCATCCGTATCCGACTCAGGCTGAGGTGAACAAGAAAGTTATCAATCTGTGGCGGAAGGCCCACTTCTCACAAGGCGCGAAGAATTTCCTCGTCAAGCTTTTTGCGTGGATGAGGCGCTAAGATCTGTGATGCACGGTCGAGCTCGCATATTTAGCATAGTACTATGCAGTGTATGGTTGATGGGGCCTAGCGAGGTGCCGTCGGCATCAGCCCAAGGAAGCCCGGTGATCGAAGTCGCGAGGTTTTCCAGCGCCACACTGGGACAGACAGTGCCGGATGGGTGGAAGCCCCTTTCGTTCAAGAACATTCCACGCTCGACGACATACGAAGTGGTGAAGGACGGGGATAAGACCGTCGTCAAGGCCGATAGCGACGTCTCCGCCTCAGGCTTAACCAAAGAAGTCAGAATCAATCCTCGGGACTATCCGATCATTCGTTGGCGCTGGAAAGTCAACAATCTGGTTCAAAAGAGTGATGCGACTCGAAAAGACGGGGATGATTATCCGGCCAGGGTGTACGTCACCTTCGAGTATGATCCGGACAAGGTCAGCGTCGGCAAGAAGCTCAAATACAAGGCCGGCCGGGTCTTGTTCGGAGATATTCCGATCGGCGCTATCAATTACGTATGGGAAACGAAGGCTCCCATTGGGGTGATTCTGGACAATGCATACACGGATTTCGTGAAAATGATCGTGGTGCAGAGTGGGCCGAACCACGTCGGATTGTGGATCGATGAAACCCGAAATATTTATGACGACTACAAGAAGGCCTTCGGTGAAGAGCCGCCGATGATCAACGGCGTGGCCATCATGAGCGATACCGACAATACAAAAGAACGCGCCGTCGCCTATTACGGGGACATCACGTTTGAAAAACTTTCCAAATAAACAGCTCCTGCCTTATCCGACCGATCCGACGCCTGTAAGGCCTTGATGCCCTTGCAGATCATCCCCCATTCGCCCGTGATGCTTTCGTGACAATCGCCTGGTATCCTGGCGGCCATGGTGGACGAAACATCGCATCATCGGCCCATCGTCAAGCCGCGAACGATCCTTGTCATTGAGGATGATCGAGACATCGCACGTCTCCTGGAGCTTCATTTGTGTGACGGCGGGTATGAGGTCCAGGTGGCGCAGGATGGTACGACCGGCTGCAAGTACGCGCTTTCGAAAGCGTTCGACTTGATTATCCTCGATCTCATGTTGCCGGGGATGGATGGACTGGATATCTGTCGAACGCTACGAGCGAGGTCAACCTATACGCCCATTCTGATGCTGACTGCGAGGTCAACAGAGTTGGATCGTGTGCTGGGGTTGGAAGTCGGCGCTGACGATTACCTGACCAAGCCGTTCAGCATTCGCGAACTTCTCGCACGGGTGAAGGCGTTATTCCGTCGTGTGGAGGCATTGACGGCGCCGACGGATGGAGGTGGGCAGAAACTGATTTCTGCCGGCGATCTGGTAATCGACGCTGAGAGACGTAAAGTGACGCTGTCCGGTAAGACGGTCGATCTGACCGCGAAAGAGTTCGATCTGTTGCTGCACTTCGCTCAGCATCCTGGCCGTGTCTATACCCGTTCGAGAGGGGGCTCCGCAATTTCGGACAGTGTGATAAGTGGTAGCCTGGCTTCACCGAAGCCACCGAGCGGTGGCGACACAAAGGAGCGAGGCAATGAGACGCACGAGACGGAATCACGGAGCCACCTT
>VGXE01000068.1 GCA_016873455.1 Nitrospira sp. | reverse complement strand
CGCTCCGTGATTCCGTCTCGTTCTCTTCATCGCCTTGCTCCTCTGGTTCGCCACCCCTCGGTGACATGGGTGAAGCCAGGCTACCACTTACCACACTGTCCGAATTTCCAGAGCCCCCTCTGGGAGAGGCATCACGTGTGGATGTGGCGAAGGGTGCCAGTCTCCGGGAACCCATGGGGCCTCCCAAACGGGCTGATCGCCCATCAGAAATTACGCTCTTAACCCTATTTATTCCCATATAAACGTATGGCCATCCAGTTGGCTTCGTGTTAACCTTCCTCCATGGCGAAGGCCAGATTCGAGTGGGACCCCAGGAAGGATGAAGAAAACCAAGGCAAGCACGGGATCTCCTTCGCAAGAGCCCAGTTCGCCTTTGCTGATCCACGCCGTGTGATCGCGGAAGATCTGTCCCATAGCTCAAGCGAGCAGCGGCATTACTGTTTTGGCTGGGTCGATGGCGGAGTCCTGACCGTCCGATTTACGTTTCGCTATGATGTCATTCGGATTTTCGGAGCCGGCTATTGGCGGAAAGGCAGGCGGATCTATGAGCAAGAAAATCACATACACCGACGAACCCCTCGGAGACCTCAAGGTCGTTCCGGACGTCCTTCCTCGGCCTGAGGACCTGGTCTTTCGAGACGAGGGCATCAAGGTCACCATTGCGTTGAGCAAGAGAAGCGTCGAGTTCTTTAAGGGTGAGGCGCGGAAGCATCACACGCAGTACCAGCGCATGATTCGCCGGTTGCTTGATGCCTATGCGGAGCATCACAAGCGATCTGACACCGCACGTTTATCTCGGAAACGTCAAAAACTCGCACGTGTCAGTTAGCACTGCGTTATCAGGACGAGGGGGTTGGAGTTTCAGTGCCAACTTGTGATGCAATCCCTCGCAGACCCTTCCGCCTTGCGCCCTGTTTTCTGCCGGTGCTAAGATCCATCAGCTGTAACCTGTTCTCTATCCGATTATGCCCAATATCACCTTACTTGTGTCACCCAGTTGCGGAGCGTGCCCCTCGGCCAAGAGCCTGTGGAAGCAGCTCAAAGTGAAGTACAGTTTTTCTTATCGGGAAGTCGATATCACGACGGCGGATGGCCAAGAATTGGCCGACCGCCATTCGGTCCGTGCCGTGCCCGCCACCATTATCGATGGCCGATTGACCTTTGTCGGCGTCCCGAGTCGGGAGAGCGCGGAAAAAGCCATTCAATTGAAACTCAAACAACGGGAAGGGTAGGGGAGCATGGAACAAGACGAGAACGAACTCCCGGATCTGCTTCCCCTCCTCGCCAAGGGTCCTCCGCCGGACTGCCCGATCTGCGGGGATCCCATGTCGTTCATCGACGGTGACTGGGCCTGCGTCGATTGCAACGGCGAATTGCTGGGGCCGGAAACGGGGTAGCCACGCCAGTGATCTGTGAAGCGTGATCGGTGATGAGCTCTAGATTGCGCAACTCTCCCTATATGGCTGTGGTTTTCACCCATCACCCATCACATGTCACCCATCACGGTTGCTGATGCTCCGCATCGTCACCGGGCCGTTCCATCCTGCTCTCGAACACGCACTCGTCGAAGATGTGCGTGCGCTCAAGGCCGATGACCCGTTTGCACTGCTCGCCGTCATCGTTCCTTCCGCTTCCCTTGCCGACCGGCTGAAACGATATCTGGCCGTCGAATCGAACCTCCCGCTGCTCAATCTCCATGTGCTGACGTTGCATCAATTCGCGTTGCGGCTGCGGGACGATCTGGTCCGAAGCGGGCAACCGATCCCGTCGATACAGCTGGTTGACGATTTCTTTTTCGAGCAACTCCTTCGCCACGTGATCAACCGGCAGCTGCCGGGTTTGGAAGCGGCGGCGAAGTTGCCGCCTTCTCCTGGAACCTGGAAAGGGTTGTGGGCCACGGTACGGGACCTGAAGGATGCGGTGGTGGACCCGGCGACCGCGTTGAGGGCCGTGACGGAAGGACTCTTCGAGGAAGACGACCGCTCCTGGCTGCACACACTGTTTACCCTGCAAGCTGCGGTTATCGAAGGCAGCCGGTCGCTTGGGGTGGGTTCTCCGGACGATTTGATCGCTTCGCTTGGCCAGGATCTCTCTCGAGCGACGATGCTGACACGCTTCGCGCGTCTGTATTTCTACGGATTTTACGATCTGTTACAAGTTCAGCTGTCCTTCTTCCAATCGATCACGCGATGTACGCAAACGACGCTCTACGTCCCGCTGGAGCCCGGCCGTTCCTATGATTTTTCCCGCCGGTACTTCGAACGGTGTCTGCTGCCGCTGGCGGATATACATGAAGATCGGAGCAACGCGTCTGCCGCCGGTACGTCATCCGCACCGGTCGAACTGTCCGTCACGAGCGTCATTGGGGTGGAGGAAGAACTGGCCGCTGTGTGTCGGGAGATTCTGACGCTCGTCGAAGTCCATGGCTATCGCTTTGACGATATCGGCGTGGTCGCACGTTCGTTTGATTGCTATCGAGCCAAACTGCAATCCGTGTTCGATCGGCATCTCGTGCCCTTCACCTCCACCGCGGGACGGCCGTTGGTCCGAGAGCCGCTTGTGAAGGCGCTGCTGCAACTGGCGTCGCTTCCGTCGAACGACTTCGAACGGTCGGCTGTATTGGACGTGGTGGCCTCGCCGTTCTATCGAGGATCTGGCGATGGGCATCCGGTGGTTGAGCGTCGGCCTGATCAGTGGCGGTTTTCGGTCTCGACGCTGGGTATTACCAAGGGATCAGTGGAATGGGCGCGGCTATCGGCTTCGACGGCTGCATCGATTCTTTTGGAGGCTGCTGCCGATCACGAAGGCAACGGCCCAAGCGCAATGCCTGCGTATGATCGTGAACAAGTTTCCCTCCTCTCGATTCTTGTGACGAACGTGATTCACGATTGCGATCGTCTGCCTCGGCGCGGATCGATCGGACAGTTGACGGATGCGTTTACCGAATTGGTCCACGGGCATTTCGCGATTCCGGGCTGGGCAGGATCGGAGTCGCCGGATGTTCAGGATGAGACGGGTCAGATGCGCATCGGTGAAGCCGTCACGCGCGCGCTTGATCGATTGTCGGGGCTGGACCAGGTCGGCGCCGATCTGACGTGGCAAGAGTGGACGGAACTCTTTCGGTTGGCGTTGGAAGACCAGATGCTTCCCATCGAAGACAGTCCCCATCGAGGGGTGTGGGTCTACGATGCCATGCAGGCTCGCGGCCTGCGGTTTCGCGCGCTCTTCGTGATGGGTCTCAACGAACAGCTGTTTCCGCGCGTCGTTCGCGAAGATCCGTTCTTGCGGGACCGGCAGCGTCTTGTGCTGGAGTCCACGCTGGGTTTTCTGATCGACGAGAAGCTGGCGGGCCACGAAGAAGAGCGGCTTCTCTTCGAACTGCTGAGCCGCGCCGCGTCGAATCGGGTCTATCTCTCCTATCAGCGGGCCGACGAAGCGGGCCATGTCATGTCGCCGTCGGCTTTCGTGTCTGCAGCACAACGGGACCCGTATTTCGTCGCAAGTGCTGAACGCGTTGTGGCGCGCCGATTGACCGAGCGGGTTGCGTCCCAGCCGGCGATCCTGGACGTGCTTCCGGCGCAGGATCTCGCCTTGAATCTGCTGATGCACGAGCAAGAGACGGGGCTTCTGCTCGACCATGTGGGACAGTCTCGTGCGTTGTTCGACCATGGTCTGGCGGTTCAGACCCTGATGGAGCGCGACGCTCAAGACTTGGGGCCGTTCGACGGGATGGTGGGAACACGTAACGGATCGGATGCGCCGTCCGATCAGCAGGAGTTGTCGCCGACGTCGTTGGAGCGGTATGCGACCTGTCCCTTTCAATACTTTGCGGCAAAACGGCTGCGCCTTGAACCGGTCCGGGCCATGCGCCGAGATCATCTTCCGGCGCTCACGCTGGGCACGCTGATCCACGCCGCCTTGCGTCTTAGCTATGAGCGGTTGATTGCCGGACAGTGGCCGGAAGCCGAGGTCGATCGTTCGGCCGTTCGGCAAGTCATCGCCGATTCAACCGCCGAGGTCTTCGCCGGCCATGCAGTCACGAGCGGGACAGGGCATGCGCTGCTGTGGACGATGGCGCAGGAACAGGTCGTGGCATTAGTCACTCTTGCCGCTGAATTCGATCGAGAGGACTACCGGGAGACCGGCTACAGGCCGAACGCGTTTGAAGTGGAAGCGGAGGGGTTGGTTCCGTTGGGAGGCGAGATAGCGGATCTCAAGATTCACGGCACATTGGACCGTCTTGACGTGCGGCTGAATCCGCCGGGTCTTCGGATCGTGGACTACAAGTTCAAGCAGGGGAGTGAGATGGACACTAAAGATCGCAATTTGGCGTTGGGCGCAGCCAGGGGGGCACGGCTCCAGCCTCCGCTGTATGCCTCCATGGTGTTGCCTGCTCAGCCTGTGCCGGCGGAAGTGCAATTTGTGTATCTGGCCCCACGCTGGGATCCACCGATTGCACGGTCGATCTTCGAGCGCGTCAGTCTGTCGGGCCAGACCGGACAGATGATCACGCAGACGATTCGAACCCTCGTGCAGGGCATCGCGCGGCAAGAGTTCTTTATCCTGCCGGATGCCTATTGTGACCAGTGCGTGTTTTCCGCAGCGTGTCGACGCTACGATTCCACCGCATGGTGGAGGTCCTACCGTTCGCCGCAGGCGAGGGCCTTGCGCCGCTTGCGAAAGCTACAGGTGCAGGATGAATGAGGGAACCCCCCTGTCGGATGCTCAGGATCGGATGCTGGCGCAGACGACATGGGACCGGAATGTGGTCGTGAGGGCCGGGGCCGGCACGGGCAAGACCACAATTCTGGTCAATCGGATACTCAATCTTCTGATGCGGGAGCCGCAGCCGTTGGCGATCACCGAGATCGTGGCGCTGACGTTCACCAACAAGGCTGCGACGGAAATGAAACAGCGGCTCCGCCGGGAATTGACCAAACTCGCCGAGTGTGTCGATGAGTCGTTGTCGGCGCTCTTTCGCGCGCGGTATCGGTTGTCGTCCGATCAGGTGAAGGAACGGGCCGAACGGGCGCTCGCGCAGTTCGAGAAGACCCAGATCGGGACGCTGCACAGTTTTGCCGCGCATCTCTTGCGGTTGCATCCGCTGGAGTCCGGTTTGGATCCGTCGTTTCAAGAAGACGACGGCACACGATTCACCGAGTTGTTCGATTCCCGGTGGCAGGCCTGGCTAGCAGAGGAACTCGGAGCGGTGGGGCGGCATCATGCGCAATGGAGGAGGGTGCTGGCCGAGACGAGTCTCGATGACTTCTATGATCTGGCCGTCACACTGGCCGGCGAATCCATCGATGTCCATGAGCTTGCGCGCCAATGCCGTGCGACGTCGATCGATGGCTCGGTTCGCGACTGGCTGGAGCGTCTGCTCGCCACAGCTGATAGGTTGTCGGCCGGTCGCGCGAAGGCCAAGCAGGTGAAGGCAGACAAAATGTTGTCTGCTGCATCTCGATGTCTTGCGTCGGCACTGGATCATGGAGTCACGGGCATCGAGCAGCTGCCCGATGACGACCGTGGACTTCTGGCAAAGGACTTCGGCAAACCGACCAGCGGCTGGGACGAACGGGCCTTTGCCGAGGCCAAGGCGGTGGTGTCCGTTGCGCAACAACTGCTGTCGGTGAATCAACCCTACATGAGCGATGTGTTTGAATTGCTGGGGCCGTTTCTCAGCGGGGTCAGGCACGCCTTCCTAGCCTCCGGGTGGATTTCGTTCGACGGGCTTCTGACACGCGCCAAATCGTTGCTGCGCGACCATCCGTCGGCCAGAGCCAGGATCAAACATAGTTATCGTGCCATCCTCGTGGATGAGTTCCAGGATACGGACCCGGTGCAATACGAAATCGTTCTGTATCTGGCGGAGCGGCTGGGTAGTGCGAAACAGGCCTGGCAGGATCTCGAATTGGAGCCGGGGAAACTGTTCATCGTCGGCGATCCCAAACAATCGATTTACGCATTCCGTCGCGCCGATATCGAAGCGTTTGAGCGAGTCGTGGACAAGGTTGTCGCGGGTGGAGGAACCGTCCATTCGCTCGTGACAAATTTTCGCAGCGATGAGGCGGTGCTGTCGGTGGTCAACAACCTGTTCGATCGGTTGTTTATCGCCGAAGCGCATATCCAACCTTTGAACGAACGGTTATTCGCGCAGCCGCAACGGAAGCCTGAGCTGTCCTCCTCCGGTGTGCAGATCAGGCTTGTCACCGCCGAGTCAGAGGCGGAGGACTTCGACGCGGCCGCCGCCACGCGCGCAGAGGCCGACCAGTTGGCCCGCTGGATCAAAGAGGAATTGCTCGCCGGTATGACCGTCTTCGACCGTGACCGGAAACCGGGTCCTCTTCAACCGGGGCATATTGCGCTGATCTTCAGAAAGTTGACCCAGGCTCAGGATTATCTGGATGCGCTCCGCCGGTGGAATATCGCGTATTTGACAGACGGAGAGAAGCATTTCTATCGGAGGCAGGAAATCATTGACGTGGTGAATCTGTTGCGCGTGCTCGACAATCCACACGATCGTATCGCCCTGGCCGGCCTGCTTCGATCGCCGCTGGGCGGCGTGGCGGATCGGGACTTGCTCGCGCTACGGCAACTGGACGCCTTGGATATCACCAGGCCGGAGTCGCTTGCGCGCTGGGCTCACCCGCAGGCCGGCACCGTGAGAACATTCTATGAACGGCTGGCAGAGTTGCATCGTCTCGCGCCGCTCCGTCCGGTCCCGGATGTGTTCGATCTGATATTCACGCGGTTGCCGGTCCTCGAATTGGCTGCGGCGTCGCTCCACGGTGAACAAGCCGTGGCGAATCTCCTCAAGGCGCGTGACATGGCCGAGGAAGTGGCCGACCGGCCGCATCTCACGCTGACAGGTTTCGTGGATCTGATGCTGGAGCGTCTCGACGAGCAACCGGACGAGGCGGAAAGCGCGCTGGCCGAAGCGTCGCTCAATGCCGTGAGAATTTTGACGATTCATAAGGCCAAGGGACTCGAATTTCCGGTCGTCATTCTTCCCGGGGTGCATCAAGGCGCGCGAACGCCCCGCAAGGGGCCGTCCGTGGGGTACGACTGGTCGAGCGGGTGCTACGGGGTGTCGCTGGGATCGCAGCGCAATCTGGGATCGGTCCTTGTCAGAAATAAAATGGCGGCGCGTGAGGAGGCAGAACAGCGGCGGTTGTTGTACGTGGGGATGACGAGAGCTCGCGACTTGTTGGTGCTCTCCGGAGGCCTTGTCCGTAAGCCCGGGCGCGATGCGGTACTGGGGATGTTGCACGAGGCGGTTGGGAGCGAAGCGTTCGAAAAAGAAGGCGCCGATATCGAGGTTGGTGCCGCCAGCATGACCCGCACCATCGTCCCCGTAGTGACGACCAGCCGGCACACGCTTCGCAAGGCCGTAGCCCCTACTGCAGCCCTGTCGTTGTCGGCGTGGATCGAACGGTATGTCATGAGGCAAACGCGCCGAACGGAGATCCGTAGCCAGCCTCGGCATGTGACCCCATCGCGGATGCACGACGACCGTCGCGCCGGCCACACGGTACGAAGCCGGGAGCATAAAACGGAGGGGTATGGGCGGTTCGTCGGCATCTGCACCCACGCGCTTCTTGAACGGTGGGATTTCAGCAGAGCCACGCCGCCGTCTGTCATGGAGCTCGAGTCGCTCTGCCGCTCCTGCATTCCCCTTGAGGAGGATTGTCTGGAAGCGGTGCGGGACGATCTGAGATCAATTGTCGGCTCGTTCCTGTCCTCGGAATGGTATCGGCGTATGCGGAACGCAACAATCTTAGGCCGGGAAATCCCTTTCGTTGTCCCTTGGCGCGAGGGGCAGGTGATGGAAGGGGTGATCGATCTGATGTATCGTCTAGATGGAAGACTCTGGATCGTGGATTATAAGACCGATCAGATTGAAGCCGATGAAGCCCCGGCGCGGGCGCAGCACTATGCGCCACAGGCGGAAGCCTATCGTGCCGCGGCCGGGCAGTGTCTGCGAGGCGAAGCGGCCTCATGTGAGTTCGTTTTTCTGCGGCCCGGGGTACGTGTGGAACTGTAGCGGAGAACGCTGACCGTGACGGCCAAACGGCGCCGAGATATTTCACCGGAAGCGTTTGCCAAGCTGGTTCAACAGGCGATTGCGGACCTGCCACCTCCCTACGCCAAGCTGATGGAATCGATCGCGGTCATGGTGGAGGAGGAGCCGCCGCAAGACGTGTTGGAGGATCTGGAGATTGGCGGTGAAGATGACCTCTTGGGGCTCTATCAAGGCCAGTCATTGGCCGAAGAATCGTTTTTTATGGCCGGGGGCACACAGCCGGCGAAGATTTCAATTTATCGGGGGCCGATCCTCCGCCTGTGCGACACTCCGGAGGAAGTGGTGCAAGAGGTCTACGACACGGTGGTCCATGAACTGGGACACCATGTCGGATTAGATGATGACGAGATGCCGTACTAAATACAGGAAATGTTCAATGTTGAATGATGAATGTTAAATGAAGGGTACGGAATCTCCGAGTAATTCAACATTCATCATTCATCATTCAAACTTTGTGTGCCGGTTTTGAGAATACCCACGTCAGCATGACAAGGCCGATCAGTACCATCGGTACGGAGAGCACTTGTCCCATGGTGATCTGGCTGAACATGAAACCGATGTGCTGGTCCGGTTCCCGAAACAATTCTACGAATAATCGGCAGAGGCCATAGCCGGTCAGAAAACTCCAGAAAATGGTCCCTGGGGGCGGCGTCCATCGTCCGATGATCCAGAGCACAGTAAACAGCAACAGACCCTCAAGCCCGGCTTCATAGAGCTGGGATGGATGCCGACAGGCCGGACCGGCTCCGGGGAACACCATGCACCAGTCTACGTCCGTGGCCCTTCCGTAAAGCTCACCGTTGATGAAGTTGCCGAGCCGGCCGAATCCGAGCCCGATGGGGGTGACGGCCGCGGCTAAATCCGCAACGATATATGTGGGGATTCCCGTTCGCTTGCTGAACCAGAGCAAGGCCACGATCGTACCGAGCAGGCCGCCATGAAACGACATGCCGCCTTCCCAGACAGCGATGATTTTCAGAGGATGTTCCGAGTAGTACGGGAAATTGTAAAACAGGGTATACCCGAGTCTTCCTCCGAGAAACACACCCAAGGCCGCGAAGACCACCATGTCGTAGACCTGGTCCGGCGGAATGGGCAAGTCCATCTGAGACGCTTTTCGTTTGATCAATAGGTAGGCGGCCGACAGGCCGATTAAGTACATCAGTCCATACCAGCGGAATTGCACTGGGCCGAGCGCGAAAAAGACTGGATCGATATCGGGGAACTGAATGGCGGCGAATGAGCCCACTCTGCCTCCTTGTTGGTAGCAGCGGATCATATGGGAGGCGGTTTCCCATTGCAAGCTGATTGGTGATCGGTTGGCTGGCAGGGTGATATTCTTGTAAATCGGCTCTGGTGGCTAGCTTAAGCCATACGACTGTTGGATTTCTGAAACGTCTGTGTCAGGGACTGTTGGTAAAACGAGACCCTTTATGAGCCGGGCCTAATCATTCGAGACGGAGTGTAAATATTTCATCGGGATAGGAGCAGGTTGTATCTGGCACGATTGCTGCTGAAGTATGAGATTATCGATACACGGTCGTCAGCTCAGTGCAACACCTAAGGGAGGTTTACCATGTCGGAACAGGGGAAGCAGGTTGCCAAGGTTGCAGCAATAATCGCAGGAGGCGCCGTCCTCGGGGCCGGTCTCGGGCTCCTCTTCGCGCCGAAGTCGGGCGTCCAAACTCGCCGAGATCTGAGCCGGTATGCGAAGAAGGCGCAGGTCCAAGCCCTTCGAATGGGCCGCGCTGTCCAGGCTGGGGTGAAGGACGTGATCAATCACCGGAACGAGATTGCGAAGCCCTGCGAAGAGCCACCGGTCCTCACTGCGACGTTGAATTAAGATATAAGACGGTTCGTATCTGCCGGTTTGGCGCCGATTGCTCGGCTCAGGCCGGCGGCCATGCTTGTCACTCGTCATACCTCTCGAGTCCTCCCGTGACCGCTTGAATACGGTTGACCCCGATGTTACAGTCCCGCCGTTTGGGACATGGATGGCCATGCCTCAAGACTAACCGGTTTCTACATGACGTGACTGTGCCGCTGGTGTGCCGGAGTGGCGGAATTGGTAGACGCAAGGGACTTAAAATCCCTCGGGCTTAAAAGGCCCGTGCCGGTTCGATTCCGGCCTCCGGCACCACTCAACGTCGGGAGTTCTGCACGCGAATGGATAGAGGGGATGCATGAACATCAAGAGTATTGTGGTGCTCGTTGCGAGCATTGGGTTGTTTTTTTCCGCCATCGGGGTAGGGGCCTGGGTCATGACGTCGCCGCTCGAAGCCAGCGAGACGCAGGCGAAGCGGTGCCATGACTATGTGGATGAGTTGGACATGGTGAAGAAGTACAACTGGTTCTGGACTCCCTATCACCGGCGCATGGCCTTCAATGATTGTGTGGTGAAGAAGTTGGGCGAGCCGGCTCAGCCATAGGATTTGAACGCGGTCCTCTTCATCATGGTCGGGCTTCAGCCGGTAAGTGCCATACCTCCTGGTGCGTCGCGGACACGCTATTGAAAGCCGTTCTCACCGTCTTGCTAGTACTCGTCGATTTCATCTGTTTCATCGACCAACTCGGCGGTGACCTCATCCGGTTCGGCGGTCCACTGCGCAAGTGGGATGCCCTTGGCTTTGAGGATGGCTTCTTGTTCGGTTCCTGCCGCCAGGGTCAGCTCATACGTGATGGTGTGCCTTACTTGAAACATGCGCATGGGGTCATATCTCCTCAGTACGATGGAGTATCGGCGGCCCGAGGCCTTTTTTCTGACAGTGGAAATCTGGTTGACATTGTAGGCCAAGGACCTGGAACTTTGGAAGCCCGATCGCAGCAGGTAGAGGGGCCGGCCGGGTTGACTGATGGAGGGCCTGGCATCGCTCTGGGAAAAGTATTATGATTACGAGTGAGAGCTGAGACGGGGTTCTGCGATGTGCTGATGGGGGGGCGTCGATGGCTGGCAAGCACACATGTCCGTCCTGTAAAGCTGACGATGCAAAACGGATCGGCGATATTGTGAAGCAGGACGCCGCGGCCGGTGTAAAGAGTGGGTTGCCCCAACAATACACCCCACCGAAGCAGCCATGGGCCTATGTGCAGGGGTTTTTCCTCGCGGTGCCGGTCAATGTCGGCATCATGCTCTCCATGACCTCGCCGGAGATGTCGGAATCGGGAATAGAGATGGCGAACCTGCTGTCGTCCGTTGGTTTCTTAAGCGTGTGGGGCGGTTATGGAATCTGGAAGAACAAAGCCTACACGAAACAGTTGGAAGAATGGAAGAATACGATTGGGTCGAAGCTGCATTGTCTGAAATGCAGCCATGTGTTTGAAAGCTGAGTCCTCCTTCCTACCGGTCTTCTTCAACGTCGCAGTCATGTATTCTCGGCCAGCCGTGATTGATCGAGTGCGGCAGTTGTTACGGACGCTGTGTCTCATGGCGATCGTCTTCACCGGTGCATCGGCCTACGCGGAATGGGTCCCGGTCGAGAAGGACTATCTCGATCCAGGGCTGAGGTCTATCTATATCGATCCTGACACGATCAGCCGGGAGGGACCATTCGTAGCGGTCTGGCAGTTGACCGATTATAGAATGATGCAGGGTGGAGTGGGGTTTGGCCGTTTCATGATGAGCCCACACCGGTTTTTCTCCGCGAAGACTCAGAAACAGCTCAATTGCGCGCGCAAGCAGATCCGGTTACTTGCGTACACCGAGTTTCTCTCTCACATGGGGACCGGCATGGCGTCTCATGGCTATGTGGATCAAGACGCCTGGCTGCCGATTGAGCCGGCGAGTGTCAACCACGCCTTGTGGGAAGTCCTCTGCGGCCAGAGGTGGCTCCGGTTGGTTGGACAGTATCGGCCCATTCTTAAGTGGCGCCTGGCGGATAGCTGACTACGCGGCGGTCTGCCGTGTCGTCAGATGGTCATAGTACACCTGGTCCGGCGTCTGGCCG
>VGXE01000067.1 GCA_016873455.1 Nitrospira sp. | reverse complement strand
GGGCGGCCCGACAGCGGGCGATACCCGAGGCGGACGCTCCCGGCCTAGCGAATTTCCAGCAGAGTACCTGTGGTGCTCCATTCAGAAACAGAGTTCTTCGTGTAAACGTGAATTAATCAGACCTTCCTTAGTTTGCAGATCAATATGTCCAAACTGTGCGGTGAGTTGAGCTGGTCTCCGCCCTGGTCGATTGATCGCGGGATCGAGGAAACTGTGGCGTGGTTCATGCGTCGCTCAGGAGCCGATCCCCTTCGCGAAAGATGTGTGTGACCCTCGGGCAGCGCAGGTTGGGATCTGTGTGTTGACGGGTCAGTGCCGAATCAAGATAATGCAATGAGTTACATGCGTATGAGACACGGAAGGCCACGGTTATGAGCAGTGATGTAGGCGGCGGACTGAGCTCTATATGCCTCCGGTATGACATTGACAGCCTCTATGCCTTTGGAAGCCGATCTTCTGAGGTTTCACAGGTCGTTAAAACCGGGCGATCGTTGACTGATTCGAGTGGCTCAGATGTAGATATCGGCGTTTTGCCACGCCAGGGCGGTTCCCTTGATCCGCTCGCGAAGGTTCGGTTGATGGCTGAATTGGAAGATATTCTTGGCGTCGGTCGGGTCGATCTCGTCAGTTTGCCGGAAGCGTCCCCTTTTTTGGCCGTGGAGATCGTCCGCGGTGAGCTCTTGTATGAAACCGATGCCGACAGAACTGCGGAGTATGAACTGTATGTGCTGCGACGGGCGGGGGATTTGGCGCCTTTTGAACAGGAACGGGTGCGAGATGTACTTTCCGGGGTAGCGACGTGACACGTTCACTGGTTCGTGCGGCTATCATTGCTGATCGGGTCTCGTGGGTGCGGCGGATGATGGAGGGGCTGCGGTCCCTACCGAACGACAACTTGGACTCCTTCGATCGTCTCGCTTGGCCGATATTGAAGGTGTGCTTTTGGCGCTGCTTGATTGGCTTCAGGCTCATCCGGAACTAATGGACCGGCCATGACTGGAACCCGCTCTTGGGGAACTCTGATTGCATAGACCCATGCCGCCATTCGAATCCGCGATCATCTATCTTCCATAATGGAATCGTATTTATCCTATGTCTACATAGCCCCGGTCATTTCATTTGCCATCACGTGGATGGTTATCACCTTGTTGCTTCGCCGTTTCTCCGACCGGATTCTTGACCACCCCAACGAGCGATCGCTTCACGAGCGGCCTGTTCCGAGGACGGGTGGGATCGGAGTTGCAGCGGGGATTGCCGTAGGCGCATTCTTGGTTTCACCGCCAGAATGGTGGCCGTTGTGGTTGGGGGCCGCGCTGCTCGTGGGAGTTTCTTTCCTCGACGATCTTGTCGGGCTACCCATTTTGGGTCGGCTGGCAGCACATTTTCTCGCGGCAGGTGTCTTGGTCGCCGGTCTTTTGGCCCAAGGTTTTGAGTGGGTATGGGCCGTGGTGGTGATCGTGCCGGTCGTGTGGATGATCAATCTCTATAATTTCATGGACGGGATGGATGGCTTGGCCGGCGGGATGGCGTTCTTTGGATTCGGATTTCTGGCGGTGCTGTCCTGGGTCGGACATCATCAGCCGCTGATGTTTGTCAGTGCGTCGATTGCCGCGGCCTCCGCCGCATTCCTGCTGTTCAATTTTCATCCGGCGCGTATTTTTCTGGGCGATGCCGGATCGACGACATTGGGGTTTCTTGCGGCGGGGCTTGGGCTGACCGGTTGGCACTACGGGGTGTGGTCGCTCTGGGTTCCAATGCTGGTCTTTTCCCCGTTCATTGTCGATGCCACCGTGACGCTCCTGAGGAGAATGGTACAAGGCGAGCGATTCTGGCAGGCACATCGCACACATTATTATCAGCGACTTGTGTTGAGCGGATGGAGCCATCGAAAAACCTCGTTGGTTGAATATGGGGTGATGTGCGCCTGCGGGGTTGGCGCGCTTGTGTTTCAGCTGGCGTCGGACGGTGTGCGGTTCGTCATTGTGGGAATCTGGGCGCTGGCGTTTCTTGGATTGGCACAGTCCGTTTCGGCGATGGAACGGCGGATGTCCCGATAAAATGGAAAGGGATATGCGCTCTTCGTTGCGAACTCTCGGCATCGCGTTCGAGGTGAAGTGATTGTGGTGACGTGGGGCGCCGTTCAGACTCAATCCAGATCCGTCGCAGGTTGGGCTGCTGCTGCGCTGGGGTTCAGTCTTCCGATTTCTACCAGCCTTGACGGAATTCTGCTGGTCGTCACTGTTGTGGCGTGGACGATCAGCGGTGCCTTCCGTGAGTTACCCACGATCGTTCGTAAAAATCGGTTTGCGCTGCTGCTACCGGTCGCGTTTGTTCTCATCGCATTCGGAATGGTGCACGGGCTTGCGCCGTTCAGCGAACGGGTCCGATCTCTATGGAAGTATGATGATTTGTTGCTTCCGCTGGTCTTTATTCCTCTCTTTCTGGATTCGCACGTGCGCCAGCGGGGTCTTTGGGCGTTCAGTGTCGGCATGGGACTTACTCTTGTGATCTCACTGGGTCTGGCTGCCGGATGGATTCCGCATAACGCCTGGTTTCAGGGCGACCAGGCCAATGCGACGGTGTTTAAGGGCAAAATCACCCACGGCATTTTCATGGCGTTTGCCGCATTTCTGTTTGCAGAGATTGCAATGCGATCAAGCGTTCCATGGCAACGGTATGGCTTGAGTCTGTTGGCGCTGGGTGCGGCGGTCGACGTACTCATGTTCGTGCAGGGACGAACCGGGCATCTCGTGCTGTGTGCATTGATCTTGGTGTGGTCTGTCCGTCGGTTCGGAGTGCGTGGCTTGGCCGGCGGCCTTGCAGTTGTGGCTGCGCTTGTTTTGATGTCGTACACCCTGTCCCCGGTATTTCAGGGGCGTGTGGCCAAGGCCATCACCGAAGTGGAGCGATCCCAGGTCGAACCTGTGGCGCCGGAGAGCTCCTCCGTCGGGCTTCGACTCGAGTGGTATCAGAATACGATCAAACTCATCGCCGCTCATCCGCTAGCCGGAGTGGGCACCGGCAGCTTTCCGCGGGCGTATGCCGAGATGGTGACGGACCCTGCGGCTGTCAAACCGGCCCACCCCCATAACCAATATCTGCTGACGGGTGCAGAACTGGGCATGCTGGGCCTGTTGGCATTGCTTGCGATGTTTGGGACGTTGTGGTGGAGGTTCATGCAGGTCGGCGGCAATCTCTATGCAGAGGTGGGACAGGGCGCCGTGGTTCTGATGGTCATCGGTTGCGCCTTCAACTCATTCTTTCTCGACCATGCCGAGGGGCTCTTCTTCGCGTGGGTCGTCAGCGCCGCATTTGCCTCGGAGGGCCTTGGGGCGGGTAAGGAAATATGCTGAAACTGTCCGCCTATATCATCGCGTATAACGAGGCCGATAAGATTGCCGATGCAGTCAATAGTGTCCTATGGGCCGATGAAGTTGTTGTGGCGGATTCGGCCAGCACGGACGGAACTGATCGGATTGCGCGGGAGTTGGGGGCGAGAGTGGTGCAGATCCCGTTTGAAGGGTTCGGCCATCTGCGAAATCGGGCTGTCGAAGCCTGTACACACGAGTGGGTGCTGAGTATCGATACGGATGAGCAGTGCACACCGGAGGTGCGGGATGAAATTCTGGCGATCCTGGCCGGGAATCCCGCGCATGATGCCTATCTTGTGCCGAGGCGGAACTATTTTATGGGGCGCTGGGTTCGGCATTCAGGCTGGTACCCGAATTTCAGGCAGCCGCAATTGTTTCGAAAGAGTGCGATGAAATACATGGAGCTGCCGGTTCATGAAGGGTACGAACTGCTGACCGCCAAACCGGTCGGACGGCTGGAGCATGCGATTTGGCAGATTCCATTCAGGAATTTTGAAGAAGTCGTGAAGAAAGCCAATCGGTATTCCACGCTTGGCGCGCAGAAGCTCGATGGTAAACGGGTGTCGATGGGGACGGCGTTCTTGCATGGCATCTGGTCGTTTCTCAAACATTATGTGGCGAAGCGGGGTTTTCTGGACGGCTGGGTCGGGTTTGTCATCGCCTTCGGAAATTTCGAAGGGACGTTTTACCGCTATGCGAAGCGATTTGAGCAGCAGGAACAGTGGCCGATTCCGAAGCAGCCGCCCCTTCGTCGACCGGACTAGCTGGTTGAAAAACTATTATGACGCATGAGCAGAAGTAGAAGGGTGTGCAGGATGTTCAAAAAGACTGTTCAGCGCGGCCGTAGCGAGCGAGGAAGCGAAGCATACTTTTCCCGTATGTTGAGTTTCCGAGTGATGCGAGAACAAAGCTGGCAGACTTTTTCAACATCCTGCGAGTCGCCGGAGTGAAGACCGCAGTTATCGTGACAACATATAATCGGCCGGATGCGTTGGCGGTCGTCCTGGAAGGGTATTGCGGCCAGAGCGATCGAGACTTTTCGCTTGTGCTGGCGGACGATGGATCGACAGAGGAGACCGCGGCGGTCGTTCGGGAGTTTTCGCGGCGCGGTCTTTTTCCACTGGCGCATGTCTGGCAGGAGGATCGGGGGTTCCGTGCTGCGGCGATCCGGAACCGGGCAGTCTCATCGACGAACGCCGACTATATTATTTTCACCGACGGCGACTGTATTCCGTCCCGCAATTTCGTCAGGGCGCATAAGACTCTGGCTGAACCCGGCTATTTTCTCGGCGCCAACCGTGTGTTGTTAGGGAAATCGTTTACCACCCGTGTGTTGTGTGACCGGATACCGATTCACACCTGGCATTGGTTGGATTGGGCAGGAGCCTGGGTGCGGCGCGACGTGAATCGCCTCCTGCCGTTGATGGTGCTTCCCGATGCGGCCTTTCGCAAGCGAACGCCTGATCGCTGGGAAGGGGTCAAAACCTGCAATTTCTCCGCCTGGCGGAGCGACTTGGTTCGTGTCAATGGTCTGGATGAATCCTATGAAGGCTGGGGCTTGGAAGATTCCGATCTGGTGATCCGGCTCCTCCATGCGGGGGTCAAGCACAAGACCGCGCGATACGCTGCACCGGTCTTTCATCTGTGGCATCAAGAACAGGATCGCCGGCATCTTCCTGAGAATCAAAAGCGTCTGGATGAGTTGTTACAGTCTTCAACCATCAGGGCCGCCTCTGGACTCGATCAGTACGGGCAAGCGCCATCATAGATGTTCTCGGAACAGGAATCAGGCTTGTCGAGTTGAGTGCCGCGACGGCAGTATGGTCTGAATGGTGGACTCAATGAAGCGGACGGTTACCAGCGCACTGGTCATCTGCTCGAGGAGGATCGGCGATGTTTTGTTGGCGACACCCGTTGTGCGGTCGCTGAAGCAAGCCTATCCGGATGCCAGCGTCGACATGCTCGTGTTTGAGGGGACGGAGGGTATCGTGTCGGCGAACTCGGATATCCGGAAGGTCTGGACAATCGCCGAAGGCTCGCCTATCGGAACGCACTTGTCCTTGCTCTGTTCTCTGTGGCGCCGGTACGACCTTGCCGTATCGGTTTTGGCGGGTGATCGCCCGACTTTTCATGCCTGGGTTGCGGGGCGGTATCGCGTTGGGACGCTTCTTCCCGACAAGAAGTCATGGTGGAAACGCAGGTTGCTGGATGAATGGGTGCCGTTTGATAATTTGAATACCCATACGGTGAGCATGAATCTGCGCCTGCTTGACCGGCTAGGGGTCAAGCCTGTTGCCACGCCGGTTGTCGCGTGGACTCTTACGGATAAAGATGATGCCAACCGATTGTTCCAGGGGGCCAGCACTGGCCAGAGATATGCTGTGTTGCATGTGTCACCGAAGTTTGCCTATAAGACCTGGACCGTGTCCGGCTGGGCGGCACTTGGAAAGTGGCTGACTAAGCAAGGAATGGCCGTGGTCGTGACCGGAGGGAATGTTCAGGATGAACTAATCTATTGTGAAGAGGTGATCCGACAGTTGCCTGCGGGGTCTGTGAATCTTGCAGGGCAGGCCCGGCTTCCAGTTCTTGGCTATCTCTTGAGTCACGCCGATTTCTATGTTGGGACGGATACGGCCGTGAGCCATATGGCTGCTGCTGTTGGTGTGCCGTCAGTTGTGTTGTTTGGGCCGTCGAATCCGGTCAAGTGGGGGCCTTGGCCGAAAGACTTCCCGCCAGACGGCGGCAGTCCCTGGAAGACGAAGGGATCGCAGCGGCAGGGCAATGTCTGGCTTCTTCAGGGAGAAGGAGATTGTGTGCCCTGTCTCGCTGAAGGCTGTGGACGCCATATTAATAGTTTGAGCGACTGTTTGCAGAACTTGCCGGTTGAGCGTGTGATCCAAGCTGCTGAACAGATGCTGGCAATGCGGGAAGATCGAAAGAACATGGCGAGCGTGCAATGAAGCACATGCCGCCCTTCTCGAAGACTCAGCGCCGCATATGAAACTCATCACCGCAAAACTCTTTCACGCCGTTGCCAGGCGATACGGACAACTGCTGCTTGACTACCGGTCTTGGGTTGTCATCGGCACACAGTTGACCCTCATTGTGGCTGCCAATCTTACCGCCTTCGAGTTGCGATTCGACGCCGACGTGCCACCCCAGCATCAAGTGATGATGTGGAGGCATCTTCCATTGGTTCTGCTGGTGTTCGGATCAGGATTGTGGGTTTTTGGGATTCAGCGCGGACTCTGGCGGTATGTCGGCCTTCACGATTTGGGAAGGATTCTCTGGGCATCGCTCACCGGAGCGATGGTCTTTTATGGGGTGACGCACCTGTTGCTCGGAAACACGGGCTACCCTCGTTCGGTCATCATTCTGACAGGCCTATTGAGCGGATTGTACTTGGCGGGTATCCGTTTGGCCGTCCGCTGGTTTCGGGAGTGGCTGCAGATCATCGGGCCGACCGCTCGGCGGGTGTTAATTGTTGGTGCGGGCAATGCGGGTGAGCAACTGGTCAGAGACATGCTTTCCGATCCGGACTACAACAGCAAGCCGGTGGCCTTTGTGGACGACGATCCCGTGAAGAGGAAGATGAAAATTCATGGCATCTCCGTGTTAGGCACGACGGCCGACATCAAAACCGTGGCGGATCGCGTCGGTGCCCATGAGATCATCGTGGCGATCCCTTCTGCGCCGACTCAGCTCAAACAAAAGATTCTCGCCGGGTCCGAAGGCTGCACCGCGCCGATCAAGATTTTACCCAGCGTCAAACGGTTGCTCGGTGACCCGGTCTCGCTGCAGCAAGTCCGGCCGATGAGCCTCGAGGACTTGCTGCAGCGTGAGCCGATTCAAACAGATCGCCAAGAACTGCATCCCCTGATTGAAGGGAAAACCGTGCTGGTGACCGGAGCGGGGGGGTCGATCGGGTCCGAATTGTGCCGGCAGATTGCGCAATATAAGCCGGAATCGCTGGTTCTATTCGAGCAATACGAGAATTCCCTGCACGCGCTGTTGCTTGAATTGCGGGCGGCATTTCCCCATGTTGGCGTGCTCCCGGTCGTGGGGGACGTCACCATGTCCGATCGGGTATCGGAAGTCTTCAGACAGACAGGCCCGGACCTCGTGTTTCATGCGGCAGCGCATAAGCATGTGCCGCTCATGGAATTAAATCCCAAGGAGGCAGTGCGGAACAACATCCTGGGAACTCGTGTGGTGGCCGAAGCGGCGCTGAGGACCGGCGTGGATCGATTCGTGCTGATCTCGACGGACAAGGCGGTCAATCCATCGAGCGTGATGGGAGTGACCAAGCGGATTGCGGAGCATGTGGTGCAGGGATTCAGCCACAAGAGTATGACCAAATTCACAGTGGTCCGGTTCGGAAACGTGCTCGGGAGCAATGGCAGCGTCGTGCCCTTGTTTGCCGAGCAGATCCGGAAAGGCGGTCCCGTGACCGTCACTGACCCGGAGATCAAGCGGTTCTTTATGACGATTCCTGAAGCCGTGCAACTTGTGCTCCAGGCCAGTGTGATGGGGCAGGGCGGAGAGGTCTTTGTGCTTGATATGGGAGAACAGATCCGGATTGCGGACCTTGCCAGAAACATGATCGTGCTCTCCGGTCTTGTGCCGGGGAAAGACATCGCAATTACCTATACCGGCCTACGCCTTGGTGAGAAATTGTACGAGGAACTGTTTGAAGCGGGCGAGGAAGTGGCGGCCACTTCCCACCCCAAGATCAATCGGGCGATCGGGACCCCATTGTCAGCCGCTGATCTTGATGAATGGATGAGAGAGTTGCCGGATAAGCTATCAGGGGCCGATGAAGCCGAAATGCTCCAAGACCTCAAACGTCTTGTGCCGAATTTCGATCCGCTGCTGTCCCAGCACGTGTCATGACGGGCCGCGAACCAGCCAGAAGAGCGCCATGTGACACCAGTCCATTCCTGATCGGATAAACGAATAGGATGAGAGTCTTAATTACGGGTTCTGGCGGACAACTGGGGAGTGATCTGTGCCGAATGTTGGGGAATGAGACCGTCATTCGCCAGGATCTTCCGGAATTCGATCTGACTCAGCCTGCCATTGAAGCTCAGATCGAGAAAGCCAGGCCTGACATCATTATCCATGCCGGCGCGTATACCGATGTGGATGGATCTGAACGCAATCCGGATATGGCCATGGCGGTAAATCGTGATGGAACAGCTCGGGTGGCGCGGGCGGCTGCCCAAGTCGGAGCCCGCCTGATCTATGTGTCCACCGACTACGTGTTTGATGGAACTGCTACAGTTCCCTACACTGAGCAGGTGGTTCCTAATCCGATCAACGCCTACGGCATGTCAAAATGGCTGGGGGAACAGGCCGTCCTTGCCTCCGGCGCAGACGCGCTTGTCGTCAGGACCGCCTGGCTCTATGGGCATTACGGAAAGAATTTTGTGAAATCGATTATGCGCGCGGCCCGGCGTGAGCCTGGATTGAGCGTCGTGAGCGATCAGCGAGGCTGCCCGACGTTTGCCGAAGATTTGGCCTCCGCGCTCATTGCGCTCATGATGATGAAGGTGGGCGGGGTGATCCATGTGACGAATAGAGGGGCCTGCACCTGGCACGAATTCGCCGTGGCGATTGTGCGTGAAATGGGACTCACGCTTCCTGTGGCCTCCATTAGTACCGAGGAAGCGGGACGTCTTGCCAAACGCCCACGGTTTTCGGTCTTGAATCAGGATCGTCTGGTGTCGTTGGGAGTTCAGATGCCTGAATGGAGGCGATCTCTGGCGCAATTCGTCCGTGCAGCAGATGTTTCGTCGGATTCTGTGTGACGCGCTGTGATGTATCGAAGGCAAATTGGTGGAATTGCGTTTCCGGAAATGACAAGAGCCGCTAGGATAGCCGTGCTGTAGGTACACTTGTCGTTCACTGACATAGAGATGAACTCAAACGCTTCGCGCGCATATCGATCCCGTTTCCCGTCCAAGCGATTGCTGCAAAATCTTCGGCTGTTTGCCATGGATGTAGACGGTACCCTGACCGATGCCGGCATGTACTATTCCGAGTCGGGCGATGAATGGAAGAAATTTAATACTCGCGACGGCATGGGGATTAAGTTGCTCCAGCGCGTAGGTCTCATTACGGCGATCGTCACGCAAGAGCGTACGAGATTGGTGGCTCGCCGGGCTGAGAAACTGGCCATCCCGGAATTGCACCAGGGTGTCATGGATAAGCTGTCGGTGCTTCGCGAGATGGCCACGCGGCATGGGATCTCACTTGAGCAGGTCGCCTATATCGGTGATGACGTGAACGACATCGAAGCGCTGCAGGCCGTGGGTTTGTCCGCTTCCCCCGCCGATGGTCTTCCGCAAGTCCTGCGAGTGGTGAAATACGTGTGCCGGAAGAAGGGCGGGGAAGGGGCCGTCCGTGAATTGGCGGAGATGATTCTGAAGGCCCAAGGTCATGTTTCAAGTTTCAAGTCTCAGATTTCCGGTTCAGGAAAACGCCCGTAGATCATGTTGGGAGCCTCAAGCGATGACTTCTCGTAGACCGTGGACCTTGGGCCTTGATCTGAAGTCTTCTCTCTATCCCGTGATCATGGCAGGTGGGAGCGGGACAAGGTTCTGGCCCTTGAGCCGACATCTCTTCCCGAAGCAGCTGTTACGCATCGGTGGGAACGAGACATTGATTCAGCAGACGATGCGGCGCGTATCCGGTTGTGCCAAACCGGCTCATGTAATGATTTCGACCAATGCAGCCCAAGCGGAGTTGATCAAAGGACAGTTGGCGGACTGGAAGGACGACATCCAGGACAATTTTGTGTTGGAGCCCGAGGGCCGGAATACCGCTCCTGCGATTGCGTTAGCTGCCCTTGAAGTGCTCAGGCGAGATCCGGATGGGCTGATGCTGGTCGTGCCGGCTGATCATGTGGTGACCGGACAACGTGAGTTCGAGGCGGCAGTCGGGTTAGCCTCGCAGCTGGCCAGGGAAGGGTATTTGGTCACGTTCGGGATCAAGCCCATCAGGCCGGAAACGGGCTATGGATATATCAAGCCGAACGGTAACGCTCTGTTGGGGAAGAACGGCAAACTCCGCGGCTATCGAGTCAGGAAGTTTGTGGAGAAGCCGAATGCCACCAAGGCGTCGCAATACCTCAAGGCGGGTGACTATTTCTGGAACAGCGGGATGTTCGTCTGGCGCGCGGCAACGATCCTTGAGGAGATTCGTGTGCATCAGCCTGCCCTCGGCAAGGCCATGGATCACATCCGCGCGCTCCAAACCTCCGGGGCAACCAGGCAGGCAATCGATGAAGCCTATCGACGTGTCGCCTCGGTCTCGATCGACAACGGTGTGATGGAACAATCGTCGAAGTCGGCCGTGGTGCCGGTCTCGTTCAATTGGTCGGATGTGGGAAGCTGGGGAAGTCTCGACGAAGTAGCGGAGAAGAACAAAGCGGGCAATGTGGTGACTGGGCGGGTGATCGATGTGGACAGTACCAATTCGATTGTCTATGCCGACCGGCGGGTGGTGGCGACGATCGGTCTGAACGACATGGTGGTGGTGGATATGCCTGATGCCACGTTGGTGTGTCCGAAGTCACGCGCGCAGGATGTGAAGAAGGTCGTCGAGATTTTGAAGCAGCAACAGGCCCCGGAACATCTTGAGCACCTGACGGTGCAACGGCCCTGGGGGTCGTATACTGTGTTGGAAGAAGGGCCCGGGTTCAAGGTGAAACGGGTGACGGTGAGTCCTGGCGGGCGATTATCGCTTCAGTTGCACCACAAGCGAAGCGAGCATTGGGTGGTGATCGCCGGGACGGCGCGGGTGACCAGAGGCGAAGAGATCTTTGACTTACACGTGGGGCAGAGCACGGCCATTCCGGTTGAAACCCAGCATCGATTGGAAAACCCCGGTACGGAGACGCTGCATATCATCGAAGTCCAGAACGGTCATTATCTTGGCGAGGATGATATCGTGCGGTTCAAGGACGAGTATGGACGGGCGACGAAGAGCTGACGGCTGACAAGCGGACAGGCTCACAAGCTGACAGGTGCGCTGGCCGTAGGGTATCCACTTGTCAGCGTTCCCTCTAGTCAGCTAGTCAGCTTGGTTGAGGAGACCTCATGGGTTTATTTCGCGAATATGACCTCCGTGGAATCGTCGGGACTGAATTGACCGTAGATATGGCCGAACGACTCGGCCGGGCCTATGCGACGTACGTTGCCGGGCGTGGTATCAAGACGGTCAGTCTCGGACGCGATGGGCGGCTGAGTTCCCCGGCATTGCACAAGGCGCTGCTGAACGGGTTGCTGGCCGGCGGGCTCAATGTCATGGATATCGGCATCTGCTCCTCGCCGCTCCTGTACTTTTCCTTATTTGCCTTGCCGGTCGGCGGCGGGATCATGATCACCGGAAGCCATAATGCTGCCGAGTACAACGGGTTCAAGATCTGTATCGGCAACACGGCAATTCATGGTGAGGACATACAGCAACTCAGGCGGGTGATGGAAGCGGGAACGTTTGTCTCGGGGGCCGGGCGGGTGACTGAGCATCCGATCATTCCGGACTATTTGGCGTATCTCAAGAACAGTTTCGCCCATGTGAACGCGCAACGGTTGCATGTGGTGATTGATTGCGGGAATGGGGCGGCGTCGTTGGTGGCCAAGCAGGCGTTGGAGTTGCTGGGATGCAAGGTGACCGGGCTCTACTGCGATCTCGATGGACGATTTCCGAACCATCAT
>VGXE01000066.1 GCA_016873455.1 Nitrospira sp. | reverse complement strand
GACCCGCCGCGCGAAAGGTGTAGACCGCGGAACCGACGAACGACTGGTCATCAAGATCCTCAAAGCGCAGCGACAGTTCCATCCGTCGCCACTCCACCTGCGGATCCGGCGGAAAGTTCTCGCGCGGTTCATCCGCAGCCACAGCAAAGGCGACGGTTGACATCCAAACGGCGATTCCGATGAGACACTTGGTCCCCCACTTCGGCTCAAGGAGCGAAACAGGGCCCCCTCCGCCTCGCGTGAGGGAAGTCAACCCAATCGTCCATCGCCAGTCCATCGCGCTACTCTATGGGGAGGGGCGACCAAGCTCCTCCAACCCGGCCGTCTTCCGACCCACCCGCTGAGATACGTGCCCCATGCCGCCCCCGCCTCCACCTCCACCTCCACCTCCACCTCCGCCTCCGCCTACGCCTACGCCTCCGCCTCCACCTCCGCCCCCACCGCTGCCTGCGCAAACGGCGTCCATAGCACCCCAAGAGCGTGTAACCGAAGCCAGTTTGGTCACGCAACTCTTGGCTCCGGCGCCGAGACGGGACCGAATTGTTATCCTCGGGCGCCCCCAATCAGGCAAGACAGTTTTTATGGCACGGCTGTATCACCTGCTCTGGAACCGGAGGGCGGCGCTAAGGATGAAGGCAGCGAGCGGGGTATCACATAATACCTTTGCAAGTATGTGGGCCGAAATGGGGACGGGGAGGTGGCCGGCGGCGACTCTCCGCATCTCGAAGCACGCGTTTGATCTCCACTACAATAACCTGACCAGAACGCTCGTCATGCTTGACTTCCCCGGCGAGGTCTTCCAGCGGGCGTTTATGACTGACATCCACGGCTCTTCTGAGGCGGATTTGCTTGATAATCTCGCTCGCGCCGAAGCGCTTATCATTCTGGTTGACCCCGAAGTCCCCCTCAGTGGGACGTGGAAGGAGAATGCTGATCAAGACTTCGGGTTGGTACAGGCAATACGCTTTGTGCGTTCTGGAGTAGGCGGGGCCCTGGTGCCAATTGCAGTTATTGTGACGAAGGCCGACCGCTACCAGCGTGATCTGAAGAAGTTCGGGACTCTTGGGAGATTCGTACGCCACTATTACCCAAACCTTGTGAGCGCCGCTGCCGACAGCATGTGCTTCGCGACCGTGGCAGTTCGATCTCGGAAGTCGATCATGGACGATGATGTCCCTGACTGGTCAGCTCCCTGCCGTTCAGTTGTAGAGCCCCTGCAGTGGTGTCTCGACAATCTTCCAAAGACCGCCCCCTCCCCGCCCCCTCAACCAGATCCCGCCCCCGAAGAATCAGATGAGTCGACACATGCCACCCTGTGGATGTGGATCATCATCCTGTTCGCGGTTGTTGCGTTCGCGGCACTCATCGTCAGCTATTTCTTGAAAAACGCTTAGGTCATGATTACTGGTGACACCCATATCTTCGGCTCAAAGCGCGGGTATTCCACCCTCGCAAAGTCTGTTGGTGTACGCCAAGATGAGGAGTTCCAACTCACCACGTTCGGATACGCAGAGTCTTCTAACCGACAGTATTTCGATGATCTGCTAACCACTCCATCCGGTTTCGGGCGCCAACTTCGATCGGGGCGTTTTGCAATCACGCGAGTACTTCCCGGCCCACCAGATGTTGTTGGACGCCCCACGCTTGAGTTTCGCTCACTAATCCTCACGGCACCCGATTACTTGACCGTGCGCGGTTCGCTCGCCGAACTACTCCTTTCGGAGCAACTTTGGCGTTCACCCGCATTCACTGCAAATCAGCCGCATCAGTTGCGCGCCTCGACCACCAGCCCACCGGCTCCCACAGACATCGAGTGGCGGCTGTTCGACACTTGGCTTCGTCTGCGCTCCATGGGCAACGCGTGCCTCCTCGTCGACGAGGACGACTCCGAGGCGATTCTGCGAGTTGCTGGGCAACTTGATCGCGAGGACGCACTTGACTTCGCATGGGGCGTACGCCTCTTGAATATGTTGGACTGGGTCGCGGTAGCCTCGTTGTCTCCTTGGGGAGATGGTGCCACGGCTCGACCACAGTTCGGACTGAACCCAACGGTCTCAAGCCCGGAGGTCGCTGCCTCTCGCAGAGTGCGTAGCAAGGTGTTCCCATCAGTTAACTCTCTCCTAGCTGCATCCGTGCAAGGGGGGATTGGGGGAACCACCAGTCCGCTCACGACAGAGATCCACCGATCCTCCCGTCTGACCCGCCCGACAAAGCCTCCCGCCACCAGTCCGCTCACGACAACAGCATGGATTCTCGCAGCGGTTGTCTTCGTGTTGGTATGCGCGCTCGGAGGCGTTCTTTTCCTGAGACATAAACCCACAATTACGCGGTCCGCACCACAGCTATTGAGTTGCAGTTATGACAAAAACAACAAGGTGCTAATTGTCAAGCGTGGCGAAGACACCTGGCCCATTGACCCAAGCGAAGTAGGTCAGGAATCACCGCTTGAGGGTTTTACACTCAAGTCTGAACCGGAATATCCTTTGCAGTGGGACAAAGATTCATGGGAACGAGACGACTACGAGCGCAATGCAACCAAGGATTGCATGTACTTTTTCTGGCGCTTTGATCCAGATACCAACACCCTGACTATTTCTAAACCGAGCAGACCAAGCCTTCAACCACCGACTACTCTGACATGGGATCCGTCGAAGGCACGTGTGTCCATTCTACCTGGCGTTAAGCAGCCGGGACTTTTCATCTTGTGCGCCGGCGTGCGTATCCCCGCGAACGAAGCGAACTCATGGCCATTTGATTGGAACACACCTCAAACGGGGAAACAACCAAAGCCGGAGACAATATCGCTCGATCCATCGAAGATCCACACCGTCACACTTGTCGACGAGTGCGACAACTCGTTGGGGCCGACTTGCGAAATCGCCAAGATGAGTTGCATTTATGACAACGACAAAAAGGAGCTAAGTGTCAAGCGTGGCGAAGAAACCAGGTCCATTGACCCAAGCGAAGTAGGTCAGAAATCACCGCTTGAGGGTTTAACACTCAAGTATGAACCGAAATATCCTTTGCAGTGGGACAAAGATTCATGGGAACGCGACGACTACGAGCGCAATGCAACCAAGGATTGCATGTACTTTTTCTGGCGCTTTGATCCAGATACCAACACCCTGACTATTTCTGAACCGAGCAGACCAAGCCTTCAACTACCGGCCACTCTGACATGGGATCCGTCGAAGGCACGTGTGTCCATTCTACCTGGCGTTAAGCAGCCGGGACTTTTCATCTTGTGCGCCGACGAGCGTATCCCCGCGAACGAAGCGAACTCATGGACATTTGATTGGAACAAACCTCAAACAGGGAAACAACTAAAGCCGAAGACAATATCGCTCGATCCATCGACGATCCACACCGTCACACTTGTCGACGAGTGCGACAACCCGTTGGGGCCGACTTGCGAAATCGCCAAGCCGCCCACGTTGACTGTTACACCGCGTAACGACCATTATGAATTGAAAGTACAAGGCAGCGTTTTGGGTTACCACGTCGAAAGGAAGCACAACGAGGGCGAATGGAAGAAGATAGATAATGTCAAGTGGGAGGACGATGGCGAAGACACCAAAACATATAAGGACAAGGCCTTTTTGTTAAGTTCAGAGTGTCGCTACCGCCTTTGCCACGAAAACGGTAATTGCCTCCCAGAGACCGACGCCGCCAAAGTACTCAACGCCGATACTCAGCTCGGGAAGGAGGATTCTGATTGGGTAGAACAATTGCGAACGAAACTGAAGGAGTTTGAAACGACAGTTTGTGGCGACCCACTTGCATTCGGCGAGGCGCTCAAGGACTTTCGTACACAAGACGTGTTCCAATCTGTCCCCACAAACAACACGAAAGCTATCAAGGAACAAGTGTTGGAATATCTCAACACACTCACGAAGCTTGATCGGCCACAAGAGATTACGCACACATCGGATGCTGTGAGGGCTCTGAACGAACGCCTAAAGGAATTCCGAGAAGCGTTTTGTTTAGCGTTGTGCAAAGCGCTCCGAGATTGCCCGGGATGGAAATTAGGCTTCGAGCCGCCAAGAGTGCCGAGTGGCGAGCAACACCGTAACCCCCTTCAGGCACTACGGGAGGTTTATAAACCAAACCAATGGGCCCCCCCCAAAAAACCTAAGCAATCAAACCCTGGTATAAACGCCAGACCAAGCCCTCCGAGCCCGCCCGAGGTAGAACTCGGCACACGTATTGCCTTCCAAAAGGTGTGGGAGGAAGCGGACAAGTTCGCGTTTGAGACTTGCGGCGAACGTCTCCCAACGAATCCAATACCCCCCCCTGAACGATCGCCGCCATGAACCCCAAACTACAAAGCGACTTCGCGAACGCACTCCGTCACTGCCTCGCCAGCGAAACCTCTCTCGCGACCCGTGAACTCAACCGACTTCGCTCGATCGACACCTCTCAGTCGATTGCCTTTCACATTGAGGCGCTGCAATTCGTTTTGGCACTCCGCGTGGGTGATCAAGCGTTGGCCGAACACGCCGCGCAGTCCCTCAAATGCGTGCCAGATCACAGTCTTGGTGATGTGATGGACGTGCTCAAAGGTGCTGCAAAGCAGCAGCCGGGACTTCATCGGCAGGTGACCGAACTCATGCGCCGCCTAGAGCCACCTCGCCCGCCCATCACGCTCCCGCAAGCAAGGCCGCAACCGCTCGATTCAGGGCGGCCCATTGCTCCCCCTGTCGCCGGGACAGTCGCGACACAGGGGGGGAATACGCTTGGGACGCTCTCAACGGTTTTCGGTGCGCTGGGAGTGCTGCTAAGTTGCGGTGGGCCATATACCGTACTGGTTGGTCTGCCGCTCGGACTGGCTGGACTTGTGCTCGGCATCATAGGTTTGATAAAAGAGCCACATTTGCGAGTTCTCTCCATTATCGGCATTTGCCTGAGCGGCTGCTCCTTGCTACTGTATACGATAAGTTTAATATTATTCATCTGGATGAGTTGGGAGGCATTTGCATTAGTTTCTCCGTTCCACTGAGTTTTATATTGTGGATGATCCAGCCCCTGCTTTGTGCACAGCGATAGAGATCGGGATCTGGGAGTACCCCGTCAAAAACTTCTAGAGTTCCTCGTCCCACGCCGCCCTTTGCTTCCCCAACCGCATACTATCTTCCATCAATAGTATCAGACAGAATCAGCCGATGACCCCAGAAAGGCCCCTCGGGCTCATCAAGCACCCTCGCGGCAGACCAATCCGCACTTCCACATCGACTGCTCATAATCACAGTGGAGGGTTGATTCGTCCATTGGGTGACACTCCTGGCGAACTCCGCTAACGCTTTTCGTTCTTAAAGGCCGGACTATCTGCGTAGAGAAAAGTGATAGGTTCAGAAAAGTCCGTAGGACTTGGAGGTGAAGTGGACAGAAGGGTCACTGGCCTGAGTATCCACCGACCCTCGATGCAGAAGAGACCCCAAAACTCTCCCGCGAGGTACGGCGGTGATGCGATCACTCGCTGGTCCCGAGAGAGGCGCACGAGAGTTCCGCAGAACGTGACCTGCTTGAGGTCTTCACAGACATCTCGGTGGCGCTTCTTCCAAGCATTGCATTTCGACAGGAAATCAGACCTTTTCAGTTCCCCCAAGAATTTACTTGCTTTGTGATGCGCCTCTCCTTCAAGCGCTTGCCTCGGCCAATCCGCCCTCTCAAGATCTCCATACTGCTCCTGCCACCTTTGAATCTCTCGCACCAATGCTGCATCAGCTCCTCGGCTATCAAGCACTCTCTCTTCAAGGAGCTCGATAAGCTGCAGGCAGACAGCCGCAGTTGCGCCCGGATAGGACTTAGAATCAGGTAAAGCTGCAATCTCTCCAATCAAATTGAAAAGAATCTCACCGACCTCAATCGCATCGGACTCCATTTTCAAATGCTCTATGGCTGTCCTTATCTTAACCGCGAACTCCACTACCTCAACATCGCTCACATCGTTTCTTAGAGACAGGTCCGCCTTGTCCTTCAGCTGGTCCATCCCAAGCTTCAGATCACTCAGTTCCCTAATTTGTAAATCTACAGGCCCGTCCGTGCGCAGTCCCTTTCTCAAGAAGATACGACGCCCGCGATCCAAATCCCCCTGCTGAAGATCGCCAAGTGCCATCCCGTCAAGTGCGGACAGGATGCGCACTGCCAAGTCTCCCCCCTTCGTCGAAAGCACGGCTGCACAAGCCAACCAATCACGGACTTGGGGGGCAAGGGGAAAGTCAGGGTGGCTCTTAATGAAATCACCCAACTCACTTTGCACCTTTGTCGCACTAACTTCCAAAGCAGGAAATCCCTCCGAAGGGCTCCAACCAACTTCCTGCTTGAGCGCAGCCAATTGTTGTGCCCAGTCGTCCATGATTACTGCCATGTCAGCCGACTTCATCCCATCATCCAATCGCTTGTTTTCACCGAGAGCTGCAATGATGGCGTTGTACTTCTGTTGGATTTGCTTCGCTTCCTGCCGCCAAGAGTCCGCAGATGTGATGGAGCCACTCCACAGGGCTTTCCACTTCGGATTGAAATCCTCCAACTCAACATCTCGCCTCTCTGCAGCCTCCTTGCTCTTTTGCGCGATACCCCGAAGAACAGTCAAAGCCTCAGACTGCTGCCCACCTCCAAGTTGTGCAATCACTTCATCCGTACCCTTCAACCAATTGGTTACGCGTTCCCGATAGCGCGCCAACTCTTCGCGATTGGTTTGCTGTAAAGGAGACTGCACTGCGAACTCACCGATGTCGCTCCACTTGTTTCTGCGCTCATCCAATAGCACTTGCCGTGCGTTCTGATGGAGGCGGTCCAGTGTCACACGGCACAATTCAAGCTTCTTTGTGAGCGACTGTTTCTGTTCCTCCAAAGGCTTCAAAATCTGCTCAAACACTTGCGTACCAGCGGTCACGCTGCCAAGCGCCTTTGATTGCTCCAGGCGCTCACGAATCCACCTCTCGACCTCCCCGATGCTCGGCAATGGCCCGTGCGCCATGGACTCACAACTCGTAATCCACTTTTCAACCGAAGATAACTGGTTTTGCTTTCGAGCCGTGAACTCATCATGTTTCAAGCGTTCCTCTTGGCAACGCTTGTCACACACGTCAATCTGGGATGAAGCAAACAGACTTGGGTCACTCTCCGAGAGGGAATCGAGTTTGATTCGCGCTTCGTTGTACTGGCAGCCGTCCAACAACTGCTTGATTTTCTTCGCCTCTTCTGATGCAAGGGTGTATCGGTACAACTGATGTGCTCCAAAGGCGAGCGCCGCCACGGTGCAGACCACTCCAGTAGTCGCGAGCACAATCCATCGGCGCTGCTTCGATCGGAGATGTGCGCGCCATGCCGCTTCGACCGTCCTGAATCGTGCCCCAAGGTCCTCCGGTATTCCTATGTCATGCGCCAGAACCGCCGCATGATGACACTCAACCTCTGAGTACGGCAAATTCTGATCGAGCGCTTGTCGAAGCACCTCACAGTGCTCGCCATGTAATCTTTCCACTCTGAGACGATTCCTCGCTTCCTCAGCCCATCGGCGAGCGGGTTCTGTCCGCAATCGTTGAGCCTCTGTCGGTTGCCTCCGGTACCGTTCAATCACTGATTCCCACTCTTCTTCAAGTGGACCGAAACTCCAAAGGTCCCTCCGTGCAAGGGAAGACTCCATTTGGGCTGCGAGTGCATCCAAGTGCGTCCGTGAGTCTTGTTCGTTCATTTCTTCCAAGGCAGCACGGACCGTATCCATCAGCGTCATCATGCCCGGCGACTTCCAGCCGAGCTCCCGAACGGCATCGAAACTTGCCTCCAAAAGCGTGCGATTCTTTCGCCCGAGTGCCTGCTTGATCTCAACTGACATCTGATCGAGCGCCTGACGCTCAAACTCAACGACGAGCCCCCTGACAGCGCGATTGCGCGGAGCGGTTTCATACAACTGACGCATTGCTGAGACACGCGCGATGATCGACTCGCGCCCAAGGACGGTCCGCTGCAATGTTTCGACAGCAACCTTCATTCTGCTCGACTCAGCGAATGCACTGTCAATCTTCGCAAGCGCGAAGTTGTCGACGGGCACCGGTTCACCGACGCCAACCGACAGGCAAAGGTCTCGCCATGCGCCCCAGAGATCGGCGGGGCGACAGAGCTCTCTTGCGACCCGACAAGGTTGTCCCCAAGCAGACTCGATGGAGACCGCTTCAAGGACAAGCCCCTCATCGCACCAACCTGCCAGTCTGGAAATCTGCCGATTGATCTCGTTCAGCATGCGCCCGTGATCTGCAGACAAAATCGCAATGAGGTCCGTACTGTTCGTCGCGCCAGGCTGACTGACCAACGAGCGAACCTTCTGCTGCAGATGTTGCGCCTCTTGAATTGAGATCACAGGAGCACCTTGTGTACCCGAAACAACTCCGTATGAAAGTCTACACCAACACCCAAACAAACAGCGCAATGACAGCGGCAAGCGTGATGGCAAGGATGATCACAACCCGTTGCAACCACTTTGGATCATTCGCGTCGCTCCAAGAAGGCACTGCGTGCTCGTTGGAGTGGGGAACCTCTGCCTGAACACGCTTGCACACAGACAACTTGGGGGGCGGCGGCAGGTGGACCTTGTGTTTCGGACGCGTTGGTGTGACTGCTACACCCTTCAAAGCGCTCACGGCGTGCACGCGTGCTGGTGGCATCGGCGGCTCGATCAATCCAGCCGGCAAATCGGCATCCGAATCAACAACAACGAGGCGCGGTCGCTGCCCGCAGGCTCCTCCGGGTGTCGTGGCAATAGACAAAGCAGCACAGTCCGTCGAGGCTCCGACCAGTTCCGCTAGTGCCTGTCGCACACTCACTCCGCACGGAGTTCTGAGAGCAAAGGTGCCATGGGCACCAAGCCTCGCAGCGTGATCTGCCCTTGCGATCCACTCCCCCCCGACCACCGCCGAATCCACCGCGCGTTCTGTCGGCAATGAGGTGCGCATCGACAATTCGCGTGGCAGGCCAGCCCACGAATTGAGCCAGTGCTCATCCGACATCAGGAATCGACGCCCGTCTTGAGCCTGTTGCGGATGCGAATCGATCACAATGTGATGCGTAAGTCGCGAGGGACGCCCCGTATAGTCGGCCATGACGCGCACGATCCGAGTAATCACGAGCCGTCCGCGAACGCCCCAAACACGAAACACGGGCGGTCCGCTGCCCTCTCCAGGCGATGCTTCTTCCAATGTTTCGATGAGGTCGCGGGGCATGCCTTTCGTGCAGCCAACAGTGACATAGCCGCTCGCAGTCGTATAGAGCCCCCATGGTGCCGCCGTATGCACAAGTTCAGAAATCATGCGAGCGACTGTGTGAAGACTCCATCCTTCTGAAGTTTCAGCGGCTCGACCGCAGCCACGGTCAGCGCAAGCGCAAAGGGTACCTCTGCCCAGACCGGTCGAACATCAGAAGTGCGCAGGACGCTGTTTCCCTCTGCATCAATCTTGGGGTCTGTACCGAGCGCACTCACGGGTACAAACCATGCGCGATTGGTCAGCGCCTCGACTGAGCCAACGAACTCTGGAGCCACCTGGGCGAGCACATCGCGAAGAGCACGACTCATTCGTGTGGCACCCTCAAGGAGGACATCAAGCGATCCGATCGCGCCACGGCGACTGACGAGAGAGTCCCAATCGGCACCGAGCACTGAAGCACCCCAGACATCGGCCTTCGACAGTGCGACAATGACCGGCACTGGAATCGGCTCCACCGCCGAGAGCCCACGGAGCCGACGGAGTTGTGACACTACCGTGCTAAACACCAACTCTTGCCTCTGATGATTCGTGCCAGCCCCGTCTCGATCAGGGGCAAACCGTTGCCGAAACTTGATGTGCTGCAGTGGATCAAACACCAATATGATTGCGCTGCTGCGCAGTAGATGGCGCGTGCTGGTCTCAAACTTCGCGGCCCGCTGTCCGTGCATGAAGTGCTCGCCCGCGTTGTCGTAGACCTCCACAACAACCCGCGCTGAGTCGCTCATCCGACCCGCGGTATAAAATGCTGGTCTCGGCGCGCTCTCAACAACCCCCGCGATCGTGACAGGTCGGTAGAGGGCATCCCCGCCCGTATCAGTCTTCGTCAAGACAATGTTTTGGACCGTCGGCTCAGACAGAAACAGGCTTGCTTGGTTCGTGTGAATCAGTTCATTAAACCTTGGATCGGTATCCAACCAGTCGATCCCCATATCGTTTGCGAGTTGAGACATTCGCCACAACCCGGAGGCAAGTAAGTTGGTCTTACCCGAAGAGGGAGCACCAACGATGGAGATGGGGACTGTCGGCAATTCAAGAAGCGCACGTGGAATCTCCCCGTGACAATGGGGACATGCCAAGCGGTTGCAGCGAGCGCCATCGGGATCAAGCGCGTTCCCCTCAGGGTCAAATCGCATTGCACTGAAACGGACTCCCTCTGATGAACCTGCCAGTGCATCGCCACGCAAGTGGATGCTCTCGGAAATGAAACGAATCTGGAGAGGCGAAAACTGCCGCCAACACCACGCACAGGTGATTTCGTTAAGAAGGACCATGTTCAGACATCGACGAAAGACACCTCATACTGCTGCTTCACTTCGCTGGCGGTTGCAAATCGGCATCATCGGCCGCCAGGGGGTTAACCCCGATCTTCCGAGCCCAACTGATCGGGATGATCCGCGTCGTCAATGCTTCTTTCGAGGGCAAAATCTTATGCCAGTCAGGCGGCAGTTTACTCTCCTCCGAAAACGGAACTTCGAACTGCTTAAAGTCCTTGCTAAACGTAGCCCACTGTTTCTCTCCCTCTTCCAATGCGAGCTCCAACGTGTAACAAAGCTTATGACCAAACTCGCCCCCTTCTTCGACCTCCCAGAGTTTGCACTGGAAGTCCTTTGGCGGCTCCTCATCTACTTTGGTGCATTCGACGGGCACTTGCTCTTCTCCCGCGCGAAGCATGAGCAAAGAATGTCCAGGTGGACAAAACAACCAAGTTTCGTGACCATGAGCTGATAGCAATGTCGAGAGTAGGACTGTTAGTTCGACACAGTTTCCTTGCTTGTCGTCCCAAACCTCCTTCGGTCCCCGTACTGACTGAGCCATCTCGTCAAGTCCCGGCATGCTGTGGTAACTGACCCCTGACTCCACAAGCCTGCCCCAAAGGTAGCACAAATCTTGCTCTGGACTGTTCCTCCCTATCGTTGTCTTCTTTACAAGGTCTCTGACGAACGTGGCTTCCTCATCCACAAGCGCTGCAAACCCAAGGCACCAAGGGTAATCCAAATCAACCTTGTTCCTTGGATGCAGGTTAAATCGGAAATGTTTAGAGATCGTTGAACCGTCTTGGAAGTGCACTGTGACCTCCATGGTGCACCCCTGTGCATGCCGAAGTTCTCTCAGTTTCGCTGTATCCCAAGGCAACTCAAACCACAGTCGAGCGATCTGCTGTGACTCATCGAACAGAACGTAGTCGCCGTCAACCTCCAAATCGGCATCTTCAAAGAGTGGGTTGCTTAACCGCTTCGGGTCAAGAAACTTTCGAAGGGTGGAATCAGGACTGAACTCCAGTTTCTGAATCGCATCCGAGCTGAAACTCATGCGACTCAGAGCACTCAAGTTGCCCTTCAAGGCGATCCCGCACCGGCGACGCCATAACGAGCCGAACTGCGAATCATCACGTCCATCTTTTCTCTTTTTCGGGTACAACGCACTGAGCCGTAAGTGCGAAGGCCAAGTTTGCATTTCTTTAGCGCTCCAGACCGCTTCCTCAACTTTTTCATACGTGTCATGCTTCAGAAATTTGTTCTCAAATTCTCCGAGGCTGAGGAGAGACAGGGCATAGACATCTCCGCCCTGATATAGCTCGTCAACGGACTCAGCCCACTGCCAACGGGTTTTGGCAGGCGGCTTGAGAATCTCGTTGATGATCAAGCCGCAAAGGACAAGAGCGGCAAGAGAGAGCGCAACCACGAGAACTCGTCCGACACTCTGACTGAGCGGTGCTTTCGGGAGCGGCATTGGCTCGGGCGGTGCGACCGGCTCCACCAAGATTGGCCCAGGTACGGGGTTCGTGAATGGATCACGCGTGCTCCCACCGAGCACACGCCCGCCGTTACGCGTTGGCGATTGTCCTGAGACTGTTGGTTGGCTCGATGGTGATACGAGTTTGCAGCCACAGACCCTGCAGCGACCTGGATCGCCAGACGCGCTGGTCGACAAAACATTTGGCGTGCTGCACTTCGTGCAAATCACCTCGGCCATAGTTGGAGTGTAAACTCAAGACAGAACCGCGCCAAACCCCCGGCTTTTATCGACACGGCCGGTACTCGCGGCTCTTGTTCACCGCATTCTTGCCGCGCGTGCCTCGGGGTATTGCGTACCACTTTGATGCACATCGCATGCCGAGTAGCATTTGGCATGCCCCCTGAGGTGCCCGAATCGGGAGAAACCTTCCTTTCGCAGTTCTCCAACAGTGAGGAGAGCGGCGAGCACTTCTCCCCTGCCCCAAGCGGATATGTGAGCGGCAAGACAAAGTTTGTGGTCGTCATCGGCACCGTGATGAGCGGGCTCGGCAAGGGCATCTTCGCCAGTTCGCTTGCGAAACTGCTGCAAGACAAGGGACTCGCCG
>VGXE01000065.1 GCA_016873455.1 Nitrospira sp. | reverse complement strand
CCGTCTCGTTCTCTTCATCGCCTTGCTCCTCTGGTTCGCCACCCCTCGGTGACATGGGTGAAGCCAGGCTACCACTTACCACACTGTCCGAATTTCCAGAGCCCCCTCTGCCAGGAGTGATCGCGCATCCTCCTGGCCGCCGTAGTCATCCTGAAACCGTTCACCGCATCGACGTCAATGCCAGCCGGTGAGGCAGTGCAAGCTTCTTGATTTGTTTGCGCTGTGAGGCCATCGCCCGGACCGGCACCATCTGATCGTGGGCCGCGAGCCCGAAGAGCGCGAGGGCGAGCTCCCGGTATCTGGCCTCCAATTCACGGCACCGGGCGACGAATCGGCCGGCGAACAACCGAGGAAAGTAGTCGCGGTGCCGCTCGTAGAAGCGCGCCCGACGTCCCCAGCGATCCGCCTTAAAGATGGACAGGCGAAAAGCCAAACCTGCGAGATGGTTTGGTGATAACCGCTTCACGCCGCGGCGCACGGGGCTCACGATGATGGAGGTGGATGTCGTCACGTCGGTCATAGTGTCTCCTTTCTTGTGAAGGGTCCGTCCTGTCAGCCGAAGGCTGTGATCGTTCCTCATGGATCCCAGCGATCTTCACGCCCGTGCGTAGACCGTAATCAGGCAACATGAAAAGAGGATTAGTAGGACATGAGAACTTGGTTAGAATGACGAAAACTGACGCAAGACATTTCTCTGCCACGCAACGTCGAGTCTTGGCCTCGTTGAAGCTGGGATATCGCAGGGGGCCAACGCGCAAGGAGGCGCGATTGAACTGATCCCCTCGTGGGCGCTAGACTTGCGGATCGTGTCTCCCACACATCCGTCAGCACCGAATTGGCGGCTCAGGGGCGTCATTGCGCGATCCGTCGGCATTGTCGCCATCGCTCTAGGGTTCGTTGTCGGTATGGACGGCCTCGATTCTCCTACGTCACATTGGCTTCAAACCGCCCTGGGATTGGTGGCGACCGGGATTGTGGCCCAAGCCTATGGGCTCTACTGTTCGATCAAACGGATGTGATGACAAAACTCCTCCAGTGGCGTCGTGCGATATGTTCCGCACTTTCAGCCATGACCTCATGGCGAATTGGTGCACGATCGCGTATGATCGCCCCGCCTTGTTCAATGAGATAACTGGTCTTGAGGGATAACGATTATGAATGTGGATGCATCCTCGCGGCGGTTGATCGCGGTCGGTTGTCTCTTGGCGGGAGTCGGCGTCGCAGCCGGGGCCTTCGGTGCACACAAGCTGAAGACCATCCTAGAGCCGCCGATGCTGGCCGCCTATGATACGGGCACTCGCTATCACGTGTACCATGCGTTCGGGATGATTCTGGCTGGGATTGCGGCGAGGCTCTTTGGTGACCCTCGGTTGGCGACCGCCGGATGGATTTTTGCCGTCGGGATGGTGATGTTTTGCGGCAGTCTCTACGGAATCGCGTTAGCAGGGCAGAAGTGGATGGGGCCGATCACACCGCTGGGCGGCTTGACGTTTATCATCGGCTGGGGCCTGTTCGGGTGGCGGATGTGGCAGGGAACCGGTGGGGAAAAGAAAAGCATATAGCGTATGGCGTATAGCACGGGAAAGGATACTCGCTTCAAACCCTCTTCACCCAAAGGCATCAGCTATCAGCCATTTGCCATAAGCTCAGGTCATTAAGGCTGGCATTTGGCTATCCGTTTGGCGTTAATCGGTCCCCAACCCCCGGTATTATTCGCAAAGGATCCTTCGAGCTTCATCGGTTGATCGGGCTCATCCCGTTTGTGCCCCTCCGTGACGAAGAGCAGACTGTCTTCCTGCACGTACCCCCGTTCCTCCCATCGCAAATAGATGCTGTCGCCGAGGACGATAGCTTCGGCTGGTATCGACACATTAGGTGGCGTCTGCCCGGCCGGGGGAAACGCAATGGTCATTTTCTGTTCTTGGTGATTGTGGTGGTTGTGGATGATCCACTGCCATGTCCCGCAGAGGCGGGCGAGGCCTCTGGCTTGTCTGACCCGGTCTTTCCATTCGTGCAGGGACGACCACGCAGCCAGTGCTTGTCGCTGCGCGTCGGTGGTGAGTCTGTGGGCTGCCACGAGCAGCTCTGGCCGTTGGATCTGTGAGTTGGCTGATGATGTCTCAGAGGGAGGGCCGGCGTCGGCCAGCCGAAAAAAATCAGCGAGGGCCGTCAAGCGAGTCGTGGCGCTCAACCAGTCTCGCTGTGCGGGAGAAGCCGCAGCGACTGTCTGCGTTGGTGACTCAGCGTGATAGATCGACTCGGCCAACCGCCACGCTGCAAGGGCTGCGACAAGTTCGTGGGCTGACTGAGACAATTCGGCGAGCCCCAAGTCGGACTTGGCTTTGGCGGACAGGCCTTTGGCGCTCAGGATGCCCGACGTATCCTTCAATCCGATCGAAGGACCGATCGTTGAGGTGAATAGCGTCATGGCGGCAGTGTTTGAATCGACGGCAGCCAGCTGAGGTGCCTGTCCAGCGACCACATCGGACAGTGCTGCCGGTGAGCTGTGGTCGGCGGCAGTGGCAGTCATCGGCATGGTGAAGCACAGGGTTCCCGTCAGTATGAGGGCTCTGGCAAGCACCTTATGCTGAGAAGATTCGATCCTGCCCATCGCCATACTCATTGAGGTGAACGAGAAGGGGCCTGTGGTTATGTTCCCTGGAAGCAGGTCTTGAGAAACGTGGCAGTGCGTTCCCAGGCCAAGGCCGTCGCGTCAGCGCGATAGACAGCCGGCTTCATCTCGTTGCAGAATGCCTGAGCCGCGTCCTGGTACACATGGATGTCAGCGGTCTTTCCATGTTCGCCGGCAGCGGCGCGTAACGATTCCACGTCACCGTTCGTGACCCAAGAATCTTTCCCGGCTTGGTGATACAAGAGGGGTGAGGCGAGGTCCTTCAGCAAATCAAGCGGCTGAATCGTCTTTCCATAGTACGACACAGCGGCCCGCAGCCGTTTTCGCGCGCAGGCGAATTGCAATGCGTACGTGCCTCCCATCCCATAGCCGACAACGCCATGGATGTTCCGTTTTGCGAAGGTGCGCGTGTTGAGGTATTCACAACAGGAATTGATGTCGGTGAGCACCTGCGCCTCGTGCTGTCTGTCCATCAGCGCCGCTGCGACCTCATCATTGGCCGTGACCATGCCGCCTTGCCGGCCATAGAGATTGGGAATGATGACCACATACCCCTCGCAGGCCAGCCGAGCACCGAGATCTTTCATTTGTCCGGTCAGTCCCCACCAGTCGTGGAGGAGGATCAAACCGGGATATATACCGTGGACCTGTGGCCAGAAGAGCAGACTGTCGATCTGGTGTTCTTTCGGCATCCTGGTTCTGAAGTAGGGATCGACCATTTGATCGGTGTGTGTGGGAATCGGCACGCCGCTGGGAAATCGCGCGGTGCCGGTCCCGATCTGTTGCACGGTAAACGGGGCGGTCTGTGTAGTGGTCATGGGATTGACTATAGGGAGGCGTTTGCGGGAATGTCAACGGACCCTATCTCGGCAGAAGATCCGAGCTGATGGCGTATGGCGTATGGCCGATGGTGGAGAACCAGACCGGAGGATGGTTCTTGCCAAAATATGGATCAGACACGTGGGGGAGGATGAAGAAAAGGCAGCTTGGCATCGGCTTGATCGGGGTTGGGCGTCATGGGATGCGCTATGCCCGGCACCTTCTGGACGATGTGCCGACTGCCGCGCTCAAGGCGGTGTGTCGCCGACGTCCGGAAGAGGGGTTCGATCTGCCTGGCGCGGAATCGATCGCCGTCTACGGAGAGGCGCGCGCCCTTATCAATGATCCGTCCGTCGACGCAGTGATTGCTGTGACTCCCCCGGTCTTTTCCCGTGACATCTGCGGGCTCGCTGTTCAGGCCCGTAAGCCGGTCTTGATTGAGAAACCATTGGCGGCCTCAGCCGGCGATGCACGCGCAATGATGGCTGCGGCTCGTGAAGCCGGTATCCCGATCATGACGGCGCAGACGTTACGATTTGATGCGACGATTCAGGAATTGCACAAGCGGCGGCATCTCATTGGGCGATCGGAACGGCTGCTCTTGACGAGTCATATTGAAACGAGACATACGGCCCCCGGCCATGCGGACGGGTATGGCCACCGGGGCGCGTTGATCGAGATCGGTATCCATCTGCTTGATGCGGTGCGTTTTTTGACCGGCGAAGAGGTGCAGGACGTTCGCTGCACGATGAATCAGTCTCCTCCGGCCGCACCGGAGACAGTCGTGACCGCGCACCTTGTAACGCAAGGCGGAACGGTGTGTATGCTCGACATCGCGCGGTTGCCGGGAGAACGTGTCGGGTTGGTCGAATGGATCGGATCACAGGGACGGCTTCAGGCGGATTGGCCTCGCCGCCGATTGCGTCTGACCGGAGGTACTGGGGAGATGAGAGAAGAGGTGGAGTGCCCCCCTTCCCAGACGATCCTCGCCACCCTCACGGCATTTCTGCAAGCGATCGAGCACGGCACCCCTATGCCGATCACTGGGGAAGATGGTTGCCGTGCCGTCGAGATCGCAGAGGCCTGTTACCACTCCGCCCAGGCGGGCGGCGCCTCTGTGATTGTCGCTCGTGAAGGGTGAAGCCTATCTCGCGAGCGACGCTCGCATCGTTGTGCGAGTCGCTACTCCGCCACGATGTGCGTATCAGTTTCTTCAACACCGTCGATGGCGTGGATCTTGGTAATGACGACATCGGAAAGCGCCCGTTCGTCCTGCACGCTGATGAACACAAAGATGTCAGGCCGGCCAAAGCAGGGATGCGCGTGCTCGACACCGGGAATACGTTTTAATGCTGCGACCACGTCTTTGGCTTTTCCGGCTTTGACCTTGATGAGGATGTACGCTCTTGTCGCCATAAGTCCCTCCCTCACACCCAATGTTCAATGGTTAATGGTGAATGGTTGATTCAACATTCAAACTTCACAATTCAAAACTTGCCACCCGTTGCTCCCGGCATTATTTTGCGGTGGGAGATAAAGACGTCGTGAAAGTTTTTCCCGATCTCGGTAAGCGCCTGCTCGCCGTCCCGCACCAACTGCATGAAGGATCTGAAGTCGTCCACCGACAGGTTGACTGATCTGAGCCCCGGTTCCAGACGGTGAAGCGCTTCTGGCGGGCTCTGGAGTGCCGTGTCGGCGAGCGCTTCCAGTACGTCCGGTGTCCAGCCGCTTGAGTGAAACTGCGCCAACACCCGCTCGGTCTCATCTTTCTGTGTGTGTGCCACTGCCCGCTGCATGAACTCCTGCACGGAAGGGTCCGTGTTTTTTGTGAACAACGCTTGCAGTTGGATGACGGATTTGATGATGCGATTGGCCTCTGTGGTGCCTTCAGGGGGGAGCACGCGTGCCTGTTCCAGCGTGGCGAGCACGGCCATTGCCGCACCGACGTGAGGGGAGGGAGCGTTCCCTGATCGCGGTGTCTGGATGGGAATGGGTGAGGCGAACGCGGGTGGCGTAATGGGCAGATTGCCGGTCGTTACGTGCAACACGAGCATCCCCATGCCAAGAAAGGCCAGAGAACATCCTCGCGCCGGCCGCGGCGCGATCTGAAAGACGGGTCCCTCTGGGTAGAGGTGCCAGAGGCGCATAGGAAGGGAGTATACCGCGTTCGGCCACCGGATGTCAGTGCCGATGCCGTGCGGGGTTCTATTGAAATGGTTTGGAAGAATTCCTATAATCGCGTCTCTTTTTGAACGTGGAAAGGCAGGTTGTTGCATGCTTGCCAAAGTGACGAGTGCGGCGCTCGTCGGTCTCGATGCCCATCTTGTTGATGTGGAAGTCGATATCGCGGGCGGCCTTCCGCAATTTTCCGTTGTCGGCTTGCCCGATGCGACGGTGAAGGAAAGTCGTGATCGGGTCCGTTCTGCGCTCAAGAACAGCGGGTTCCATTTTCCCGCCAAACGCATCACGGTCAATCTCGCCCCGGCTGGCATCAAGAAGGAGGGATCGGGACTCGATTTGGCAATCGCGGTCGGCATTCTCGTCGCCGAAGAAGTGATTGCGCAGGAGGCGCTGAGCCGGCGTGTGTTGATCGGGGAACTCTCGCTGGACGGACGCGTCAAGCCAGTCACCGGGTCGTTGTCATTCGGCTTGGTGTGCAGGAAGGGATTCGAGTTATTGCTCCCGGCTGAGAACGGTCCCGAAGCAGCGTTGGTCGATGGGGTGTGCGTTTATCCCATCCATACACTCCCCGAAGCGGTTGAGTTTCTGACGGGAGGGCACGCGATCGCGCCCTGTCTGTCGAATCGCGGCCTGATGGAATCCGCACGGCCGCTCGAGGATGAAGACTTCAGCGACGTGCGCGGACAAGATCACGCCAAACGGGCGCTTGAAGTCGCGGCAGCGGGCGGGCATAACGTACTGATGGTCGGCCCTCCAGGATCCGGAAAGACGATGCTGGCGCGCCGTCTGCCCTCGATTCTCCCTCTGCTGGATATCGACGAAGCCATTGAGACTACGCGCGTGCATAGTGTCGCCGGTCAACTAGCGCCTGATCGGCCCTTGTTGACGGTGCGACCCTTTCGCGCCCCGCATCACAGTATCTCCGATGCCGGGCTCGTCGGCGGTGGGACGGTGCCGAGGCCCGGCGAGGTCTCACTGGCTCATAACGGCGTGCTGTTCCTCGATGAATCGCCGGAATTCAAACGGGGCGTCTTGGAAGGATTACGGCAGCCGCTGGAAGACGGCCACGTCACGTTAACGAGAGCCAGTGGGTCGCTCAAGTGCCCTGCGCGGTTCATGCTGGTTGCCGCAATGAATCCGTGTCCCTGCGGCTATTATGGGGACCGGACCAGGCCCTGTGTCTGCTCGGCCACGCAGATTCGCCGCTACCGGGCGAAGCTGTCCGGTCCGCTGCTTGACCGGCTGGATTTGCATCTGGAGGTGCCGCCCGTGCCGGTTCGCGAGCTGCGGACCGAACAGCTTCCCACCGAAGGGTCGACGGCGATCCGATCGCGCGTGGTGGCGGCTCGTGACCGCCAGCGGCTTCGCTATCGGAAAGACGGTATCTACACGAACGCTCAATTGAAGCCGCGGCAGCTCAAACGGTATTGTGGACTGGATCAGCCGGCGCAAGATCTGCTCGAACAGGCCATGACCAGGCTCCGGCTATCGGCGCGGGCACATGGACGGATTCTGCGTGTGGCGCGAACCATTGCCGATCTCGCCGAGTCTGATAAGATTGACGCCATGCATGTTGCGGAGGCCATTCAGTATCGCTCGTTCGATCGCAGCCCGGATGCGTAGGGAGTGTTGCCTGTGGCGACGTTGAAAGTCTTCTTATGGTGGTTTACGGTGGGAGCGACCATGGCGCTCTCCGTTATTATGGTGCAAGGTGGCATTCGAGAAGTCATGGAGGCGCAAGGGTCTGTCTGGGACCTCAAGCTCGCGGAGCTTCTGATCACGATCATGGGCGGTGGGCTACTGGCCGGCTGTATCGCGTTAATCCTCGACCGCATCAAGAAAGCCTGACGCAATCAAACAACTGGCCCCGGAAACTTGAAACCTGAAACTTGGAACGTGAACCGAATTATGGATATCGAAGTTGGCTCCAATCTCTATCGCAATTCCGACGGCACCATCGAAATCGAAGGAGTGCCGCAAGTTCAGGTGACGCAACATCCTGCAACCGGCGCGCTCTTGGTCAATTTCGCGTTGTTCGATGTGAATGGAAAGATGCTGGCCAAGATGGTGGACAGTACGCTGATGTTTAATGAGCGTCGCGCCTATGATGTGAGCAAGACCGCTGAACGTCTGGCCATGAAGGAAACGGAGACAGGAAAGGTGGTGCTCCAGCTTGATGTGAAATCTCCCGGCCTGGTGTCATGCTCGCGCGCGGAGTTTCACACGATGAAAGGGCACCTGCTCGAAGTGTCGGCCAAGGAGTGGAAGATCGAGAAGCAGACCAAGGCCGGACAGACCGTCGATGCGAAGGGCGGCGCCGTGTCCATCGGGTAGCAGGCATCTACTTGGGCGTCACGGTCGGCACAACCACCACCTCGCCGTCTTTGACGTCGACCGACGCCGTATCGCCATCCCGCAATTCGCCTTTGACCAACAAACGCGCGATCGGCGTTTCCAATTCCTGCTGGATCAGCCGCTTGAGCGGCCGTGCCCCGAAGACCGGATCGTAGCCCCTGGTGCCCAGTTGTTGGAGTGCCGCCGGACTCAGCGCGAGCGTGATGCGCCGTTCTTCGAGCCGCTGGCGCAGCCGCTGTAATTGAATTTCCACGATCTTCACCAGATGCTCCGTGCCTAACGGGTGGAACACGACCACTTCGTCGACCCGGTTGAGGAATTCCGGCCGGAAGTGTTCCCGGAGTTCGCCCATGACGACGGTTCTGACTTCTTCATGCGACGCACCGCGTTGCTGTGCGTCGAGGATCTGTGGGCTGCCGATGTTGGAGGTCATGATCAGCACGGTGTTTTTGAAATCGACCGTGCGGCCTTGTGAATCGGTCAGCCGTCCGTCGTCCAGCACTTGCAGCAGGACGTTGAAGACATCGTGGTGCGCCTTTTCGATCTCATCGAACAGGATGACGGAAAAAGGGCGCCGGCGAACCGATTCGGTCAACTGGCCGCCTTCTTCGTAGCCGACATAGCCGGGCGGGGCGCCGATCAATCGCGCGACCGTATGTTTCTCCATGTACTCCGACATGTCGATCCTGACGAGGTTGTTGTCGTCGTCGAACAGAATGGCGGCTAAGGCACGAGCCAGTTCCGTTTTCCCCACGCCGGTCGGACCAAGGAATAAGAATGACCCGATGGGGCGGTTCGGATCTTTGATGCCGGAGCGCGCGCGGAGTACGGCGTCGGCCACGGCGCGGACCCCCTCCTCCTGTCCAACCACGCGCTGATGCAGCAGGTCTTCCAGCTTCAGCAGCTTGTCAGTTTCACCTTCGAGCAGGCGGGAGACGGGGATGCCGGTCCAACGGCTGACGACCGCCGCGATTTCATCCTCATCGACTTCCTCTTTCAAGAGCTTGGCCTCATGCTGCTTTTTCCCCAACTGCTGCTGTTCAATGCCGAGTTCCCGCTCCAAGCGCGGCAATTCTCCGTACCGGAGTTCGGCGACGCGGTTCAGGTCATAGGCCCGTTCTGCCTGTTCAATCCGGCGTTTGACCTCTTCGATCGCTTCGCGTGTTTTGCGCAAACGGGCGACGGACGTCTTTTCCGATTCCCACTTGGTCTTCAACGTCTGAAGTTCACGCTGCTTATCTTCCAGCTCGGATTCGAGCGTGGCCAAGCGGGCTGCGCTCGCCGGGTCTTTTTCTTTCTTCAGGGCTTCCCGCTCAATTTCCAGTTGGAGCACCTTGCGTGAGACCTCGTCCAATTCGGCCGGCAAACTGTCAATTTCGGTTCGCAGGCGGGCCGCCGCTTCATCGATCAAATCGATCGCCTTGTCCGGCAGAAACCGGTCCGAGATATACCGATGCGAGAGTTTCGCGGCCGCGACCAGGGCGCTGTCCTTGATCCGGACCCCATGGTGCACCTCATACCGTTCCTTGAGTCCGCGCAAGATAGACACGGTATTCTCCACCGACGGCTGGTCGACGAAGACGGTTTGGAACCGCCGCTCCAGCGCCGCGTCTTTCTCAATATGCTTGCGGTACTCGTCGAGCGTGGTCGCGCCGATCAGATGCAATTCCCCTCGCGCGAGCAGCGGCTTCAACAGATTGGCCGCGTCCATCGCGCCTTCCGCGGCGCCGGCTCCGACGACGGTGTGCAGTTCATCGATGAACAGGAGAATCTGCCCCTGGGACGATTGGATTTCCTTGAGCACCGCCTTCAGCCGCTCTTCGAATTCCCCCCGGAACTTGGCGCCGGCGACGAGCGAGCCCATATCCAAGGCGAACAATTTCTTCTGCTTCAATCCCTCTGGGACGTCCCCTTTCACGATGCGGATGGCCAGGCCTTCGACAATGGCCGTCTTGCCGACGCCGGGCTCGCCGATCAGGACGGGATTGTTTTTGGTCCGCCGGGACAAGATTTGAATGACGCGCCGGATTTCGTCGTCCCGCCCAATCACGGGATCGAGCGTGCCCTTGCCGGCGAGGAGAGTGAGATCTCGGCCATACTTCTCCAGCGATTGATAAGTGCCTTCCGGATCCTGGTTGGTCACCCGTTGGTTGCCGCGTACCTGGTGCAGCCCGCTCAGCAGACGGTCGCGCGTGAGGCCGAGTTTCTTCAACGGCCCGTCTTCGTGCGCCATGGCCAGGAGCACATGCTCAACGCTCAGGTAATCGTCTTTCAGCGACTTCTGCTCGTCTTCGGCTTTGGTGAGGATCTGGACGAGCCGTGTGGCCATGTGCAGTTGCCCGGGAGCGGCTCCGGCACCCTGCACTTGAGGAATTTTGGCCAACGCCTGTTCGACAGTCTGGCGGACAGCCGGCAGCGTGACACCGGTCCGTTCTAACAGCGCCGGAGTTATTCCCCCTTCCTGATCGAGAAGGGCCAGCAGCAGATGTTCCACGTCGATGCCTTGATGGCTGCGCCGTTGGGCATGCCCCGCAGCCGTCTGCAAGGCTTCTTGCAACTTGACCGTCATACGATTCATGTCCATGGTCTGATCCTTTATCCTGGTAGCGTGCCGTGTGTGCGTGTGTGATGGTGCTGTGATAATCATCGGCCTTTCCAAGTCAACCCATGAGCCACATTGACGGAGACTTGACCTCCGCCGCAATCCCGACTAGGGTACGCCCTGATGGGTGAACTACTGTCGGCCACCGTCCATTTGTATCGCCAGGCTTTGCAGGCCACGTGGCGGTCGCTTGCGCGAGGGTGGCTGACGATCCTGGTACTGGTTGCGTTTGGGGTCTTGTTCCTGGGCGCGGCGCGCATTGCGGGGCCCTTGGGCATGGTGGGTGGGTTGGTATTGGGAATGGTCAATGCGTTGCTGGTCGGCGCGACCTTGCGGCTGATCGAGCAAGCCGTGAGCGCCACCAAAACGATTCAGCTGTCCGACGTGATGGAAAGTTTCGGCCATTACTTCTGGGACGTCATTAGCGTCGGGTTTGTGCTCTGGCTGCCGATGATGGCGCTGGACATGGGAGTGCAGGCCAATCCTTACGGTCAATTCCTGTCGTCCGCGGCGTTGCTGCTGCTTTTTGTCCTGCTGAATCCGGCGCCGGAAGTGATCTATCAAGCCAGGCACGATTCGCCGCTCGATGTGATCAAGACCAGCTATGAATTTGTGCTGGAACATTGGATCGAATGGTTCCTGCCGTTTGTGTTGCTCTTGTTGCCGGTTGTCTTGTCGCCGACCGGGCTGCGCGAATTTTTCGAAATCACCAGCGGTGTCGGACGGGGGGCGGGACTGGGACTTATTCAGATTCTTCTCTTGCCGTTTGCCGTGGTTGGGAGCTGGTTGGCCTATGTGGGGCTCGATCCTGAGGCGCAGCAGCTTCTGTTGCTCGTGCTCACACCGCCGGCCGCGACGGCGATCTTGTTATTCCGCGGCCATCTCTTTGCATTACTGCGCGGCTCGTCGAGGCGACAGCGATTGTTCGCTCGGCGTGTGGATACAGGAGTCTGAGTAGGGCAAGGTATCTGAAGCACCGTTTCTGGCCGGGTTTTCACTTCCAGATGGGATGGAAGCGTCGGCCTTCATCCTACCTAAACAGACAAACTGCTTGAGGCTCAGCATGAAATAGTGTATGGATTTTCATACACATTGAGAAATTGGCTCCTCGTCCGCATCATTTGTTCTATATAAAGGCACTGGCACATGCGGTTCTCGATCTTTTGGCGCCTGTTGCTGACCTCATTAGTGATCGTCGCGGTCATGGGTGGAGTCAATCTCTACGCATTACTCCAGCTCAGGCAGTTAACGGCCCTGAGCACCGACATGGCGTCATATCACTATCCGGCGGCCGAGTCGGCGAAACGGTTGCTGGGTTCACTCTATGTGCAATTGAACAGCGAGAAGAAATATCTGGCCACAAAAGATGCGGCGTTTCTTGCGAACTTCAACGAAGAGGTCGAAGAGTTTCAGCGCAGCCTGCAACAAGTACTGAGCCGGGAAAGCGCGCCACAGGGGCAACAGTTATTGTACGAGACGGGACAACTGCTTCAAGAGCGATTGGTGTTATTCCATGATGGAGTGGAGGTGTCGCCGGGCAAGAATCCGGTACCGGGGTACGAGAGCCGTCGTGATGCTATCATGGATCGGATGGCTGCCTCCATTCAGGGATACGTCGACTTGCACGAAGCGCGGGTCAGCGTAGGCGTGAGCGAGTCGCGGGCCAGCGCGGTTCGAGCCGAAGCCGTCACACAACAACTGGTGCTGGTGGCCTTAGTCTTTGCCCTGGGACTGGCCGGCGTCGCCAGTTACACCATCTTGCGTCCCTTGCGTCAGCTGCAGGGCCATATCAAAGAAATCGGCCAAGGGAAGTTCGGTCAGCCGCTTCAAATTAGAGCTCCGGCCGAACTGACGGACCTCGTTGATACGGTGAATTGGATGGGTGGGAAGCAGAGGTGGCTCCGGTTGGTTGGACAGTATCGGCCCATTCTTAAGTGGCGCCTGGCGGATAGCTGACTACGCGGCGGTCTGCCGTGTCGTCAGATGGTCATAGTACACCTGGTCCGGCGTCTGGCCG
>VGXE01000064.1 GCA_016873455.1 Nitrospira sp. | reverse complement strand
TTCATCGCCTTGCTCCTCTGGTTCGCCACCCCTCGGTGACATGGGTGAAGCCAGGCTACCACTTACCACACTGTCCGAATTTCCAGAGCCCCCTCTCTTAAAGCCTAGAGCCGAAACCATAATTAAGTTTGCAAGACAATACCTAGGCAGTGACAATCTGACAAAAGCCTGAAAGCAGACGTATGAGTTCAGACTTCACCTGACGGCCAGCAAATCTTTCCCTGGGTTACACCTCTAGGATTTTCTCTTTTGCCAACGACACACTGTCCACGAACGTCTGCATCGGGGTTTTATTGAAGGATTCAGGGTCAGGGATTCAGAGTCTGGCTTTGATATCTTAGCTATCTTCCTTGCAGCGGCGCGTAAGTGTGAACGGCCATGGCCATCGGCTTCCCGCCAAGAGACGCGGCGACAGACGGATGGCAATCAACTGCTTGGCCAAGCCGGTTACGGGTCTGCCGACTCGCTTCATCCGTTTGAGCTGTTCGTCGGACAGCTCCGGTACGTCCGAGAAATCAATCTGTGAGTCGGGAATATGCCGCACGCTCTTTCCGGCTCGCTTGTCGGGCGCTGATGATGCGGATGATTTCTTTTTCATCATTCCGTCTCCACACCCCATAGACTACTAACAAGCCCAATTCCCACAACTAATCCCCTCGACTCCAGATATGCGACATCGAAGCCAGTTGCATGGGATCGCTCGTGAACTTGGCTCGCCTGCTTGTTGCGGCATAGATCAACTTGGGCGTTGACGTCGAATGATATCCATTGCCACTCTCCCAATAGCCCTACCCATGACTAGGCCTTCTTCCCGGTAGCCAGTTAGGTCTCCTTTTGCGCTAACATGCCGATAACATAATCAACACGGCTCTCGGTTTCAGCACAGTGCAGCCAGGAGGGGGGGGAGTATGGTCACAGCTAAAAGCCCACTTGCCCAACACACATTTGAAGTGATGGTGGTCTTCCTCGTTCTTGGCTCGCTCTCGACGATCTGGCCCGCCATCATGGGGCTTATTATTGGTCTCTTCCTGCTGCTCCAATCGTTTGGAGCTGAGCAGCAGATTACCGTGCTAACTGGGGCCGACATCAGCCATGCCCCAATTATCTTCACCTCTCTGCGACAATCCGTCGCGACGGCGTTTCTCTCGTAGCCTCTTCGTGACACCAACCCGTGCACTTTCACATTGAGCGGCGTCTCGTCGCACGATGGTATGAGTCCCATCCGGCACCGGGACGATTCCGTCCGAAGTCATCGACAGCAGACGCTCTTGCTAACCCCGCTTAAGCTTGAGGGAATGTTGACCGATACAGCTGGTGGCGCGCCACAGGGGACGACGTATGACTCCGTCAGGTACGGCCACGGAATCAGCCTTGATCGATTCCATTCGCTTGCGCCTACATCCCAACCTCCGGCCGCTCTTCGATGAATCGAGCCGGTGCCTGCCCATCTTACAATCCACCTGCCAGCACATCCTGAACGATATGGGGCCCCATGCCAGCCCCGCAAAGCTGGCCCAAGTGATCAGCCGCGACCATGGGCTGACGTGCAAAGTCCTGCAAGTGGCGAACTGCATCGCCTACAGCCCCCAACAAACGATTGTCTCGGTGTCTCATGCCGTCAGCTGGCTCGGTCTCGATACGGTTCGCTCCCTCGTGGCCGCCGCCCATCTGGTCGAACAGCTGCACCATTGGCCCATTCGCCAAAAAGAGTTTCAAACCCTGATTGCCAAATCCCTCATCTCTGCCACCTATGCCAGCGAATTAGCCACGGCCATGGACTATCCTCAGCCTGGCCAGTTGTTTACCGCTGCGCTGCTGTACTCCATCGGTGACTTGGCTATCGCCTACCAAGACCCTGACTTGTTTCTGGCCCTCCAAACCAGTGCCCGGAAGGTCACGCGTACGGAGGACTCCCTCCTTGAGGAAATCCGTCTCCTCGGCGTGCCTCGACTGGCTCTGGCTCAAGCCTTGGCCCACATGTGGAAGTTGCCGGACGATCTGATCAGGCTCTTCGGGAGTCCAGGGGAATTGCCACGAGGACGCTGGCAAAGCGGGTTCCAGACTTACCACGGCATCATCATCGGTTCCACCAAACTGGTCACCGTCACTATTGGGCCTGCTCCTCAGACTGCCATTGAGGAAACCAAGAGGATGCTCTTGGTCGGAAGTGGGCTGGCACCAGGCCTCTTTGCGGATGTGGCGCTTCGAGCCATGGACCGCGGGCGTCAACTCGTCCGCTCCATGGGGTTGGCGCTCGACCCCTCCGACGAAGCCATGGTCCCGTCAACCGAGCACGACACACTCGAGCCGATCCCACCCCCATCCCCAGCCACCCAGACGGGCTGTGGGGAAGAATCGCGTGCGCCACATCAGAGTCCTATCCCAGAAGACACTCCGGCAGCGCCGATTCGAATGAAACCCCTTGAAACACTCCACGCCTTTCAGGACTCGCTGCAGGAAGCCAAGGATCTCAACAGCCTGCTGCGAGCCTTTGCCACGTCCTTGCACCAGGACGCTGGCTTTGACCGAGTCGGCTTGTCTATTCTGAACTCCAACGATAGTGATCTGCTGGTCGGCCGGCTTGTGCTTGGCGCAACTCCTCTCAAGCCCTATCTCCAGGCCATCTCAGGCTCACTTAGTCAGGAACACCAGTTTTTCCTCACGGTCCTGAAGCGCATCGATCCACTCCATATCCCGGACTTTTCAGCCCTGATGGCAGGAACCATCAAACGGGAGTTCCTCGAAACCTGGAATCCGACGTCCGGAATCATTGCGTCATTACGAGTCGGCGTCAAACCGATCGGACTCGTGTATTGCGACCGGGCAACAAATCGCCAACCGATACACGCGCAAGATTATCAGATCTTCCAGCTGTTCTTCCTACACACAACATTAGCTGAACCGACTGGCCGGCATCATCTAGCTGCGTCCTGCCAGATCAATCCGTTCCTCCTCACGAGCCGTTTCAACACGGACGCGATGAGGGAATCGCCGGCCCTCTTCTGCTTTGAATGATGTCCTGAATGCTATGCTGCCAGCGCCTGGGGATAGATGAGCGTCAGAGTGTCTTGTAACTGAGCACGTGCCTCGAACAGCACGTTTGGAAGGTGGGCTGGGGCAAATCCTGTGGTGGTGACGGCATGGGGCTCGAACGGCCATCCCTCTTGCCGTCCCTTCGGGGCAAGGTCTTCGTGATCGGCGACAACTCCAGCCAAGTGCACAATAGACGCATGCAATGCGAATTCGCCGGCTTCGCTGGGGCGCAGTTGGTACCGGATCGCCTGTTCAATCTGCGCGGGCATGCCCCAGGATCGGATGAGTTCAGCCCCCACTTCAGCAAAGTCGCATCCGATGCTAGCCTGTTCCACTTCAGCCAGCGCGGCCCCCAGATACCCCGCTTCGACGAGGGCAGATTGGGCCCGTTGCGGAACCGTCTGATAGAGAACCACATGCCCAATATCGCGCAAGAGGCCTTCAATGAAAAACCGCTCACTGTCGTCGATGCCGCACGATTTGGCGATTCGGCCTCCCAGCAGCGCGCAGAGCACGCTTTTCTGCCAAAACATGGGCATGTCCATCAGTTGCATTGTCATACCGGAAAAGGTCCGGCCGACGGTGGTCGCCATGACAAGATCATTGACCGCCTGCATGCCGAGGAGGGTCACCGCGCGCGTAAGCGTGTCAATCTGTTGAGGAAACCCATAGAGAGGGCTGTTGACGATACGGAGCAGTCGGGCTGCTATCGCGGGATCAAACTTAATCGCGTTGACGAGATCGTCCGTGGTCGACTTCGGATCGTCCACCACATCCCGCACACGAAAGTACATATCCGGCAATGTGAAGATCGATGTGCAGGACTGGACCAGTTCGTCCGCCGATGGCATGGGAGATGATCCTTCCGGGTTGTAGTCGAACCAGCCAGGCTTCCATTGTGTCTATCGGCCAGCAATGGGTAAAACTGTAGCGCGACTGCCCATGGAAGAGAGCTCACCCCCCCTGCTGGACCAACCTAGAATATGACACGGGCACTCCGGTCTACGGGAGGCAGGATTACTGTGCGCGGCTAGTCGCTTGGGCACGCTTTTGGTCCAACTCGGCCCAGCGGGCATAGAGGCGCTCGACGTCGGCTTGGGCGGCATGAAGCGCGGCATAGCGCTCCTGGAGGAGTTCTGCAGAAGAGACGATCGTCGGATCATTCACGGCGATCTGGTAGGCGGCGACGGTCTCCTCGGCTTCAAGGATCTTCGCTTCGATCTGGTCCCATTCCCGCTGTTCTTTGTACGACAAGCCTTTTCTCTTGGACGATCCCGCCGGCGAGGCACTCTCCTTGGCAATCAGTGGCCTATTGCCCTCTACCGCCTTTCGTTCCTGCGCTGCCTCCCATTGAGCAAAGTCGGCAAACCACTCGGCACGGCCTGTCCCGTCTAATGCCAGCAGTTTCGTGGAGACGCGGTCCAACAGCCAGCGGTCGTGGGTGACCAACACCAACGGCCCGGCGAATTCCAGCAGGCTTTCTTCCAACACATCGAGAGTTGGAATATCCAAATCGTTCGTCGGTTCGTCGAGGATCAAGACATCGGCCGGCTGAAGCATCAAACGGGCAATAAGTAAGCGGGCCTGCTCTCCCCCAGACAAGCGAGAGACCGGTAGATCCAACTGCTCAGGCTTGAAGAGAAACCGCTTGGCCCAGGAGACCAGATGGACGGAGCGATCCTGATACACGACGGCATCACCGCCGGCAGGAGCAAGGGCCCGCCGCAACGACGCCTGCTGATCGAGCGATTCGCGATGCTGCTCGAAGGTCACGATTCGCAACCGATCTGCGTGGGTGACCGTTCCGGCATCGGGTGGCACTATGCCGGCCAGCAGCTTGAGCAGCGTCGACTTGCCACTCCCATTCGGCCCGAGCAGCCCGATCCGCTCACCAGGCCCGAGCTGAAAATCCAAATCACGCACGATCGGCTGCGCACCCATCGACTTCCCCAGACCGATCACCTCAATGAGCTTCTTGGACCGTCGGCCCGAAGCAGTGAAGTCGATCCCGGCGGATCCCTTCGTCTGCCGCGATTCGAGATCGTTCAGTTCATCGATGATCCGGCCAGCTGCATCAATCCGAGCCTTGGCCTTGGTCGTGCGGGCTTTCGGACCTCGCCGGAGCCATTCCACTTCCCGCCGGACTCGATTCGCCAAGGAGGACTGATAGTCGGCCTGGGCCTGCATGGCCGCATCCCGTTGTTCAAGAAATTCGCTGTACCGCCCCTTTGCCTCAAAAAGGCCATGGGGGTATTGGCGGTTCAATTCCCAGATCCGTGTGGTGATTGACTCTAGGAATCGCCGATCGTGGCTGATGACAATGAATGCGTGAGGTTCGGCTTTCAGCAGACTTTCGAGCCAAAGGATGCCTTCGACATCGAGATGGTTGGTCGGTTCGTCCAGAAGCAGGATATCCGGGTCCAGCATCAGCGACCGTGCGATCGCCAGCCGTTTCTTCCACCCACCCGACAGAGTCGAGACTGCCTGGTCGGCCCGCACAAACTCGCCGAGGCTCAGTGCTTTGGCGATTCGCGCACCCTGTTCATGTGGATCCAGCCCCTCGTTGAGTAAGACTTGGACCAGCGCCTCTTCGACCGAATGCCCCTGGTCAAATGACGGCTCTTGCGATACGTACCCGATGCGGATCTGCCGGCGAACTGACCTGGTGCCCTTGTCCGGTTCGTCGAGGCCCGCCAGGATCTTGAGTAGTGTGGACTTCCCGGAACCGTTGGGGCCGATGAGCCCGACATGATCACCCTCGGAGAGTCCGAGCGACAGGTCGCTGAACAGTGGCTTCACGCCATAGCTTTTCCCCAAAGACTCGCAACTGAGCAGCAATATCGGTGGCATGGTCGGTGCCACGCAGTGTAGCCGATCCTGGGGGCCAAACGGGAAATTTCTGCATCAACGGATGCTCCCTCCCAGCAGACACGTGCTCCACACCAGCTGCTCGGCCGCAATGACCGAGCCGTCCTGACTTCCTGGACCGACGAGTGAACCAGCCGTTCAGGCTGCATGGGCCTGGCAGAGCTGCGCGATCTGTTGTCGCACGACCGGGCGCACACTGGTGAAGGATAGGCCGAATTCCTTCTGACCGATCCATCGCACCGTCGCCCCTTCGATGACAAACGCCGTCGTGGCATTCTGCGGATAGATGCAACACTGCACATCCGCACCGACGGGAAAATCCATGCTGCTCGCGACACGACACCCCCATGGAGACAAGTCGCGTAATTCCCCCTTGCCGCCCACTGTCCGACCTTTCACCGTGAAGTAACTGTCCAGCCGAATCGGCACGCGAACATGCCGACGGTGCTCGATCGTGTGTTTTTTGAACGCCGGCTGCACGCGACCATTCACAGGGCCCCCTGGTCGAGGGCAGGGACTCATGGTGCCACGGACATTCGCCTGACTGTTTCGACTCGTCCGTTTGTTCTTTGAGCTTGCGGTTTGTCCGGTCCACCATTGTCCCGTCTGTTCAAAGAGCGCCGCCACCTGAGGTTTCAGTATCGTGGTCATCCAAGCCTGCCACGAACCCGAAGCCTGCGGAACCGGACCACCTTTGCCCGAACTCAAATGTCTGATCCTCCGTGCCACATCCTGGAACTCCGGATCCTCTTGTCTCACTCGGCCGTAGGCCTCCAGACTGTCTGCATACCGGCCTAACGATTCCAGGGTCCGGCCTAAGTGATAGAAAATGTGCAGGCGGTCGTCCGGCGATAATGCGGGATCGGTGGCGGCTTGCCGAAATGCCGTAACTGCTTCCTCATGCTGACCAGCAGCCTTCAGACATAAGGCCACCTGTACGTGCGCTTTCCCGGTAAACGATGGATTCAGGGCGGCCGTTTGAAATTCTTCGATCGCTGACTGAAACATGCGCATTTGTTTCTTCAGAAGTCCGCGTTCGTAGCATGCCTCGGCAGCCATTCGTGAGTGCATCTTCAACCCTCCGTTCTCAGGTCATACAGACGCGACGATTGCCGGGTCCTGTACGAGCAGGAACGGTGCCGTGACAAATTTCGGCACAAGATCGTTATTTCAACAACTTACAAGGCGCGAAATGGAAAAGAAGAAGGGAAACCCGAACGGAGCGGACTGATTCGTACGCGCGAGGTTCAGATCACGATGGTGGACTCGTTCAGCTGCCTGTTCGGCAGATTACTGATCGTCGGCTGCGTGGCCGTGCGTGAATTCTTTCGGCAGTTGGCACCGGTCAAGGCTGAGACCACTGAACACGACCTGTGAAAACCAGTGTGCCCCTAGGCCCTGATTCCAAACGATGTTACTCCCCAACCAGCCATTCGCTTCTGCGCTAGACGTCGTAATAAAGGAAGAACTCGTATGGATGCGGACGGAGACGCATCGGGTCGATTTCCTTGTTCCGTTTGTAGTCGATCCAGGCATCGATCAAATCCTGTGTAAAGACTTCCCCCTTAAGCAGGAACTGATGGTCTTTTTCCAAATGGTCGATTGCGTCGTTGAGACTCCCAGGCATGGTTGGAATGTTGGCCGCTTCCTTCGGATCCAGGTCATACAAATCTTTTTCGGCAGGTTCCCCAGGGTTGATCTTGTTTTGGATGCCATCCAGTCCGGCCATCAACATCGCAGCAAAGGCCAAATAGGGGTTGCAGGCAGGATCGGGAAACCGGACTTCGATCCGTTTGGCTTTGGGGCTCGGTGAATACATCGGGATGCGGATCCCTGCTGACCGGTTTCGGCTGGAATAGGCCAACAACACCGGAGCTTCAAACCCCGGCGTGATCCGCTTGTACGAATTCGTCGTCGGGTTAGTGAAAGCCGCGAGCGCGGGAGCATGCTTCAGGATGCCTCCGATGTAATACAAGCACATCTGCGACACCCCGGCGTAATCCTTTCCGGCAAACAACGGTTTCCCGTCTTTCCAGATGCTTTGGTGCGTATGCATTCCTGATCCCGCATCGCCGAAGAGCGGTTTGGGCATGAACGTCACAGACTTGCCATGGCGACGGGCGACGTTCTTGACGATGTACTTGTACATCATCATCTTGTCCGCCGTTTTAAGCAGCGTATCGAAGCGGATATCAATCTCAGCCTGGCCGGCCGTGGCGGTCTCATGATGATGTTTCTCGACCGCGATTCCGGCCTTCTCCATCTCGAGCACCATCTCACTACGAATGTCCTGTTGGGTGTCGGCAGGCGCCACAGGAAAGTACCCGAGCTTATGGCGGAGCTTTCCGCCGAGATTGAATCCCTCTTGCCCCATGTTCCACGCGCCTTCCTCTGAGTCGAGGAAATAGTAGCCGCTGTGGCTGGTTTGATCGTACCGGGCATGGTCAAAGATAAAGAATTCCGCTTCTGGTCCCCAGAAGGAGGTATCGCCGATCTTGGTGCTCTGCAGATACTTCTCAGCCTTCTGAGCGATAAACCGAGGGTCGCGCTCATAGTTCTCACGGGAAATGGGATCCACCACGTTGCCAATCAGGCTGAGCGTGGGCACCGCCGTAAATGGGTCCAAACAGGCTGTCGCAGGATCCGGTACCATCAGCAGGTCACTATTGTTAATGGCCTTCCACCCGCGAATGGACGACCCATCAAGACCTGAACCATCTTTGAACAGATCTTCGGACAGTTCGCTGACAGGAATGGTCATATGCTGCCATACGCCGGGCAAATCCACGAACTTCAGGTCCACCATCTGAACCTTGTGCTTCTTGGCGAACTCCAATACCTCACGCACGTTCATCCGCTCCTCCTTTACAGAGATCCTCCACGATGATTTGCCGGTCTCATGAGCGAGGCCATGTTCTTCCTACGCATGCCATCACAGCGCTGCGTCTCCGGTCTCCCCTGTCCTAATCCGCACGGCATCGGCGAGATCGCGAATAAAGATCTTCCCGTCCCCGATGCTGCCTGTCTTGGCTGCCCGTATGATCGCCTCAAGCACACGTGGGACAGCTGCGTCAGGGACAGCCACCTCGATTTTCACCTTCGGCACAAACTCGATAGTATATTCTTGCCCCCGGTACGTTTCTTTGTGTCCCTTCTGCCGTCCGAACCCTTTGACATCCGACACGGTCATGCCCTGTACGCCAATTTCCAATAAGGCATCCTTCACTTCCTCAAGCTTAAAAGGCTTGACGACCGCTTCCACCAGCTTCATCGTTTGCGCTCCTTAGCTTGACAGGTCGATCGAGAGATCCGGACGATTCCACATGAAGATAAACTGTTAATTTGTCTACACAAACCACCCTCACCCACTCATGACCTACAACCAGAATAGATCCTGGGCATGAAGAGTGACTTTCCCCAGATAGTACCGATACTGGACTCCGACTACGAGTGGGTCCCCATCATAGCTCAATCCTCCCGCTCGGCACAACGCCGAAAAGCGTGCCTCACACAGTGGATGATTCGTGGAAATGTCTGGATAGAGACCCAATTGGTCGGCAAGAAACAGGGCTAGGAACTGCGGTACCCATTCGTGATCGGCATTCGCCGATCCTTCCCGAGGCCACGATGGGTAATCTTGATGCCCACGGGGGCCTGTCTTCGCTTATACTCGCTCCGATCAACCAACCCCACGACATGCGCCACGGTGTCGCGAGCAAACCCGAGGGCTACGATTTCCTCAACCGATCGGTCTTCTTCAACATACGCTTTCAGGATGGGATCAAGAACTGGATAGGGAGGTAGGCTGTCTTCGTCCTTCTGATTCGGCTTCAGCTCAGCTGTCGGTGGACGGTCAAGAATTCGCTTGGGAATCACCGCCATGGCTCCTTGCCGGTTCCGCAAGTTGGCCAATTCGTACACCATGGTCTTCGGCACATCCTTGAGAACCGCGACCCCCCCAGCCATGTCGCCGTACAGCGTGGCATAGCCTACGCTCATTTCGCTCTTGTTTCCCGTCGTCAGCACCAAATGGCCGAACTTGTTCGAAACGGCCATAAGGATGTTACCGCGAATCCTGGCCTGAAGATTCTCCTCGGTCGTATCAGCCGCCCGCCCTTCGAAAATCGGTCCAAGCGAGCGGCCGTACACCTCCACGACAGGGGTGATCGCGATGGTCCGGCACTCGATCGACAAACAACGGGATAATTCGGCAACGTCCTCCGCGCTCTCCTGCGATGTGTAGGGAGAAGGCATGAAGAGACCGTGCACATTTGCAGCGCCGAGCGCGTCCGCCGCGATCACCGCGGTCAGCGCAGAATCGACCCCTCCACTCAATCCAATGACGGCTTTATTAAACCCGTTCTTGCTCACATAATCTCTCACTCCCAACACCAAACCTTTATACACTTCCTCCAGTTCGCTGAGGACCAACTCCACACGGGGGATGATCTGCACACGCGTTCTGACCGGAGAGGCGCTCCTGACCTTGATGCGTTCGATCGATTCGGGCCCGGGTCTCGTACGCCGCGTGTTCAGGCCGGGAGCGACGCGGCCCCGCACAATACCGTCCACATTGAGATCCGCCACAATCAAATCCTCTTCGAACGCCTTAGCCCGAGCCATCACCTCTCCGTTTTGGTCGACGATGACACTGTTACCGTCGAATATGAGTTCGTCCTGTCCACCGACCATATTCGTATCGGTGACGATGACACCGTTTTCTCTTGCCCACGCAGCTAGCATCCGCTCACGAGAACGACTCTTGGCGATATGAAATGGAGACGCGCTGATATTGACGATCACGTCCGCGCCAGCCATCGTTTGCACACGGGCCGACCCTTCAGGGGACCAGATGTCTTCACAGATATTGACCCCTAGCGTCACGCCACGAAACGTGATAAGCGGCAACGATTTTCCCGGATGGAAATACCGACCCTCATCGAACACCCCATAGTTTGGCAACAGTTGTTTGCAATAGGTGGCGACACGGCGCCGATCCGCCAGAATGGCCGCCGCGTTATACAGCTCGCACCGGTCCGCACACATTCCCGAAGACGCAAAGACTGGATGTTTGGACGCTGACCCTTGCTCCACATAGCCAACTACGGCCATGAGATCGGCACACTCACGTGCCAATTCGGCTATCGCCTGACGAGTATCCGCGATGAATTTGGGCTTGAAAAGCAAATCTTCCGGAGGAGATCCTGTCACGGCCAGCTCTGGAAATGCTACCAGATCGGCGCCGGCCTTTCGCGCTTGCTTGATCCGCGACTTGATGAGCCGCGTATTCCCATCAAGATCGCCGACGGTCGAATTGATCTGTGCCAAAGCCACCCGGAGCTTGCGCATCTACCATGCCTACTTTCCCCGGACGGCCGTCCTCGCTTGGAGCGGCCTCCTACCCAAAGTCTCTTGGTGCACGGCTTTATGCCATCGCCGAAATGACCGCTCGTCTATCGGCATCATTCGAACTTGCCCTATTCGTTCAGGCCACACGCCCACCACTTGACCATGCGATACCTTCTTGTCATGAAGCATCGCTTCCCAGATCTTGGTGGACTGCCAGGAAGGCATGCGATCAGAAAGGCCGGCCGCCTGGACGATCTTCCGAATCCGTTCAACAACAGTCCGGTCGCAGAGTCCCATATAGCATGCAAGATCGGCTTCCTGCGCCAAGCCAATCCCGATCGCCTCACCATGAACGAGCGATTCGTACCCACCCAATGTTTCAAGCGCATGGCCGATCGTATGGCCATAATTGAGCACTCGTCTGCGATCTGATTCCCGCTCATCCGATGCCACGACTTCGGCCTTGATTTCACAGGACCGCTTGACCGCGGCTGCTACGGCAGCAGCCTCCCGCTTGCGCAAACGTGGCATTGTCCGTTCCAGATACGAGAAGAACGCTTCATCGGCGATGATGCCGTACTTGATGACTTCCGCAAGCCCGGCCACCCATTCACGCATCGGCAACGTACACAGCGTCAAGGGATCGATCCAGACCTCCTTGGGCTGATAGAACGCGCCGATAAGATTTTTCCCAAGCCGGTGATCGACTCCGGTTTTTCCACCAACGCTCGAATCGGCCTGTGCAATGAGGGTCGTTGGAATCTGAATGAACGGCATGCCACGCTGATAGATCGCTGCGGCAAATCCAGCCAAATCGCCGACCACCCCTCCACCAAGGGCAAAGAGATAGGAGGAACGCTCAAATCGGTTTCGCGCCAGCACATCCAGAATATGCCCGGCAGTATCCAAAGTCTTAGACTGTTCGCCGGGGGGCAACACAATTGACACTGAATCGATACCACCCCGTTTAAGCGTCTCAACCAGATCACGCAGATAGTGCGGTGCGACATGGCGGTCGGTCACAATCCCCGCTTTTCCCCTGACACCCAACGCATCGAGCCTGGCCCCGAGTCTGTTCAACAAACCGGCCTGGATCAGAATCTTATAGCTTCGTTCATTGAGCGAGACAGGAACGATCGAGGCAGCCATCGTATTGCCTTATGAAACGGAGAGAAACAGCGTTGTGCACGCAACGCCATCCCACCCCTTGTGAATATTCGCGGCAAGCTGAAAAAGGAGGTGATCGTAACACGGCCTAGGCCAAACTAAAAGAACCCTCTTATTCGGCCTGAGGAAGGTCTCTTAGCAAGTGTGCTATGACATGCGACCAGGGGAGCGTCTACAGAGGAACGGCACGGGAGCTACGGCTGGGGCCACCACACACGAAGAAGGCGGTGTGACTCAGCCTGGAGTCACACCGCCTTCTAAACTCACCACAAGAGGATAATAATCACCTAGA
>VGXE01000063.1 GCA_016873455.1 Nitrospira sp. | reverse complement strand
TACCGCATGGGGCACGACACGCCACAATCTTCTTCCGGCACCATCCGTCGCACCCAAGCCATTGGAGCGAAACTCGGCTGTCCGATTGCTGACGGCGCGCGTGTGCTCGATCTTGGATGTGGTGCTGGGCGTACCGTGTATGCCTATCGTGATGCAGGATTTGACGCCTGCGGATTTGACATCAAGGACTATCTCTCCCTTCGTGACGAGAGCGATCGTCGACACTTTTCGATTGGGTTTGACGAGGGAAATCGCCTTCCGTTTGCTGATGAGCAATTCGATCTTGTGATCAGTGAGCAGGTGTTCGAGCACGTGAAGGACCAGGCGCCCTTGCTCAGGGAACTGCATCGGATCATGCGTCCCGGCGGACTTTCGCTGCACGTGTTCCCAGCGCGCTACGCCCCGATTGAACCGCACATCTTTGTGCCCTTCGGCTCGATCCTGATGCACCGCTGGTACTACCGAATCTGGGCCACGCTCGGCATCAGAAATCAGTACCAGCGCGGACTCTCTGCACGTGAGGTAGCGCACCGCAATGCGTGCTATGCCGTGGAAGGCCTCAACTACGTGCCGAGCTCGTTGTACAACGCCATCTGTCGCGAGATCGGGTTTCGGGTCTACTGGTTCGAGCAGGAGAACTTTGACACGAGCCATCGGCGTCTGATTCGGCTCGCGGGGCGTGTCAACCGAGTGGTGCCCCTGCTCGGATGGGGTGCTCGTACTTTTCATACTCGGAGGCTTGCGCTCATCAAGCAGAGTTGACGCGGTTATGAAGTGTGTTCCGTAAACGCGACACGCACTCTGACGAAATCAGCGCACAGGCAACGAGCCCATGAACCTACTTGAAATGGCCTACAGGTTTCTCTGGCGCGCGTCTCGAAACGCGCTGTGCGCCGTGCCAGCAGGACGCCGCTGGCTGTACCCAGACCGTGCACTTGCGACGCGGTTCGGTCGGGGTGATGCCGAGTATGCCTGGAGGGTCTTTCATAGCCATCTGCGCAAGCTTCATCGTGCGGGCTTCACCCACGCGAGTCGGGTGCTTGAGCCTGGCCCCGGTCGCAACCTCGGAACAGCGCTTCTGTGGTGGGCCTACTTGCGTGCTCGCGGATGCGGCGATGTCAGCGTGGTGTGCTGGGACGTATTCCCGAACGCTGACCGCCGTGACGCTGACTACTGGCGTGAGATGGCCCGCGCACTGCTGGACAACTGGCCTGAGGCGTCCGACTTGCTCGGTCCGGCGGAGAGAGAGATGCATGCCGCACTCGCTGAGACGGTGCAGGCTGGTAGCCCCACCATTGAGTACGTGGTCTGCCCGCTCCGCAGCCTCACGGCATCAACCACCGTGAAGTCCTTCGATCTGGTGTACAGCCAGGCGGTCATCGAGCACATCTGGTTCGTCGATGAGTTCTGGGAGGCTATGGCACGGATCACCGCCTCAGATGGGTGGCACAGCCACCGAATCGACCTTGCTGACCACGGCCGACGCGCCACGAACTACCTCGAGATGTGCCAGTGGCCTGACTGGAGCTACTGGGCGACCCAGCGGTTCATTCCCGGGGCGCTCAACAGGTGGCGCGCAAGCCATCACCTCGCCAAGGTCACCGCCGAGGGGTTGCAAATCTGCAGCCGGGATGCCGACGTGCGCGACGCGATTCCTGTACCGCGCAACCGGCTGGCCGCGCGATTTCGGGACTTAGACGATGTTGATCTACGCACCACCGGACTCGACCTCGTGGCACGCAAGGTAGCCTCCTAAGTGCCTTGAGCGTTCTGCTGTTTCTGCTGCTGTTCGTGCCGCTGAGCCTAGTGCTCGCTTGGTGGGTGGCCGAGCGGAATGACCGTGCCCTGCTGATCCGCCGGACGGCAGTTGCGTGGCTCGTGCTCGCGCCCCTCACGGCGGCCATGAACGAGTGGATGCCGTTCGCAGGGGGGGGTGACGATGAGGGCTACTACGAACTTGCCCAGCCGCCGCCGGCCAGCCTCGCCGAGGCTCTCGATTTCTCGCGCTTTCAAGGTTTCATGGAGCAACCTGGATACCCAGCGCTTCTGTCGCTGATGAATGCCTTGGTCGGACACGACCTGCTCTGCTACAAGTTGCTGAATGTGTTCTTCTTCATCACGCTATCGATCGTGTGGTACCGAATCGGTCTCACGCTTGAGGGTCGGCGATTTGCGCGCACCGTTTCCCTAGTCGTTCTGCTCCTCACGCCACTGTGGTTCTACGTGTTCTTGCTTCTGAAGGACATGACGATCACTCTGCTGCAGTCAACTTTCCTGCTGGGTGTTGTCCAGATCCGGTCCGCTGTTCGCGTGCGATCGATCGTTCTCATTGCTCTGACATCCCTCGGTGTAACACTCTTGCGGTCGCCACTGTTACTGCAGCAGGCAGGCGTGCTGGCAGGCAGCGTTCTTGCGCGCCGATTGGGCACTGGGCGCCGCTCAGGATTCTGGCTTGCGCCTGCCCTTTTGATAGTGCTCGCTGTGCTTACGCTGATGGTGGCCTCAGACCGGCAACTTTTGGGGATGCTTGGTATTCAAGCCGAGACACGCGTGGCCTCTGAGTCAATGCTTAAGCATGCCGCGGTGCACCAGCGCCAAGGTGTGGTAGGCACTGCTCTGTTTCCGGTCATCTATCTCTTCACGGAGATCTCGGCGCTGAATCCATCTCTTTGGGAACGACTCAGTTCTTCGTGGGCTCGTGGTGTGCTCGCCTTACCGTGGATCATCCTGGGAGTTCCGTGCCTCCTACTGGGGCTGCGCCATCTCTTCACTAAACCGGCATTCTCCGCATCGCCGCGGGCAAGCCGGCCAACCTGGCTGGATCGCCTCCGTTCAAGCAAGGCACTCGCCAGTCCATGGGCTGCTGTGCTGCTGATTTCTGCTTCTTACTTTGCGATCTCGTGGACCGTTGGAGATACCACCCGCTGGCGGATACCGGACATGCCGATGTCTGCTGCGATCGCGGTAGTGGGCTGGATGAACACAGGTCATGCCCGCCGGACCAGAGTCCTACTCTGGTGGACAGTGCTGCTGGGGTCCCTCTTTGGCGCGTTCTATCTCTTGCGATCACTATGACTTGCGAGCCGTCTTAAACACATGAACGTGCTTATGGTGTCACCCCAGTTCAGGCCGCTCGTCGGCGGATACGAGCGAGCTGCAGAGCGGCTGTCCAAAGGACTCGCATCCCGTGGCCACAAGGTGATGGTGTTGGCCGAACGTCGCTTTCCGAGTTGGCCGCGTCGAGAGCGAGATGAAGGAATAGAGATCCACCGCTGGTGGTGCTGGTATCGGCGACGGCTTCACCAGGCCTCCTCACTCTTCGGCTTTCTGGTCCTCCTGCTTAGGCACGGCCATCGGTTCGACGTCTGGCATGTTCATCAGTATGGCTCGCATGCGGCACTCGCGATCGCTATTGGCGCTCTCTACAGGACTCCGGTTGTGCTGAAGCTCACGAGCACACGAGGGCAAGGTCTATCCGCATCGCTATCGCATGGTCGGATCGCCTCTCTGGCCGTTGCGCTCCACAAGCGTGCCCGTGCGACGGTGGTTCTCAGTCAGGAGATGTTCCAGGAGGCGGTGGCCTTCGGCATACCCGCCAGTTTGGTGCACCTCCTAGGTAATGGCATCGATACCAGTTTGTTCGCCCCGCCTACCGCAGCCGAACGGGCCACTCTTCGTGCCCAACTTGGCGTGAGCGGTGGGCCTTGTGCGATGTTTGTCGGCCGACTGAGTGCCGAGAAGAACGTCCCTCTCTTACTTCGGGCATGGTCTCTCGCAATTCCTCGGCTAACCAATCAATGGCGATTGCACATCATTGGCGATGGTCCGGAACATGCACGTTTGGTCGCGGAAGCCCAGGCTTTCGGTGTGTCTGAGAGCGTGGTCTTTCATGGACATCAGGAGTGTGTTTCGAATTGGCTCGCTGTTGCAGACCTATTCCTACAATCATCGGACAATGAGGGGTTATCGAACACGATGCTCGAAGCATTGGCGACAGGCGTAGCTGTCGTATGTACAAACGTGTCAGGAACCGAGGAGTGCGTGCGCGAACCAGATACAGGCCTCGTAGTGCCTGTTGGCGACGCCGTGCGCCTAGCGGATGCCATTGTTGAGCTCGCAAACGATGACGCTCGACGCGCACAGATGTCTCAACGCGCTGTCACCTTTGTGCGGGACCGGTACTCCATCGACCGTGTATGCGAGCTGCACGAGGCGCTCTACCAAAGCCTGATAGATCAGGGCAGGCGCCGCTAGGCCATCGATACATGTGCGGCATCGGAGGCCTTCTTCTGCACCATAGCGACACCCCAAGCGAGGGACTGTTGCGTGCCATGACAGAGATGATGCGTGCACGTGGTCCCGACGACACTGGGGTGTATGCGTCCCCGCACATTGGGCTGGTCCACACCCGGCTCTCGATTCGGGATCTCTCCCCAACGGCCAAGTGCCCGATGCAGTCCTCCGATGGTTCCACGGTGATCGTGTTCAATGGAGAGATCTATAACTGGCGCGAGCTACGCGCAGAGCTCGAGGCGCGTGGAGTGCCGTTCCTGACTCGCTCGGACACCGAAGTCCTTCTCCACGGGTACCGGGCTTGGGGAACGAGCGTCTTCGCTCGCCTCCGCGGCATGTTCGCGGTCGCGGTGTGGGATGCGGCTTCGCAGGCCTTGGTGCTCGCAAGAGATAGGGCAGGCGAGAAGCCTCTGTTCTACTCAACAACCGCCGATGGCATCATGTTCGGGTCGACGCCGCGGCTCTTCGATAGCGCACCGCAAGGCACGGAAGTCTCAGCAGAAGCGATCGCGTGCTACCTGGCACACACTTTCATCCCCGCCCCAAAGACGATCTACCCCTCTGTGTCGGTGCTTCCCCCCGCCCACTTCCTGAAGATCTCGGTCGCCGGCGCGACTGAGCTCGTGCGCTACTGGGACTTTCCGACATGCCTGCCCACACGATTCCGAGTAAGCGCCTGCGAGGAGGCCGTTGAGGCCGTTCTTGAGGACAGCGTGGCACGCTGCCTTGATGCCGATGTGCCAGTAGGGCTGTTTCTAAGCGGCGGGGTGGATTCATCCTTGGTGGCTGCGCTCGCCTCTCGCCAACGTAAGGGGCTACCTGCCTTCACGATTGGGTTCGGCGAGGCCAGGTTCAGCGAGATTCCGTACGCCGAGCAGGTGGCTCGCCACTTGGGCCTGGAGCACCACACGGCCGTCGTAACTGCCGACGAGGTTGTGAAGTGGCTTCCCTACCTTGTTGAACAGTACGGCCAGCCATTCGGGGACAGTTCCGCGCTACCCACCTATGCCCTTGCGCGTCTGGCGCGGCGCCACGTGACCGTATGCCTGTGCGGTGATGGTGGTGATGAGTCCTTTGCCGGCTACTGGCGGACTCAGTCCAACATCTATGCCTCACGCTTTGCAGCAGCCATTCCGTCTCCGATTCGTCGACATGTGGTTCCTGGCATCGCTCGTGCCCTAGGTCCGCTAGGACGCCGCCTGCAGGCGATGAACACCCTCTCGTTGCAGCCCGCTGGAAGCGGGTACACGAACTCACAAAGTTGGTACGGCTGCATGGCCGAGATTGCAGGACCCGCTCTACAGCAAGTACTTTCCCAAGACTTGGCTGAATTGCGTGCCGGACGGCACGAGCATCGCCCAAGTGACACTCTGATGCAGCGGCTGCTGTATGACGACTTTGTCACCCAGCTGCCGGACGCCTACCTGACCAAGGTTGACGTAGCAAGCATGGCCGCTTCACTTGAGGTGCGCGCACCGTTCCTTGATCAGCCGGTGATCGAGACAGCCTGGACCTTGCCAGACAGCGTGAAGTTGCACTGGGGCCAACGCAAGTGGCTTCTGAAGCGTGTTGCAGCCAATCTGGTGCCCCCTGCAACCGTCTACCGTCCCAAGATGGGGTTTGGAATGCCGCTTCCCGCGTGGTTTAGAGGCTCGCTGGGTGAGTACTTGAGCTCCGTACTGTCAAATAGTCTGGCGGTCGAAGGTGGCTGGATTCGAAGTGATGCTGTGCTGCGATGCCTTTCCGAACATCGACGGGGCGCAGACCATTCCACAAGGCTCTGGCTCGCACTGTGGCTTGAGCTGTGGTTCCGCTCGCGGCACAGCTATGGAGCGCATGTCGAGGTGCCAGTTTGACGGATCGCCACAGTCAGGGCCCGCAGCGTCCCCTCCGCGTGCTGATGGTCACGCCGAAGTACCCGTATCCGGTGACAGGCGGACTTGAGCGACAAGCGCATGAGTTGTCACGCACACTGATCCGCAACCATGGTGTCACCGTGCATGTTTTGGCTGCCCGGTTTGACTCGTCGCACACGTCGCACCAGGTAGTAGAGGGTGTCCCGGTCACCCGGGTGGGATGGTCTGACACTCGATGGGTTCGGTTTGTGCTACTCCCGTTTCAGGTAGCGCACGCGATCTGGAAGGCCCGGGACGCTACCGATGTGATTCACGTGCACCAGCACAGCCCATTTGGTCTTTACGCAATTGCTGTGTCTCGCCTGCTTGGGCTGCCGGTTCTGGCCAAGTTGCCCAACTTTGGACAGTATGGGATCCCAGGCATGAGGCGTACCTTGAGCGGTCGAATCGCGGCTCGGGTGCTGCTTCGTGCGAGCGCATTTGTCGCGATGTCAGGCGTATGCCTCGACGAGCTACTACAGGCCGGCGTGCCGCGATCGCGAGTCCTGACCATTCCGAACGGCATAGTCCCTTCGCAGCCGAGATCAACAGGGCCACTACCAGCCCAACCGGTTTCCGCATCCCGCTGCCGCGTTGTTTACGTAGGTCGTGTCAGCCCCGAAAAGCAAGTAGACGTCTTGTTACGTGCATGGCACAAGATCCATGGGCAGGTGTCCAGTCACGCCGTTCTCGAGATTTGGGGAGATGGGCCTCTTCGGGCGGAGCTGGAGCAATGGTGTCGGGATCGGGACCTTTGCAACTCGTTGCTATGGCGTGGACATGTGTCTGACGTCCGCAATCAACTCGCGACCGTAGACATCTTCGTGCTCCCGTCCTCCAACGAGGGCAACTCCAACGCGATCTTGGAGGCCATGGATGCTGCGTTGCCGGTGGTTGCGACTCCTGTCGGTGGCACACCAATGCAACTTGGCCCAGATGGAGCTCCATTCCTCACCCCCGTCGATGATGCCGATGCCATGGCACAGCGTCTTCTGCTGCTCATCAATGATCCTCACCTACGGCAACAATATGGCGCCGCTCTACGCACCAGAACTATCGAGCACTTCGACCAGGCAAAGGTGGCGCAGGGCTACATGTGCGCGTACCGCAAGTTGGCAACGTCCCAGCAGGTTGATCTCACAGACTGCGCGAGCCTCCCAACCAACTAGGTAGCCGTGGCACTTACACATGCGCGCAACCCGCTTCGTACCATCAGCGTCATCTGGAGGGTGATCGCCCGGGGTACCACGCAAGGACCGAGACCCACACGATGACAGCCGACGACCCCACAACCACTCTTGCCGCCTGTTCGCATGATTCGGGTGCGTCCGTTCAATGGCTGGATCAACAGGTCGACTCGGTCCTTAAGTCTGTGAGTGCCGACCGCATCCAGACTTTCAAGGAGTTCGTTCGGCACGGCATGTTTCACCTCGGTCTCTTTCGCTGCCTTAATGTATTGCGGCGGATGCGTGGAGTGCAGGTAAGTGAGGGTTCCAGCCACGCGGCGGAGACGCGGTTCAAGGAGATCTACGACCGGGGACTCTGGGTGCGTGCAGAAGGCCAAGAGTCACTCTCAGGGACGGGATCCTCTCGAACCGCAACAGCGGGCCTGATCACGTCTCTGATGTGGGGCATGAGTTCACTGGGTTGCAAGTCGCTCCTTGACGTCGGGTGCGGAGACTGGAACTGGATGCAGCATGAGACGCTTCCGGTTGACTATGTCGGTGTCGACGTGGTCGAGAGTGTCATTGCTCGGAATCAGACATTCTCAGGGCCGCGTGTGCGATTTGCGGTGTGCAACGCGATCAGCCAACCGCTTCCCTCCGTTGATATGGCACTGTGCCGGGAGGTGCTCTTCCACCTCTCTTTCGCCGACGCACGATCGGTGCTGGTAAACATTTCCCGGAGCGCGAGATTCTTGTGTGCGACAACTGATGTTGACATCCGCTTCAACAGCGACATCCCGACGGGCGACTTTCGGCCGCTGAACTTAATGATCCCGCCTTTCGGGCTACCAATGCCACAAGCCCTGATTCCCGATCGCGCCGTGCGGCCCGGACGCTTTCTTGGCGTGTGGAGCTCAGCCGCTATATCTGCCGCGCTCAGCCGCGAGTGCAAAGAGCGCCCGGTTGCTCACTAAGGCGCTTTCATCCGCGTAGTAGGCGCGCGCATACCGGAGGGCGGCCTCCCGCCGGGCTAGAAGCTGTGCCGCTGACATCTGCGCCCACTTCTCAATGGCGGACTTCCACTGAGCCTCACCAAGCGGCATCACTGAAAAGGCCGCGCCATTGTCCGGCGACCAGGGCGTATGCGGACTACACAGGATCGGGGTGCCCGCTGTTAACGCCTCAATGATCGCATGTCCGAAGTTCTCGCCGAAGGTCGGAAGCACAAAAAGGTCATGCTTCGCGAACATCTCGGGTACCTGCTCATATGGCACGGGGCCGGCCACGGTGACCTTTACGTTCGGCGGGAGTGCAGCGATCAAGGACTCGCATCTTCGCCAGTAGCCCTGATCGTCCACGGGGCCGGCGATTGTCAGGTCGAGCGGGCATCTCACTGTATGGAGCACTTGCAGCAAGAAGGCGAGGTTCTTACTCGGGGCAATGCGAGAGATGAAGATGACGCGCAAGACGCCGGGTTCGCGCGCCACGGAACCTAGCGCCGCCGATACTGCACCCTGTGATCGCGGCAGGAGATCCGGGGCGACAACCACTTGCGAATCCGGAACCCCAAGCTGCAAACGGATCTCGGCAGCCTCTAAGGGGCTGGACGCCTGCCAGATGATCCCGCCGTACAGGCGCAGCAACCTAGCCGCGAGGAGGAACGGCCGCTTCTTCATGGGCTTGAACCCAAGTGCACCCGTGGACATCTCGCCCCTCGGGGCCAAAACCGTAGGACGGCGCTCGATGGCGCCCATCCGGCGCAACAGGAGCGGAATGATCGAGGCATGCTGCGCCAGGCAGCTGTTGAGGTACATGACGTCGTGCGGGGTGCTGCGGACAATGTCACGGACGGCGCGGAATCCCCGATTTGCCCGCGGGACATAGAACACCTGGGCCTTCCCTACGGTCGTCCATTTGCCCAGTGGCACCCCCTCGTAAGGCGACTGGTCACCGGAGTCTCGGTCCTCCGTGACGATCCAGAACTCAAACTGGTCGCTCATCTGGTCAACCATGTTGACCAGACTACGCACGGGACCACCCGTCTTGTACCCGGGCAGGTAGTATCGAACGAACGCGAGTATTCGGTGACGAGACATCAGCCTGGGGACCTCTTCACACGGTGCATCATCCTTGTATAATAAGTAACGGATCGGCCCATCTTGGCTCACGACCGCAGATACTTGTCTTCTAACTGCCTGGTGTCACGCGGTACTCTCTAATGACACTCGGAGGTGATCAGTGTGCGGCATCGCAGGCCAGCTGGCATCTACTGCTGGGCCTCATCTTCCCCCCATCTCTGGCATAAACGCCGCCGCGATCGCGCTCGCGCATCGAGGGCCTGATGACTCAGGCTGCTTTGAGGGCCACGATCTTGGCATCGCGCTAGCGCACACACGGCTATCGATTCTTGACTTGTCGGGGAACGGTCGGCAGCCGATGCGGTCAGATGACGGGCGAGTCGTGCTAGTTTTTAATGGGGAGATTTACAACTTCGCAGACTTACGACAACAACTTGGGGACGAGGGAGTCCGCTTCGATAGCCGATCTGACACCGAAGTCATCCTCCGAGTTTATGAGCAATGGCGACCTGAGACCGAGCAGCAGTGGCGCGACTTCCTTGGCGCCTTCAATGGCATCTTCGCACTTGCGATCTGGGATGATCGACGACGGGAGCTCGTCGTCGCCCGAGATGCTCTCGGTGTCAAACCGCTCTACTACGTTCACACGGAGGATCACTTCGCATTCGCCAGTGAGTTGAAGGCTCTTCGGCCCTTAGTCGGTAACCCTGTATCCGCGGACGCTGTTGCAGTAGATCAGTACCTCAGCTTTCTCTGGACGCCCGGCGAGCGAACCCTTTGGCCAGGCGCGATCAAACTTGACCCCGGATCGTTGCTGCGCGTACGTACATCCGGGGAGATCACCAGATCTACGTGGTATCGCTTACCCGGATTCCGACGGATACCGAGATCGAAGGACACTGCGGCTCAGTTAGCCGAGCAGACCGCTGCCTGTGTACGGCAAGCGGTGCATCGGCAGATGGTGTCCGATGTGCCGCTAGGTGCGTTCCTCTCTGGCGGCCTTGACTCGAGCAGCGTGGTCGCATTCGCACGAGAAGTTGACCCGCACATTCGCTGCTTCACGATTGAGACCCCGGGCGGCACCGATGCGGGCTTCGTGGACGACCTTCCCTACGCGCGCAGGGTGGCGCAGCATCTGGGCGTGAACTTGGATGTGGTACGCGTCGACGCCCGAAATCTAGCGACCGAGATTGAGGAAATGGTGTGGCATCTCGACGAACCGCTCGCCGATCCCGCACCCCTGAACGTGCTCCACATCAGCCGTGCGGCGCGGCAGTGGGGCATAAAGGTTCTGCTGTCAGGTGCCGGCGGCGATGACCTCTTTACGGGTTACCGCCGCCACTTGGCCTTGCTGCGTGAGCGGTACTGGTCCTGGCTTCCCGAGCCCGTCCGGCGGGGACTGCAACGGATGTCCCTACATCTGGACGCCCGCACGTCAATCGGTCGCCGCGTGCGCAAGGCCTTCGCTGGTGCAGATCTTGATGGTGATGAGCGCATCGTCAGTTACTTCCGCTGGCTGGATGATCGGCGCGTCCACGCCCTGCTGTCCCCGGCGTTGCGGGCCGAGATCGCTGAAAGTCGTCCCGAGCAGCCGATGCTCGACTTCCTTGCCGACCTACCCACAGGCACCCCCCCCCTTGAGCGAATGCTCGCACTGGAGCAACGCTTCTTTCTCGCCGCACACAACCTGACCTACACCGACAAGATGTCCATGGCCGTGGGCGTCGAGGTGCGGGTGCCCTTCCTCGACCTAGATCTTGTCGAGTTTGCCGCCACGATCCCGCCGCACCTTAAGCAGCGTGGGGGTTGCGGTAAGTGGATCTTGAAGGAGGCGATGAGCGGCATCCTGCCGCACGATGTGATTCATCGGCCCAAGGTGGGATTTGGTGCCCCCCTAGAGCGATGGGTCCGCCACGATTTGCGCGAGTGGATTCATGACCTGCTTTCTGAGAGCACCTTGCGACGGCGCGGTCTGTTTGATCCTGCCGCCGTCAGCCGGCTTCTTGCGGACAACGACGCAGGTCGTGTGCACGCGCCCTACACGATCCTCTCGCTCGCGTGCATCGAGGTCTGGTGCCGACGGTTCATAGATCACCGACAGGAGGTGAGTTCCGATGCTGCAGCCATCCACTGACAAGCTCGCGGTCCGCGACTTCTGGAATGAGGCTTCCTGCGGAGAGAGGCTCTACCTCGGCGGCCTCACGCGGCAGGATTACTCGCAGCAGGCTGAGCAGCGGTACGAACTGGAGCCGTACATTCTCCGTTTTGCGGACTTTTCGGCGTGGAAAGGCTGTGATGTCCTGGAGATTGGTGTCGGCCTCGGAGCCGACCACCAGCGGTTTGCCGAGGCTGGAGCCACGCTCCACGGGATTGACCTTACTCCGCGGGCCGTCGACCACACCCAGCGAAGGCTACGGGCGTTCGATCTCGAGTCATCACTGGCCATCGGAGATGCAGAGCACTTGGCATTCCTAGATGGCAGGTTCGATCTCGTCTACTCGTGGGGCGTCATTCACCACTCACCCGACACGGCCGCTGCAGCGCGAGAGATCCACCGAGTACTCAAGCCTGGGGGTATGGCCAAGATCATGATTTACCACACGTGGAGCATGGTGGGCATCATGCTCTGGGTCAGATACGCGCTTCTGCGTGCCAAGCCGTGGCGAAGCCTGAGGAGCATCTACAGCGAGCATCTTGAGAGCCCAGGGACCAAGGCATACTCGCGCCGATACGCGCGTGAGCTGTTCAAGGACTTCCGATCCGTGTCGATCGAAGTTGTCCTCAGTCACGGCGACTTGCTCTCGTCAGGGGCGGGCCAGCGACATCAAGGCACAGCCCTCTCGCTCGCACGTCGGATTTGGCCGAGACCGCTCATCAAGACCCTACTGCCCGGCTGCGGGCTCTTCATGCTGATCACCGCGCAGAAGTAGCGCCGAGTTGCACTACGGCTCGCCCAACTTCCATCAGCTCTGTGGGCGGTATGAGCGAATGTGGGACTGTGGGTCGGTTAATGATGGCATCCAAGAAAGCGGCCGTACAGTTCGCCTGCCCCTTATCCTGGCGCCAGAGTCGCATCGTGCGGAACTTGGGCCAGCTGAAGCCGCGCAGCACGCGGTAGTTGTCGAGCTGCAGCACGCGGCCGCCCACGAAGACCTCGAGGCGCTCCTTTGGGATGGCCTTGCTGCCATTGGCGAAGTAGTGGATAGCGCCAATCGAGCCGTCCCTGAACCGTAGGTTGATTGTTGCAGTATCGCCGCAGGTGCTCTGCATGCGGTCGATAGAAGCGTGCTCGATGGCGCTGTCTGCCAGGTGCCGCAGTAGGTCCACAAAGTGGCACGCCTCACCGATGATCCGACCACCACCGACCTGCGGGTCCTGCGTCCAGTGGGCTTGGGGAATCGCGCCGGCGCTCACGGTCATCACCATGGCCTTGGGGCCTGACACGCCAGCCAGAAGCTGCTTCATG
>VGXE01000062.1 GCA_016873455.1 Nitrospira sp. | reverse complement strand
GGGTCTTCGGCATATTCGGCAAACTGTCATCCGCCCGGACACGGCTCAGGTTCGCGGGATGATTCGCAAGGTGGGATATTTGCTCGAGGTTGGAAAGCCATGAAGTTGCATGATCTCAAGCCGGCGCCAGGCGCGAAGAAGCGGCGAAAGCGTATCGGACGTGGACCTGGCTCGGGCCATGGCAAGACGGCGACCAAGGGGCACAAGGGTCTTTTGGCTCGGTCCGGTGGAGGTAAGCGGCCGGGATTCGAAGGCGGGCAGATGCCGTTGATTCGACGCCTTCCGAAGTTCGGCTTTACCAACCCGTTCCGGACTGAGTACGCCGTGGTGAATGTCAGAAGCTTTGAAAATTGGTCCGGAGGAGACACGGTTACCCCGCAAGCGATGGTGGATGCCGGTTTAGTGAAGCGGAAAACGCTGCCGATTAAGATCCTCGGGACCGGAGCACTGAAGAAGTCGCTCGTCATTCAGGCCCATAAGTTCAGCAAATCTGCGGAAGAGAAGATTCGAGCGGCTGGAGGGAGAGTCGAGGTTATCGGCGGTGTTTGAACGGCTCCTGACCAGTGTTCAGAATATCTTCAAGATTCCCGAGCTTCGCACTCGCGTGCTTTTCACGCTTGGGATGCTCGTTGTATACAGGATTGGGGCTCACATTCCCACTCCGGGCATCAACGGGGAGGCGCTCTCCGAATTCTTGCAAAAAGAGGGCGGCTCACTCCTCGGGTTCTTGGATATCTTTTCCGGCGGTTCGCTGTCTCGGCTGACGATCTTCGCGCTCGGCATTATGCCGTATATCAGCGCGTCGATCATTCTTCAGCTACTGACCGTGGTCGTGCCTCATCTCTCCAAACTTGCAAAGGAAGGTGAGCGTGGCCGTAAGAAGATCATTCAGTACACCCGATTCGGCACGATCGGCATCGCGTTAATCCAAGGATTTGGGATTGCGGTCGGGCTTGAGCAGCTGAATCAGGGCGCATTTGTGCTCCACGGTGGATGGGGTTTCCGTCTCATGACGGTGATCACGCTGACGGCGGGTACGGGCTTCCTGATGTGGCTGGGCGAGCAGATCACCGAACGAGGGATTGGCAACGGGATCTCCCTGATTATTTTTGCGGGGATCGTCGCGCGATTGCCGTCTGCGGTGGTGCAGACATTCGACCTGTATACGGTCGGACAATTGAGCATCGTGCTCCTTGTCGCCTTGGCCGTCCTGATGGTTGCGGTCGTTGCGGCGATTGTATTTTTGGAAAGCGGACGCCGGAAGATTCCGGTGCAATACGCCAAGCGGGTGATTGGACGACGAGTGTATGGGGGGCAGAGCACCCATATCCCTTTGAAGATCAATACGGCGGGTGTCATTCCGCCGATTTTTGCCTCGTCCATCATTGCGTTTCCTGCGACGATCGCCGGATTTTTCGAGACGCCATGGATCAAGGCTATCGGCACGCAGTTATCACCGGGGTCAGTGCTCTACACGTTGATGTACGTGGGGCTGATCCTCTTTTTCTGTTTCTTTTATACAGCCGTCGTCCTCAATCCGGTGGACATGGCCGACAATATGAAGAAGTACGGGGGGTTCATCCCCGGCATTCGGCCCGGGCAACGAACGTCTGATTACATCTATAACGTGCTGACGAAAATTACCTTTGCAGGGTCAATTTATTTGGCGGTCGTCTGCGTCATTCCTGAGTTGCTGATTTACAAGCTCAATGTGCCGTTTTACTTCGGTGGGACATCGTTGTTAATCGTCATCGGGGTGGGCCTTGATACCGCGCAGCAGATTGAATCGCATATGCTGATGCGCAACTACGAAGGATTTCTGGGGAAGGGTATGGCTCCGTTGCGAGGACGAAGCGGGTGACGGGATATGCAGCTGGTATTTCTCGGTGCCCCGGGCGTTGGCAAGGGCACACAGGCGGACAAGGTTTCGGCGCAAGACGGCGTCGTGAAGATTTCGACCGGAGATTTGCTCCGAGAAGCGGTTCGCAACCGAACGACTCTTGGTCTCGAGGCCAAGTCGTATATGGATCAAGGGAAGCTCGTGCCGGACTCAGTGGTCATCGGATTAGTTCGCGATAAGTTGTCAGACCCAGGGTATGCCAAGGGGTTCATTCTGGATGGCTTTCCACGGACCGTGCCTCAAGCGGAAGCGTTGGCCGCTGTGCTCGATGAGCGGCGAATCCATTTGGATCGGGTGATCAACTTTCAAGTCTCCCGAGCGGAGATTGTGAAGCGGCTGGGTGGACGACGCAGTTGCCCGCAATGTCAGGCCACCTATCACGTGGAGTTCGCGCCTTCGAAAAATGGGCTGACCTGTGACCGATGCGGCGAAGGCTTGGTGCAGCGAAGTGACGATCAGCGAGAGGCGATCGAAACACGGTTAAAAGTGTATGAGGAACAAACAGCGCCGCTGATCAGTTATTACGAAACACGGAACATGTTGTCCCATCTGGATAGTGCGGGATCGGTCGACGCAGTGTATCAAAATTTGACGAAGGTATTGGCGCCATACCGCTCGGCATGATCATTCTCAAAACGCCTGCTGAAATTGAAATCATGGCGGAGGCGTCGAGGGTTGTGGCTGAAGTGTTGGAGATCATTCGGAAGGAAGTCCACCCGGGGGTGAGTACCGACGATCTTGACCGGCTGGCCGAGAAGGAGATTCTGGCAAGAGGAGCGGTACCGGCCTTTAAAGGATACCGAAAATACCCGAAGACGCTCTGTGCCTCGGTCAATGAGCAGGTCGTTCACGGTATTCCTTCCGGCCGCAAGCTCAAGTCGGGTGACATCATCGGGCTGGATTTGGGTGCCATTGTCGGCGGATTTTATGGAGACTCGGCCGTGACTGTGGCCGTCGGTCCCGTCGCCGATTCGGTTGAGCATCTAGTGCGAGTGACGGAAGAGGCGCTCGATCTGGGGATCCAGCAGGCGGTGGTGGGCAACAGGTTGACGGATATCTCCCATGCGGTGCAGCAGCACGTCGAGGCTGCGGGATATTCGGTAGTGACGGAGTTCGTCGGACACGGGATCGGCCGGCAGTTGCATGAAGAGCCACAGGTCCCTAACTACGGGAAGGCTGGACAAGGTCCCCGGTTACAGAGCGGGATGGTATTAGCCATTGAACCAATGGTAAATATGGGTGGCAGTGCGGTTCGGATACTTGCAGATCGATGGACGGCGGTCACTGCCGATGGAAGTTGGTCGGCCCATTTCGAGCACACGATTGCAATACAGCCGAGCGGCCCGGCCCGCGTTCTAAGCCAGCGCTTGGCCGGGACAACCTAAGGGTATCAGGAAAGAGTCCAGGAGTACGTGGCGAAAGAAGATATTATCGAAGTGCAGGGTTCTGTGACGGAAACCTTGCCCAACGCGATGTTTCGGGTGAAGCTCGAAAATAATCATGTGATTTTGGCCCATATCTCAGGGAAAATGCGGATGCATTTTATCCGTATTCTCCCGGGCGACAAGGTCACCGTGGAAATGTCGCCCTATGACCTCACTAGGGGGCGGATTACCTATCGTTTCAAGTAGCGGGGGCTTTGGGTTCTTATGAAAGTGAAATCATCGGTCAAGCCAATTTGCGCCAAATGCAAGGTCGTCCGCCGGCGTGGGGTGGTTCGCATACTGTGCGATAATCCCCGCCATAAGCAGCGGCAGGGATAGATAGGACGTGCAGTGCTGTGAGCGCTGATTTCTGAGGCGGGGCCGATAGGGAATGGCCTCGGCGGAGAAGGTCGGCACGCAGCACTCAGTACTGGAGGAAACATGGCTCGTATTGCTGGGGTCGATTTGCCAAGAGGGAAGCGAACAGACATAGGCTTGACCTACATCTATGGAATCGGGCGGGCTGCCGCGAGGAAGATTCTTAAAATCGCGGGCGTCGATGGGGCAACCCGGGTCAAGGATTTAAGCGAAGATAAGATCGTGAAACTGCGCGAAATTATCGAGCGCGAATATCGAGTTGAAGGAGATCTTCGCAAGGAAGTGTCATTGAATATCAAGCGGCTTGTCGATACGGGCTCGTATCGAGGGTTGCGTCATCGAAAGAGTTTGCCGGTACGTGGACAGAGGTCGAAGACGAATGCCCGGACACGCAAAGGCCGTCGGGCCGGTGTCGGTAGCAAGCCAAGACCGACCGCCGCCAAGGCGGGGTCGAATGCATGACCCGTTGAACAGACATTGAAGGAGTTCGCATGAGTGTCAAGAAGGGAAAGAAGAAGGAACGGCGGATCGTGCAAAGCGGCATCGCACACGTCCAAGCGTCATTCAACAACACCATTGTGACGATTACCGATATGAGCGGCAATACGGTGGTGTGGGCCAGTGCAGGGAACCAAGGGTTCAAAGGGTCCCGCAAGAGTACTCCATTTGCCGCCCAACGGGCGGGAGAAGCCGCGGCCAGGAAGGCCATGGAAAGTGGGATGCGGCAGATTGATGTCTATGTCAATGGGCCCGGGTCTGGCCGTGAGTCGGCTATCCGCTCCTTGCAGGGGGCTGGCTTGCGGATTAATTTGATTCGCGATGTCACGCCGATCCCTCATAACGGGTGTCGGCCGCCTAAACGACGGCGCGTGTAGCAGATCGGTGAGCGAGAGAACGGCGGCAGTGCGACGGATGCCGAGTGCGGCAGGGTGAAATAACGAGGAGGATGCAGTGGCAAAGTATCGGGGTCCAGTATGCCGGCTCTGTCGGCGAGAAGGCGAAAAGTTGTTTCTGAAGGGGGCTCGCTGCATGACGGAGAAGTGCGCCATCGAGCGGCGAAGTTATCCCCCAGGCCAACACGGGCAGGGACGACAACGGACGTCGGACTATAGTCTCCAGTTGCGGGAAAAACAGAAACTGCGACGTATCTATGGGTTGCAAGAACGGCAGTTCCGCGGTGTCTTCGAACGAGCCGAACGGCAATCCGGCGTCACAGGTGATGCGTTGTTGAGGTTGCTTGAATGCCGTCTGGACAACGTGGCGTATCGATTGGGATTTGGTATGTCGCGCAAGCAGGCCCGTCAGATCGTCAACCATGGCCATTTGACGATGAACGGGAAGAGGATCATGGTGGCCGGGGCGCTTGTGAAGGCCGGGGACATCATTGAAGTGCGTGAACGAAGCCGGAATTTGGCCACTATCCAAGGCGCGTTGGAGGCAGTGGACAGCCGTGGGATCCCGGATTGGCTTGAACTTGATAAGGGGGCATTCAAGGGGATCGTCCGTGCCTTGCCGGCCAAGGACCAGATCACCTTGCCAGTCAACGAGCAAATGGTTGTGGAATTGTATTCACGGTAGCCGTTGTTGCGATGGAGCGTGGGAGAACTTGGCGCGCAGCGCTCCATTTATTCGGCGGACAAGTCACCCGAAGGTAACGGAGGGGAAGTTATGATCAGAGCGATGAAGGACTTTCAAGTCCCGATGCGGGTGGAAGTCGACAAAGAAGCGAATTCCCCGACATTCGGTCGGTTCAGCACGGAGGCGTTCGAGCGGGGATTCGGCACGACGATCGGTAATGCGCTCCGCCGGGTGCTATTGTCATCCCTTACAGGAGCCGCCGTCACCACGGTGAAGATCGAAGGCGTGGTGCACGAATTTTCGACGATCGCCGGGGTTACCGAAGATGTGACGGCGATCATTTTGAACATTAAAAGCTTGCGTCTTGCGCTCCATACCGATAAACCCAAGACGATCAGGCTGAAGAAAAAAGGCCCTGGGGTCGCGAAGGGGTCTGACATCGTTCACGACGCGGACATCGCCATCCTCACGCCGGATCTCCACATCGCGACGTTAGACAAAGACGCGACGCTCGATATCGAAATGACGGTCAAGCATGGCCGAGGGTATGTGCCGGCTGAGCGTAACAAAGAGGAAGGGCTGCCGATTGGGGTCATTGCGATTGACTCGATTTTCTCGCCAATCAAGCGGGTCAACTTCCAAGTGGAAAATGCCCGCGTCGGTCGAATGACTGACTATGACAAGCTGACGATGGAAGTGTGGACCGATGCTACGATCAGTCCGCGCGATGCGTTGTCGACGGCGGCTGGTATTTTGCGGGAACACCTGGATATCTTCATCAATCTCGAAGAACGTACCGCCGGAAGGGCTGATGCAGGGATTGAGGAATCTCAGTACGAGGTGAACAAGCACCTCTCCCGCAGCGTCAATGAGCTGGAATTGTCTGTTCGCGCAGCCAATTGCTTGAAAAATGCCAACATCAAGACCATTGCTGATTTGGTACAGAAATCTGAGGGCGAGATGCTGCGGACCAAGAACTTTGGGAAGAAGTCCCTCAATGAAATCAAAGAAATTTTGACCGAAATGGGGCTTTCGTTGGGGACCAAGGTCGAGGCGGGATCGTCTCACAATGGGAGCCCGAAGTCCGAGTAACTTTTGAGCCGAGGGGAACACCGTGCGACACAGGAAAAAAGGACGACAACTCGGGAGACAGACCAAGCACCGCTGGGCGCTCTTTCGCAGCCTCGTGACGTCGCTGCTGGATCATGAGCGGATTGAGACCACGGAAGCCAAGGCGAAGGAAATCCGCGGGTTCACCGAACGCATGATCACGCTGGGGAAAGAGGGCACGCTGCCGGCGCGTCGGCGCGCGCTCGGGTTCTTGCGCAGTAAGACCGTGGTGTCCAAACTATTCAGCGACGTAGCCGGGCGTTTCAAAGATCGCCCCGGTGGGTATACCAGGATCGTCAAGACGCGCCGGCGGATTGGAGATGGGGGAGAAATGGTAGCCATTGAGTTGGTCTCTCGTCCGGAGGTGGCGGCCTCGAAGAAGTCAGCTGCAGCACCCGCTCAAGGGCCAGCTTCCGGGTCCGACACATCAGCCTAGCGCGATCTGAGCGAATTTTCCCGCGATGATCTGGACGGCCTCTCCGTGGCGACACGGGGAGGCCGTTCTGCTTTCTGGATCCCGCGAGGACATTTACTTGCCTCTGGATGCATGCTACGATCGTGCCAGTTCTCTTCTGGTTGGATGGAAAGCGTGGTAGCCGAATGTGGGAGCGTGTTGCACGACGGACACTTCTTGCCTTGAGTGCGGTATTGGCAACCTTTTTGTGCTACCTCCTCTACACCAACGCCGGATCAACCCCGGTCACTCAATCCGTTGCTCCTGGAGCGATCGAGCAGGCGGATGCCAAAATCTCCAATTTTACCTTTACGCAGTCCAAGGGGAATGCGATTCAATGGCACGTGCAGGCTCGGGAGGCACGTGTGTTTGAACGAGAACGCCGGGCCTTACTCAGCGGGGTGGACATCACCTTTTACGGGGAACAGGGAAAAGAGATGACGGTTTCTGGGGAAGAAGGAACCCTCGATATTGCGACGAAGAATCTTGTACTGGCCAATCAGAGCGATCCAATGGTTGTTGAGACTCAAAGCGGGTATACGATCTATACGAACCATGTGGCCTGGACAGATGCGACGAAAGAGCTTCACACCAATGATGCGATTCGAATTGTCGGCCATGGTGTCACAGTCACAGGACGAGGGTTGCTGGGGAGGGTGGACTCAGAGGAGTTTCAGATCTTAGAGGATGTGCATGTGGATTTTCTTCCTGCTTCTTAACGCCATTCTGGCGGCAGGTGCAGTGGATGTGTATCCGGCAGAGCCAGGGTTTCTTTCCAAAATGGGAGAAACCGCTCCCATTCCCACCACGATCACCGCAAAGAAAGTTACAGTACGCAAACAGGATAGCCAGGCGATATTTGAAGGCACCGTCGTCCTTGCGAGGGGGCCGCTTCTCGTACGCTCGGATAAAATGGTTGTCTTGTTTCATGCCGAGGGGCAAGCCAAGGGGGCTGTGCCGAAAAGCTCAGGTGAGGGCACAGGCGGAGTAACGCCTCAAAGGCGCTCCGCAGCCCAGGGGCATGAGTCACCGCCGGGATTGTCCAACCACTCTGTGAACCGAGTCGAAGCGATCGATCATGTCCAGATTCAATACGCCGGGGGTCATGCGACATGCCAAAAGGCCGTGTACTTCAGCGACGGAGATAGGATCGTTCTGACGGGAGATCCAGTCGCCTGGGAGAAGGGGACTCGCGTGAGCGGCAAAACGATCACGATCTATCTCACGGAGGAGCGAAGCGTCGTGGAAGGTGACTCTCGTGTCCATATCGAGGGAGAAGGCCAGGGCGCGCCATGAGTCCGGGGTTTCATTCTGGAATGGACCCAATTGCCGACGTGGCGGCGGTCAAGCGCACGGAATGTCTCAGGGCGAGCGGACTCGTCAAAAGTTTTCGCGGCCGCAAAGTTGTCAAGGGTGTTGCCATTGAGGTTCGGGCAGGTGAGGTGGTGGGCCTGTTGGGTCCGAACGGAGCAGGGAAGACCACGATTTTCGACATGATGGTCGGCCTGTGCCAACCAGATGAGGGGCAGATTACCTTCAACGGCGAGGCTGTTACGAATCTGCCGATGTACAAGCGGGCGCGGCGAGGAATTGGCTATTTGCCGCAGGAGTCGTCGGTATTCCGACGACTGTCAGTCGAGCATAATGTCTTGGCGGTTCTTGAAATGCTGGGGTATGCTCGCGAAGAACGGGTTCAGAGGGTAGAGGCGTTGTTGAAAGAACTGGATCTGTCACATATCAGGACAAGTATGGCCTACGCACTTTCAGGTGGCGAACGACGCCGTTTGGAGATCACCCGGGCATTAGCGACAACCCCGTCCTTCATGCTTCTGGACGAGCCGTTTGCGGGGATCGACCCGATTGCCGTGGCAGACATTCAACAGATTATCACGCGATTACGAGGCAAAGGGATCGGCATACTTATTACCGATCACAACGTGCAGGAGACACTTTCCATTGTGGACCGCGCCTATATCATTAACGAGGGGTCGATTCTGGAATCGGGGCCTCCTGATGTCATCGTCAAGAGTGAGACCGCCCGGGCAGTCTATCTCGGAGAAGGGTTCAAGTTATAGCCGAATAGGACCTTTGCCATGAAATTACGTCTGGATCTCAAGCTGAGCCAAAAGCTCATCATGACACCGCAGTTGCAACAAGCGATCAAGCTGTTGCAGCTCTCGCGTCTCGAATTGCAACAGAGTCTGTCGCAACACCTGATGGAAAATCCGTTATTGGATGAACTGCAAGCGGAAGTCGAAGAAGGAGAGACAGGTCAGGCCGAAGACAAGGCTGAGGAAGCACCGGTTGCCACCGGCCAAGACCAGCCGGAAGAGGGAGGAACACCGGAAGAGCGGGGATCGCCCGAAGAATTCACTGCATCCGGGTGGGAGGAGTATTTCGGGAGTGACCGGCGAGCCGGTGCCTCCGAATATCCCTCGTCGGGTCAAGACGAGTTTCCTTCCTATGAGCAAACCGTGGCGAAGCCAACCTCTTTGGAGGAACATCTCCTTTGGCAGCTGTCTTTGTCAGGATTGCCAGATCGAGCGAAAACCCTTGGTCGATTGATCATCGGCAATCTTGATGATGATGGGTATCTGCGAATACCGTTGTCTGAAGTGGTAGCCGGAACCGACTTCACGGAAGCCGATGCTGAGTCGGTGTTGCGAGACATTCACACGTTTGATCCTACCGGTGTGGGGGCTAGGGATCTCTCTGAATGTCTCTTGCTGCAACTCGGGCACTTGGGCCGCAATTTGATCGGATCATTAGGTGCCAGGCCTGGCGCGCTGAAGGGATCGGTTGTGGAGGGCGTCATTCTTCATCATTTGAAGGATCTGGAGAAGAAACAATACCCTAAGATTGCTAAGGCGTTGAATGTGACGGTGGAAGAAGTGTTTCAAGCCACCAAAGTCATCGAGAACTTGGAGCCGAAGCCGGGTCGGCCATTCACGAACACGCAGAATTATGTCATCGTTCCGGATGTGTTTGTCGTGAAGAATGAAGGGGAATGGGTCGTGCTACTGAATGACGAAGGTCTCCCCCGCATGCGTATCAGCCCCTATTACAAACAAGTGATGGCTTCAAGCCAGGGCGGCACGCCTGAGACGAAGGCCTACATGGATGAAAAGCTGCGCGCAGCCCAGTGGGTCATTCGTAGCATTGAGCAGCGTAATAAGACGATCCTCAAAGTCGTGTCGAGCATCGTCAAGTTTCAAGAACAGTTTTTTGACCACGGGGTGCAGTATCTCAAACCACTTGTGCTCAAGCAGGTGGCAGAGGATATCGGAATGCATGAGTCGACCATCAGTCGTGTCACGGCCAACAAGTATATGTATTGTCCGCAAGGCATGCTGGAATTGAAGTTCTTTTTTAACGCGGGATTACAGCATGCGGATCAGCCCTCGGACATGCATTCTTCTGTATCCGTGAGGGAAATGATCCGAAAAATGGTGGGAGAAGAGGACGCGAAGCGGCCGTTAAAAGACGAAGAAATCGCTGCGCGTCTTCGGACACACCAAGTATTGATTGCGAGGCGTACGGTGGCCAAGTATCGGGCAGAGGAGAACATCCCATCTGCCAGTCAGCGCAAGCGGTTCTTCTAACCGTGCGTGATCATGCCATGTATCCAATGATTGGAGGCGCGCATGAAGCTTAAAATTACAGGTCGGCATATGGACATTACTCCCGCACTGAAAGACTATGTCGAGACACGGTTCGGGAAGTTGGATCGTTATGGCTTGAAAATGGAGTCGCTAGAGGTTGTCCTGGGAGTTGAAAAACTCCAGCATAAGGCCGAAGCGATCGGAACCGTCCACGGTAAATCGGTACAAGCGAAAACGTCGACTCCAGAGATGTATGCCACAATTGATGCCCTCGTCGACCGGGTCGATGCGCAGCTTCGAAAGTGGAAGGAGCGATTGGCTAACCACAAACCCGGCAAGACACGTCGCATCAGCGGCTCCTCCAGCATCTGAGGCCACTCTGGGGGGCGAACACAGAGCGTGATCCTTCCTCCTGGCGTGGCCGGTATAGGGGTAATTGTGCCTGAACGTCATGAGGCGCGGCTCAATTTAGTTATCGTCAGCGGCCTATCTGGTTCCGGAAAGTCTCACGCGCTCAAGGCCTTTGAGGACGCAGGTTATTTCTGCGTCGACAACCTTCCTCCAGCCCTTCTCCCGACATTCGCCGACCTCTGTAATCGGCAGCACGGGGAGATTACCAACGTGGCGTTGGGAATTGACATTCGGGAGCGCGTGTTCTTTTCAGATCTCGTTGGCATTCTTGAACGAGTCAAGGCGCTTGGCCACTCCGTTCAGCTGTTGTTTTTTGAGGCGCGAGAAGAAGTGCTCCTCAGGCGGTTTTCTGAATCCAGACGGCCGCATCCGGTGATGCCCCAGTTGCCCGTATCAGAAGGTGTGAGATTCGAGAAGGAACGGCTGGCAGAACTCCGGCGACACGCCGACCGCGTGATCGACACGTCCGATTTAACCGTACATGAGCTGCGAGATCTGCTCGCAACTCAATTCGGGCATGATCGGACCGAGAAGCAGTTGACCATATCGCTGTTGACGTTCGGCTACAAGTTTGGGATTCCCTATGAAATCGACCTGCTGTTTGATGCGCGCTTTCTGAAGAATCCCTACTTCGTGCCCGATCTAAAGGCGCTGTCAGGAGAAGATCCCCGGGTGCGATCCTTCGTCCTTTCAGACCCCAATGCTGTGGCCCTTGTGGAACGCCTTGAAGGGCTGTTGCAGTTTCTCATCCCACTGTTCGAGCGAGAGCCCCGGAGCTATTTGACCATTGCCATCGGCTGTACCGGAGGGCGCCACCGTTCCGTTGCCGTGGCCAGCCGCTTACAGGAAAGCCTCGGGGCCATGGGTTATAAAGTTTCCCTCAAGCATCGAGACATCCAGAAATCTTAAGCCTCGAGCCTCCTGATCCTCCCCCGCAATTTCGTTTCTTCCGGTTTTCTTGACAGACTGACCATATTGACTATACTTGCCTGTGTGTGGACGCAGTATGGACTTCGTAAGTGAAAATATTGACGTATAAAACCTAACTACGATGGCAGCGACAAACCAGACACGTGGCGCCCAAGACAAGAAGCATTGTCCGGTAAGCCGTTTTATTGATGACGCAGGTTCCCTCTGAATTCGGTGAATGTTCAAGGAGCCGCTTTGAGGATGACGGAAGTGGAAACTCTCCGCGAGAAGCAAGATGTCAGAAATCAAGAAAATCATTCGCGCACGGAACATTGTGGTGTAGGGTGGCGAGTATGCCAATGCTGAGCTCGTTTAAGAACGTGTTTGAAACAGACCTGATGTCGTTCCTGACGCCCCGGCGTCAGCTTGTCGGCCTGGATATCGGCTCAAGCGCGATCAAGGTCGTGCAAGTGAAGGAAAGCAAGGGACGGTATTTCCTTCAGAAGTTTGGATGCAAGGCGCTAGAGCCTGAAGTCATTGTCGACGGCACCGTGATGGATGAAGGGCGTGTTGTGTCAGCCATTAGGAATTATTTGATGAGACTGGAATCAAGAATAAGCAAGTGGCAATTTCCATTTCTGGTCATGCGGTGATTGTAAAGAAGATCACCCTTCCGCCGATGCCGGAAGAAGAATTGGAAGGTCAAGTGAAGCTGGCTGCTGAGCAGTACATTCCATTCGATATTAATGAAGTGAATATCGATTTTCATGTATTGCCCTCGTCGGCTTCCGAAGACAGTCAGGGGGAGATGGCCATCATCCTTGTGGCTGCGAAGAAGGACAAGATCAACGAGTTGACGGAGCTGGTGAAAGGTGCTGGTTTGATCCCGATGGTCATGGATGTGGATGCATTCGCTGTCGAGAACATGCATGCCATCAATTATCCAATGGGTCAGGAAGAAACCACGGCCCTGGTGAATATCGGAGCCAGTGTGATGAACGTGAACATTATTCGAGGAGGGTCTTCTTGAGGTGGCCCCGAAAAAACAGACACGGTGATTAGGCCTCACTCTCCCGCCGTTCGAACTCTTCCGGACTCCGATAGCCCAGCGCCTGATGCAGGCGCTGCCGGTTATAGAACACCTCAATATATTC